>CAYWZC010000013.1:0-15221 GCA_964462745.1 uncultured Rhodanobacteraceae bacterium
GTGCTCGAGGACGACGATGCGTTGCGCGAGGACATCCTCGTTCCCCATCTCGGCGAAGCGGGTTTCGATACGGAAGGATTCGCGAGGGCGTCGGATCTGCATCGTCGCCTCGGCGAAAGTTCGTTCGACCTGCTCGTACTGGATCTCGTCCTGCCGGATGCATACGGGCTGGAGGTCGCGCGCGAGCTGCGGGCGGCATCGCCGATCGGTATCGTCACCCTGACCGGCCGCGGCACGCAACCGGACCAGATTCGCGCGCTCCACGATGCTGTCGATGCATGGCTCGCGAAGCCGGTCGATCTCGACCTGCTGGCCGCGACCCTGCACAGCCTCGCGCGGCGAATGCGTATCACGGACGACGTCCAGGGCAACCCGGAAGGCGGCAGCGGCTGGCGCCTGGCGCAGCGTGGCTGGCGCTTGTACTCGCCGGACGGATTCCACGTTTCCTTGAACCTGCTCGAGCGACGGCTCCTTGGCCGCCTCCTCGCGACGCCCGGCGAAGTGGTTACGCGAGTCGAGATCATCGCATTGCTCGCGTCGACGACGCGCAATTTCGATTCGCATCGCCTGGAGATGCTCATCCACCGCCTGCGCCGCAAGGTACGCGACCGGCTCGGCCAGGTCCTGCCGCTGCGCGCGGTACGCGGCCAGGGTTACGTGATGATCGCGGCGGACGACGCAGGGCCTGGGGGCGCCTGACTTTCGCAAGGGGGATTTCATCATGCACATGGATTCGCTGCGGTTGCGCTTGGCCGAGTTTCTCTCATCGGCCATCCAGTGGGTAACCAGCCCGCAGTTCTACGCCCAGGCTGCGCTCGCCGTTCTGTCGGTGGTGGCGGCCTGGTCCGTGGCCGGGCTCTTGAGGAAACGCGCGCCGTTGCTGATGGCGGAGCCAACGACCGGTGCATGGATACCGCTGCGCCAGGGCATCTATCAGGCACGCGATCTGTTGTTTCCGCTGCTGACCTTGCTTGCGCTCGGGATCGCCGTCGTCGTTGGCGAGGCGGTGGTGCAGGAAAGCTGGTTGGTGCGGATCTGCCAGAGCCTGGCCGTCGTCTTTCTGTTGTCCTCGACCATCAACCGCTTCATCCGGAATTCGATCGTTCATGGGCTCGTTTCGTGGATCGCGATTCCGATCGCCATCTTGTACGTGCTTGGCTGGCTGGATGATGTAACCGCGCATCTGGAAGCGGTCAGCGTGGAACTCGGGAACATCAAGATATCTGCGTACGGCTTGATCCGGGTGGCTCTCTTCGGGTCGATCCTGTTCTGGTTGGGGCGCGCTTCCGACCACGCCGGCCAGCGGATCATCCGCAAGCAACAGGCGATCGATATTGGTACGCGCGAGGTGCTGGCCAAGTTGTTCCAGGCCTTGCTGTTCTTCGCCATTTTCCTGGTCTTGCTGCAGATCATGGGAATCAACCTCACGGCACTGGCGGTATTCGGCGGCGCCCTGGGTGTGGGCCTGGGCTTCGGTCTGCAGGCGATCGCGTCCAACTTCATATCCGGCATCATCATCCTGCTCGACCGGTCCCTCATGGTTGGCGATTACATCGAGCTGGAGGACGGCAAGGCGGGGACGATCCGCGAGATGAACATGCGCTCCACCGTGTTGGAGACTTTCGATGGCAAGGACATCGTCGTTCCGAACGAGAAGTTCATCACCGCGACCTTCACCAACTGGACCCACAAGAACAAGCGTCAGCGCTACTCGATCGAGTTTCAGGTGGCATACAACACCGATATTCCGGCGATGCTCGAACTGGTGAAGAAAACCGTGCAGTCGCATCCGCAGGTGATCGACGGCCCGGATCAGCCCGAGGAGGAACTGGCCGACGCGGAGATCAAGAACTTCGGCGAGTCCGGCATCGATATCCTCGTCGAGTTCTGGATGGAGGAAATCGACGACGGAAAAAACCACGTCAACGCCGATCTGATGCTGATGATCTGGCAGGCATTCAAGGATCACGGCATCGAGATGCCGTTCCCGCAGAGGGAGCTGCGAATTCTTCGTCCGTGATACCAGGCGTGGCCGGCTCCGGGTAGGCGAGTCCCGCTTTCGCATGGCTCCTGTACAAAACATCCTATGCGTATTCGGCGAATATGAATCTCCACGATTGCCGGAAACGTGCACATTTGTGCGGACTCGATCGCACCCTCCGCGCACCTCGTGCGAGCATCGCATCGTTGATGCATCCGTGCACGGTTTGCACGAAATACCGCTGATTTTCGCGCGAGAACGCAGGTTTCTCTTCTCCGCGTTTGGCCGTCCGGAACCGACGAATCACACGCCCTTGCTCGTGAGTTTTCGTGAGCATACGCAAGTTTGTGCGAGTGATTTTTTCTTTTTGCTTCGCTAGGCTCGCGCCAGGTCGCGGCATCGCGTGGACGGTGATCGAATCGTTCCTTGCGCATCGCGCCGCCGATGTTTCGGTACTCATCGGATATTTGGGGAGCTGGCATGCCGTTCGGATTTCCGACGTTCGAAGCCTCGCCGTTAGACGATGCGTCGTGCGCGACGGCGGCCGTTGCTCGCTGTTTCGATCGCGCGCGCTACGCCGACGGGTTGACTCCCGTTGATCGCAATACGGCGCCGCGAGACGCGGTACGTAAAAGGAATGAAGCCATGAAGCACGCGACACGCGACTTGCATCCGTCGATCTCAGCATCCGTATTGCCGCCCTTGCGGCACGTCCGGGTTCCTGTGCGCAGGGCCGTGCGGCTATTCGGCGCGCGTCTCGCATTCGCTTGCGCTTCGCTGTCGTTCATGGTCGGCACGGCGCTAGCCGCACCGGGCGTCGTGCTTTTTCACGAAGACTTCGAGAATGGCCTCGCCGATGGCGAAGTGGTTCTGCTGACCGGCTATACCGGCATCGGCGGCGAGACCTACGATTCGGAACCGAACTGGAACAACCCGGCGTCCTGCAACGGCTTCGTGCTGGATGGCACTTCGACAAACGCGGACATCGGCGCGCTCGGCTGCAACAATTCGACCTACGCAAGCCAGTTGCGCAACCTCGTCACCGCGCTCGGCACCTTCAACAGTTCCGTGCCGCCCGAAAGCAACCATGCGATTGCGGCGTACACCGCGAATCCCGCGTCGCCGGCCAATGCGGTGGAGTTCCGCACCACGGCACCGATCGGCGTCAATGTCACGAATCGGTTCCTGACCTTCTCGGTCGACGTCACGGCGGTCAACTGCTTCGGCGCGCCGCAACTCAACTTCTACCTTTACGACGGGATTGCCGAGATCCCGATGTCGAACGCACCGACCAATCCGTGCGTCCTGCCCGGTGCGACCGGAACGGTCAGCAGCGACAATTCGTTCCTGTTCACGGGCACTCAGCTCGGGATCGTCATGCGCAACGCGAACGGCGGCACGGTCGGCAACGACCATGCATTCGACGACATTCGCGTGGTTGACTCGACGCCGAAACTCGAAAAGGCGTTCGCGCCCGGACCATGGCTTCCCGGCGACGCCGTGCCGCTGGTCTTCACGATCGTCAACACCGACGATCTCGCGGAGAAGACCGGCTGGTCGTTCACCGACACCCTGCCGGCGGGCCTGCTGGTCGCCGCAGACGGCGGCGCCACCACGTGCGCGGCGGCCGATATTACAGCCGTTGAGGGGACCGACACGATCACGATCGGCAACGGTTCCATCGCGACCGGCGTCGCATCGTGCACGGTGACCGTGCGCGTGACCGCGGCGGCCAATGGCACCTACAGCAACGGTCCGGGCAACGTTGCGCCGCTGGTCGGGCTGGACCCGCCGGGATCGTCCGAGCTTGTTGTCGGGCCACCGCCGCCGCCCTTCCAGATCTGCACGGACGAACAGGTGCGCGCGAGCGAGCGCTGGTGGTACTTCGGTAATGCGGGTGGTATCGATTTCGGCACCAGCGGATCGACCGCAACCGCATTCACCGGCGTGGGCTTCAGCGAAGAAGGTTCGACGGTCGTCAGCAACACGGCGGGCGAGCTGCAGTTCTGGTCCAACGGCCAGCAAGTCTACAACCGCAACGGCAGCGTGATGCCGAATGGCAACGGCTTGACTGGCAATTCTTCCGCGACCCAGACGGTCGCATCATTCCCCGCGATCGGGCAGCCCGGCGTGTTCTTCGTGGTAACGACCAGTGGTACCGAAGGCAATCCGGCGGCCGGTCAACTTCGGTACTCCATCGTGGACATGAGTCTCGACGGTGGCCTCGGCGACGTCGTCGCTGGCCAGAAGAACATCCCGCTCGGTGCGGCAGGCCGGGCTTCCGAGGCGCTCAACGCGGTGCCGAACGCGGATGGCACCGGCTTCTGGGTGCTGACGTTCGTGCAGAACTCGCCGGACTTCCTCGCCTACGAGTTCGACGGGAACGGACCGGTCACCGGTACGCCGGTGGTCAGCACGATGTCGTCGAACCACCTGCCGCGCTACGGCACCATCAACATGAGCGCCGACCTGACGCAGATGGTGACGATATCGTCTGCCAGCGGTGCTGGCGCCGCGATCGTGCGTCTGCTGAACTTCGACGCGTCCACCGGCCAGGCCAACGACCGGCTTGCGTGGAACCTGCCGCAGGGTGGCGGCACGGGCGACGCCGGCTATTCGGCCGATTTCTCGCCGAGCGGCCAGTACGTGTACGCGACCAAGATCTTCGGTGGTGGCGAGCTGTACCGCTACGACATCGCGACCTGGACGACTCCAGCCGAGCTCGAGGCGAACGTCGAGGCGCTCGGGTCGATCGGCCCGTTTGGCGGGCAGGTGCGCCGCGCGCCAGATGGCCGCATGTACATCGCCGGCGCGGGCGGCTCGGACCTCCATGTCATCGAGACCCCCGATGCAGTCGATCCGGGGTACGTCGAAGGCGGCTTTCCGATGACCTCCGGTTCCGGAAGTCGCTGGGGCCTGCCGCAGACTGCGACCGGCTGCTCGGTCGCGCCGCCGGATGTCGCGATCACCAAGGCGCTGGTCGCGGAAAGCGGCGTCCGACCCGGCGACGCCGAGCCGGGCGAGCTGCTGACTTGGGAAATCACCCTGACCAATACCGGCGGTACCGACGCGACCGGTTATGCAGTGACCGATGTGCTCGATCCGAACGTAACGTTCGATTCGGCCGACAATGGCGGCAGCATGGTCGGAGGCAACGTCGAGTGGAGCGGCCTGAACGTGCCGCTCGGCGGCAGCCTCGTGCTGACCGTCACGACCACGGTCAATTCTCCGATACCCGCAGGCGTCAGCGCGATCGGCAATGCCGCGTATGAAGCCGGCGGTACACCGCCGGATTGCAGCGTGACGCCGCGTCCGGCGAACTGCGCCTCGATCCCGGTGATCTCGCCGCCGCTCCAGGTCTGCACCGACGAGCAGGTGCGCGCGAACCAGCGCTTCTGGTACTTCGGGTTCCAGGGTGGCATCGACTTCGGGATCAGCGGCACGACCGCGACCGCGTTCACCGGCGTCTCGAATTCGGCGGAAGGATCCACCGTGGTGACCGACACGGCGGGTAACCTCCTGTTCTGGTCGAACGGCCAGCAGATCTACAACAGCAGTGGCAGCGTGATGCCGAACGGTGGCGGCCTGACCGGCAACTCCTCGGCGACCCAGACGGTCGCGTCGTTCCCGGCGATCGGCCAGCCCGGCGTGTACTTCGTGGTCACGACCAGCGGAACCGAGAACAACCCGGCGGCTGGCCAGTTGCGTTATTCGGTAGTGGACATGAGCCTCGATGGAGGCCTCGGCGATGTCGTGGTCGGCCAGAAGAACATCGCGCTCGGTGCCGCCGGTGACGCATCCGAAGCGCTGACCGCGATCCCCAATGCGGACGGCACCGGCTTCTGGGTGTTGACGTTCGTGCAGAACTCGCCGGACTTCCTCGCCTATGCTTTCGACGGAAGTGGACCGGTCACCGGCATGCCGGTGGTCAGCCAAATGTCTTCGAACAACCTGCCGCGGTTCGGCACGATCAATGTCAGCGCCGACCTCACCGACATGGTCACCCTGTCATCGGCCGCCGGCATCGGCCAGACGATCGTACGGCTGTTGAACTTCGATGCGGCAACCGGCCAGGCGTACGAGCGACTCGCCTGGAACCTGCCGGAAGGCGCGGGCACCGGCGGTTCCGGCTATTCGGCGGACTTCTCGCCGGACGGCAAGTACGTCTACGCGACGAAGATCTTCTTCGGCGGCGCGGTGTTCCGCTATGACATTTCGACTTGGACGACGCCGGCCGAACTCGAGGCAAATGTTGAGTTCCTGGGTCAGCTCGGAGGCGACGGCGGCCAGGTTCGACGCGCACCGGATGGGCGCATGTACGTTGCCAATGTCAACGATTCGGCGCTCAGCGTCGCGGACACTCCGGACGCAGTCGACCCCGGTTTCGTGGTGGACGGCTTCCCGCTGCCGGCCGGTACCGCCAGCCGGTGGGGACTGCCGCAGACCGCGACCGGGTGCCCGGTCACGGTTGCCGCCGACGTCGCGGTCGCGAAGACCCTGGCCGCCGAGAGCGGTACCCAGCCCGGTGTCGCGGAACCTGGCGAGTTGCTGACCTGGAACATCACCCTGACCAACTCGGGCGCTGGGGACGCGACGGCGTATGCGGTGACCGACACGCTCGATCCGAATGTGACGTTCGCTTCGGCGGACAACGGCGGCGCGCTTGTTGGCGCCAATGTCGAATGGACCGGACTGCTCGTGCCGGCCGGCGGCAACCTCGTCCTGACCATCAGCGCGACGGTCAATGCGCCGCTCGCTCCCAGCGTGACGACGGTCGGCAATGTCGCCTACGAAACCGGCACCACGCCGCCGGATTGCAGCGCGGTGCCTGCGCCCGATGGCTGCGTGGAGATTCCGGTCGGAACGGCCGGCCCACCGCCGTTCGCGTCCTGCGACTCGCGTGCGTTCCTGTTCCAGGGCGCGCCGGCCGACGTCATCGCGATCGACCTCGCGACAGGCGCACCGAACCCGATAGGCAACGACATCCATCCGAACAACATCAACGCAGTCGGCTACAACACACTGGACGACTACATCTACGGTGTAACCGGCACTGGGTCGGGACCGGCCCTGATCCGTATCGGTTCGGACATGTCCGTGCAATTGCTGGGCTGGCCCGCAGGACTGCCGTCGAGCAACTTCATCATCGGCGACTTCGATGACCAGGGGCATTTCTGGCTGCTCGGCTCGGCCGGCGGCGTGTGGGAGGTCGATCTCGATCCCGGCTCGCCGACTTACCTCCAACTGGTCGGAAGCCAGACCACGAACACGTTCCCGGGCTTTGCAGGCGGCGCCGACTGGGCGTTCCGGCCGGTGGATGGCCGGTTCTACCGTTTCCCGTCCAACAATGCGACCGGGGCCCTTCACCTGTGGCAGTTCGATCCGGCCAGCGGCGTGACGGTCGATCTCGGAGCGATCAGCGGCATTCCCGCGATTTCGGCGAGCGTCGGGGCAGCTTATGCCGATGCAAGCGGGTTCCTTTACGCAAGCAACAACGACGACGGAAACATCTACCGCGTCGATCCGGTGACCGTCACCGGATCGCTCGCGGCCAATGGCCCGGACAGTTCGACCAATGACGGCGCCCGCTGCTCGGCAGCGACGCTGCCGCTCGACTTCGGCGACGCGCCGGACACGTACGCGACCACCCTGGCCAGTGGCGGCCCACGTCATTCGATTGCCGGCTATGACGCGGTGGCGCACACCGCGCTGCTGATGCTCGGCGCGTCGATCGATGCAGATGGCGATGGCCAGCCCGGATCGGCCGCGAACGGCGACGATGCGACCGATATCGACGACGAGGACGCGGTCGTTTCCATGCCCGGGGTTTCGACCACGCAGACGTCCTACAGCGTGACGCTCGCGGTCCACAACAGCACGGGTCAGCCGGCCGAAGTGACCGGCTGGGTCGACTGGAACCAGAACGACGTATTTGATTCCAGCGAAGGCGTAACCGCGTCGGTCGCGGATGGCGCGACTTCGGTGACGCTGACCTGGAACGGCCTGTCCCTCGCCGGCCTCGTGCCGGGCACCCTGCAAGCGCGCCTGCGCCTGGCACCAGCCGGCGAGATCGGCGCAGGCGACCCGGGCGGCGTCGCGAGCGCGGGCGAGGTCGAGGACTATCCGGTCGCGCTGACCGGTTCGCCGACATTGCCTCCTGATTACTTCCTGACCTGTCCGGTCACCACGACCCCGCCGGTAGGCGCGTTCACGATCAGCGAACTGTGGCGTTCCGCGGGTATCGGCGTGCCGGTGTATCAGACGCCGCTGGTCGGTGACCTCTACGGCGACGGCCATCCGGTCATCGTGATCGGCTCGAACACGGACTACGCACAGGGCGCGACCGTCGATCAGCGCCTCGCGCGCGACATCAACATCTATCGCGGCAGCGACGGCGCACTGCTCGACACGATCTCGACGCCGCTGTACCTGTGGACCGGCAACGCGGCGCTCGCGCTCGCCGACGTCGACGGCGACGGGCAGGGCGAAATCCTGCTCAAGGTAGCGCGCACCGCCGGCAACGATCCGGCCGAGGACGGGCATCTGATCGCGTATCGCAACGACGGTACGGTCATGTGGGTTTCGGACCAGCGTTACGACTACGACACGGCGCGCGGCGGACTCGGCATCAATGTCGCGGACTTCAACGCCGATGGCGTACCGGAGGTCTTCGTCGGCAACCAGATCTTCAATGCGCAGACCGGCGCGCGCCTTGCCGCGCTGAGCGCCGCCGATCCGAGCGGTTGCCAGCTCAGCACCTGCCTGTGGGGCAACACCACGGCCGCGGACCTCGACGGCGACGGTTTGCTCGAACTGGTCGCGGGCGGTACCGCGTACGCCGTCAACATCGTCAATCCACTGGGCGAAGCCGGCAACAGCCTGACCGTGTTCGCCGAAGCCGATCCGCTGGTGCCCGAAGTCGGCGACGGCTGGTCCGCGATCGCCGACATCGACCTCGATGGCGCACCCGAAATCGTGGTCGTCCGCACCACGGACGGCAGCCAGAACGGGCCGGCCGCGGTGTTCGTGTGGGATCCTGCGAGCGGTGCGGTAGAGGGCTTGCAGGTCGGTTTCGGCACCGGCGGTTCGCAGCCGTTCGTCGGCGACATCGACGGCGACGGTGAACCCGAGATCGTGCTGACCACGGCGAGCCAGCTCAATGCGTTCGAGTATGTGTCCGGAACCGGACTCGTGGCGAAGTGGACGCTGCCGACGACCGACAGTTCCGCGGTCACCACGCTGGCGATGTTCGACTTCAACAGCGACGGCATCTCCGAACTCGTCTATCGCGACACCAGCCAGATTCGCATCATCAACGGCGATGGCGCGATCGCGATCGATCTCGCGACCTTCGCATGCGGCTCCGGCACCGGCACCGAGATGCCCGTGATCGCGGACCTCGACGGCAGCGGCGAAGCGCGCATCATCACGGCTTGCGCCGAAGGTGGTGACGACAAGCAGGGCAACGTGCGCGTCTACGCGTCCGGCAGCTTCCCGTGGGCGCAGACCCGGCCGGTGTGGAACCAGGAGAACTACTTCGTCACCCACGTCGACGATGACCTGGGCATTCCCGCGCCGCAGTTCCCGAACTGGACGGCGTTTGCCGATCCCGCGATGGATTGCGGGAGCGGTACGAACCGGCCGCTGAACTCGTTCCAGGAGCAGGTCACGACGCTCGATCCGGTCACCGGTTGCCCGGTCGTGTGCGCGCCGCCCGACATTTCAATCGTCAAGGCGCTGGTCGCCGAGAGCGGTACGGTTGCCGGCTTTGCCGAGCCCGGCGAGCAACTCACCTGGACCATCACCCTGAGCAACGCGGGAGGTCTCGCCGCGGTCAATTACGAAGTCACCGATGCGCTAGATCCGAACGTGAGCTTCGTCAGTGCCGACAACGGCGGCGTGCTGAATGGAGCCAATGTCGAATGGACCGGCCTGACGATCGCGCCGCTGGGTTCACTGACCCTGACCGTGGTCGGCGAAGTGGTCGATCCGATTCCGCTCGGCGTCACCGAAATCGGCAATGTCGCGTACGAAACCGGTACCACGCCACCCGATTGCACGGTGTCGCCGCTGCCGGCGAACTGTACCGAGACGCCGACCGAGCCGGTTGCGTCGGTTACCCTCGCGAAGGCGCTGGTGGCCGAGAGTGGTGCGGTGCCCGGTGTCGCCGAACCCGGCGAACAGCTCACTTACACGATCACTCTCACGAACACCGGCGGCGGCGATGCAACGAACTACGGCGTCACCGACCCGCTCGACCCGAACGTCGCGTTCGTGTCGGCCGACAACGGCGGCACCGAGGCAGGTGGTATCGTGACCTGGAGCGGACTCACGGTGCCCGCGGGGGGCAACCTCGTGCTTTCGGTGACCGTGCAGGTCGATGCGCCGATCCCGCACGGTGTCACCGCAATCGGCAACCTCGCACACGAAACCGGTGGCACACCGCCGGATTGCAGCGTGTCGCCTTCGCCGCCGAACTGCAGCGTGATTCCGACCGTGCCCAATGTGGCGATCGCGAAGTCCGTGACCGACGCATCGGGCAATGGCGAGGCGGAACCGGGCGAGGTGCTGACGTACACGATCACGTTGACCAACTCGGGCGGCAGCGACGCGCTGAACTACGGCGTCACCGATCCGCTCGACCCGAATGTCGTATTCGTGGCCGCCGACAACGGCGGCACCGAGGCGGGCGGCATCGTGACCTGGAGCGGCCTGACCGTGCCGGCCGGCGGCAATCTCGTGCTGACCGCCGTTACCGAGGTCGTCGATCCGATTCCGCCCGGTGTCACCGAAATCGGCAACCTCGCACACGAAACCGGCACGCCGGAACCCGATTGCAGCGTGACGCCGCAGCCTGCGAACTGCGCGGACCTGCCGACGGCAGCGAATGTCTCGATCGCGAAGACCGTGGCCGACGCGACGGGTGACGGTCAGGCCGACGCGGGCGAAACGCTGACGTACACGATCACGCTGACGAACTCCGGCGGCAGCGACGCGCTGAACTACGGCGTCACCGATCCGCTCGACCCGAACGTCGTGTTCGTGGCCGCCGACAACGGCGGCGTGCATGCGGCGGGTGTTGTGACCTGGAGCGGTCTGACCGTCCCGGCCGGCGGCAACCTCGTGCTGACCGTGGTGGTCACGGTCCTCGATCCGATTCCGGACGGCGTCACCGAGATCGCGAACGTCGCACATGAAACCGGGACCACGCCGCCCGCGTGCCCGCCGGTCGGCGGCGCATGCGCGGTCCTGCCGACCGCGCCCGACGTGACGATCGCCAAGGCGCTCGCAGCCGAAAGTGGCAGCGTGCCCGGTATCGCCGAACCCGGCGAAACGCTGAGCTACACGATCACGCTCGCCAACACCGGCGGCAGCGCGGCGACCGGCTACGCAGTCACCGATGCGCTCGATCCGAACGTGAGCTTCCTCGGTGCAGACAACGGCGGAACGCTGGTCGGCACGAACGTCGAATGGAGCGGCCTCACCGTTCCGGCCGGCGGCAGCCTCGTACTGAATGTCGACGTGCTGGTCAATGATCCGCTGCCGCTCGGCGTCACCGAGGTCGGCAACGTCGCCTACGAAACCGGCACCACGCCGCCCGATTGCAGCGTGAGCCCGGTACCCGCGAACTGCGTCGACGTGCCCGTGGTCCATCAGCCATTCCAGGCGTGCACCGCGGCCGAAGTACGCGCGACCGAACGCTGGTGGTACTACGGCGAGCGCGGCGTCATCGACTTCGGCGTGTCCGGCACCACCGCGACCGCGCTGGTCAATCCGCAGGCGATCATCGCGGACGAAGGCAGCACGGTGGTCACCGACACGTCCGGCAACCTGCTGTTCTGGTCGAACGGACAGGTGATCTACGACCGCAACCAGGATCCGATGCCGAACGGCTCCGGCCTGCTCGGCAATTCGTCCGCGACCCAGACCGTGGCCGCGTTCCCGGCGGTCGGCAACCCGGGCGTGTATTTCGTGGTCACGACCGATACGGACATCGGCACCGCGCCGAACGGCCAGCTCCGGTATTCGGTGGTGGACATGAGCCTCAATGGCGGCCTCGGCGATGTCGTGATCGGCCAGAAGAACATCGACCTCGGCGCGCCGGCTACCGCGTCCGAGGCGTTGACCGCGGTGCCCAATGCGGACGGAACCGGATTCTGGGTGCTGACCTACACCAACAATGCGCCGGAACTGCTCGCGTACGCGTTCGACGATATCGGACCGGTCGGAGTGACAGTCAGCACCCTTTCGACCAATAACGGGAATGGCTACGGCTCGTTGTACTTCAATGCGCAGTTGAACCTGGTTGCGCAGGCCACGGGAGAGAATTCGGGCGCCGGCCAGTTGCGTGTGCTGGACTTCGACGCGGCCAGCGGTGTCGCGTACGAGCGGTTCGCCTGGCCGGCCGCGACGTCCGCTGGCGGCTCGAACCTGTACACGGCGGATTTCTCGCCGGCGGGCGACTATCTGTACCTGACTCGCATCTACGGCACGGGCGCGCTGTATCGCTACCGTATCGAGGGAGCGACCACGGTCGGTGATGTCGTGGCCAGCGAAGAGTACATCGGCCCAACCGGTGGCGACGGCGGTCACGTACGACGGGGAGCGGACGGACGCATGTATGTCGTCGGCACATTCGGCTACGACCGTTTGAGCGTAGTCAACGCACCCGATGATCCGCTCGACCCAGATTATCAGCTGGCGAGCTTCGTTCTGCCGGCGGGCCATGAAACCACCTATGGCTTGCCACAGATGGTGACCGGCTGTTCGGTACCGACGGCCGCTGATGTCACGATCGTCAAGGCGCTGACCGGAGAAAGCGGCGCAATCGCGGGCGAGGCCGAGGCCGGCGAACAACTCACGTACACGATCACCCTGACCAACTCGGGTGGCGCGGATGCGACGCCGTATGCGGTGACCGACGTACTCGACCCGAATGTCACGTTCGTCAGCGCGGACAACGGCGGCGTGCTGAACGGCAGCGACGTCGAGTGGTCCGGACTCAGCGTACCGGGCTACGGCACCCTCGCGCTGACCGTGGTCGTCGAGGTCGTCGATCCGATTCCGGCGGGCGTCACCGAAATCGGCAACGTCGCGTACGAAACCGGCGGCATCGTGCCCGATTGCAGCGTGGTGCCGCAGCCGGCCGGTTGCGTGGATCTTCCCACCGAGGCGGATGTCGCGATCGCGAAGACGGTCGCCGATGCGTCGGGCAACGGCGAGGCCGAGCCGGGCGAACAACTCACCTACACGATCACGCTCACGAACACGGGCGGCAGCGACGCGCTGAATTATGCCGTCACCGATCCGCTCGATCCGAACGTGACGTTCGTGGGTGCGGACAACGGCGGCGTACTCGCAGCGGGCATCGTGTCCTGGAACGGCCTCACGGTCCCGGCGGGCGGCAACCTCGTGCTGACCGTGATCGTCACGGTCAACGATCCGATTCCGGACGGCGTCACCGAAATCGGCAACGTCGCGTTCGAGACCGGCACGCCGGACCCCGATTGCAGCGTCGTGCCGCAACCGGCGAACTGCGCAGACATCCCGAGCACGGCCGATGTCGCGATCGCGAAGACCGTTGCGGATGCGTCGGGCAACGGCATCGCCGAACCGGGCGAAGTGCTGACCTACATGATCACGCTCACGAACACGGGCGGCAGCGACGCGACGAACTACGGTGTCACCGATCCGCTCGATCCGAACGTCGTGTTCGTGTCGGCCGACAACGGCGGCGTCGCGGCCGGTGGCGTCGTGACCTGGACCGGCCTCACGGTTCCCGCGGCCGGCAACCTCGTGCTGACCGTGGTCGTGACCGTCGCCGATCCGATTCCGGACGGCGTCACCGAAATCGGCAACGTCGCGTTCGAGACCGGCACGCCGGACCCCGATTGCAGCGTCGTGCCGCAACCGGCGAACTGCGCAGACATCCCGAGCACGGCCGATGTCGCGATCGCGAAGACCGTTGCGGATGCGTCGGGCAACGGCATCGCCGAACCGGGCGAAGTGCTGACCTACATGATCACGCTCACGAACACGGGCGGCAGCGACGCGACGAACTACGGTGTCACCGATCCGCTCGATCCGAACGTCGTGTTCGTGTCGGCCGACAACGGCGGCGTCGCGGCCGGTGGCGTCGTGACCTGGAGCGGACTCACGGTCCCGGCGGGCGGCAACCTCGTGTTGACCGTCGTCGTCCAGGTCGCCGCACCGATCCCGTCGGGTGTCGTGGAGATCGGCAACTTCGCGCACGAGACCGGTACGCCGGAACCCGATTGCAGCGTGATGCCGCAACCGGCGAATTGCGTCGACATCCCGAGCGCGGCGAACGTCACGATCGCGAAGACCGTTGCGGACGCGTCGGGCAATGGCGAGGCAGAACCCGGTGAACAACTGACCTACTCGATCATCCTGACCAACTCCGGCGGTTCGAACGCGCTGAACTACGGCCTCACCGATCCGCTCGACCCGAACGTCGGTTTCGTGTCCGCCGACAACGGCGGCGTGCACGCGGGCGGCGTCGTGACCTGGAGCGGCCTTACGGTGCCGGCGAGCGGCAATCTCGTGCTGACCGTGGTCGTGACCGTCGTGGACCCGATTCCGGATGGCGTCACGACGATCGGCAACGTCGCATTCGAGACCGGTACGCCGGAGCCCGATTGCGGTGCCGCACCACAGCCCGCGGCTTGCGTGGACATCCCGAGTACCGCCGACGTCACGATCGCGAAGACAGTCATGGATGCGTCCGGCAACGGCCAGGCGGAACCCGGCGAGACGCTGACCTACACGATCACGCTGAGCAACGACGGCGGCAGCGACGCGACGAATTACGGCGTCACCGATCCGCTCGATGCGAACGTCGTGTTCGTCTCCGCCGACAACGGTGGCACCGAGGCCGGTGGCATCGTGACCTGGAGCGGCCTGACCGTTCCGGCGGGCGGCAATCTCGTGCTGACCGTGGTCGTGACCGTCGTGGACCCGATTCCGGATGGCGTCACGACGATCGGCAACGTCGCATTCGAGACCGGCACGCCGGAGCCCGATTGCGATGCCGTGCCGCAGCCCGCGGGATGTGTGGACATTCCGAGCGCGGCCGATGTCACGATCGCGAAGACGGTCATGGATGCGTCCGGCAACGGCCAGGCGGAACCCGGCGAGACCTTGACCTACTCGATCACGCTGAATAACGACGGCGGCAGCGACGCGACGAATTACGGCGTCACCGATCCGCTCGATGCGA
>CAYWZC010000013.1:15321-26059 GCA_964462745.1 uncultured Rhodanobacteraceae bacterium
AACGACGGCGGCAGCGACGCGACGAATTACGGCGTCACCGATCCGCTCGATGCGAACGTCGTGTTCGTCTCCGCCGACAACGGTGGCACCGAGGCCGGTGGCATCGTGACCTGGAGCGGCCTGACCGTTCCGGCGGGCGGCAATCTCGTGCTGACCGTGGTCGTGACCGTCGTGGACCCGATTCCGGATGGCGTCACGACGATCGGCAACGTCGCATTCGAGACCGGCACGCCGGAGCCCGATTGCGATGCCGTGCCGCAGCCCGCGGGATGTGTGGACATTCCGAGCGCGGCCGATGTCACGATCGCGAAGACGGTCATGGATGCGTCCGGCAACGGCCAGGCGGAACCCGGCGAGACCTTGACCTACTCGATCACGCTGAATAACGACGGCGGCAGCGACGCGACGAATTACGGCGTCACCGATCCGCTCGATCCGAATGTGGTCTTCGTGTCGGCCGACAACGGCGGCGGCGAAGCGAGCGGCGTCGTCACGTGGTCCGGTCTCACGGTTCCGGCGAGCAGCAACCTCGTGTTGACCGTCGTGGTCACGGTCGTCGATCCGATTCCGGACGGCGTCACCGAGATCGGCAACGTCGCGTTCGAGACCGGCACACCGGAACCCGATTGCGACGTGACGCCGCAACCTGCGGGTTGCGTGGACCTGCCGACTGGCGCCTCGATCTCGGTCAGCAAGGCACTGACCGGGGAGAGCATCGATCCGGATGGAATCGCGCAACCGGGCGAGGAGCTGACCTATACGCTGACAGTCTGGAACCAGGGCGGCACCGCCGCTACCGGCGTGCTGGTCAACGAATGGGTGCCCGCGAACACGAGCTTCGTCGGCGGCACGCCGACCTGGACCTGTGCGCCGGGTGCGCCGGGCGGCACTGCATGCGACTCGGTCGTGGACGTGCCTGCGTTTGCGGGCGGCTCGCCGGGCATGGCGACGCTGACCTTCATCGTCGCGGTGGACGATCCGCTCGCGGACGGCGTGACCAGTGTCGCGAATGCGGTCGCGCTCGACGACGGCACACCGCCCGATTGCGCCGCGCTGCCGAGCCAACCACAGTGCGTGGTAGTGCCGACGGTCAACCTGTCGCTGGTCAAGAGCGTCGTATCGGTGGAACCGACCGGCCCGAATACCTCGCGCGTGCTGTATCGCATGGTGGTGACGAATACCGGTGGCAGCGATTCGCAGTACACGCTGACCGACACCCTCGGCTTCACGCCGGATGGCGTCGTGTTCAACGGCGAGGCGCAGGTCACGACGTTGGATGGCACGATCAATCCGGCCCTGCCGGGCGGCGTGTTCACGCCTGCGAACGGCGTCACCGTGCAATTGTCCGACAGCCTCGTCACTCTGCCCGCAGGCAGCAGCCACACCTACGAACTGCTGGTTCCGTTCGCGATCGTCGACAACGTGCAGAACGGCGATTGCGCGGGCGGTGCGGGCAACGGACTGTACAACCAGGCCGCTCTCAGTGGTTCGCTCGACGTGGAGGGTGGCGCTTGTGCACCAGTCAGCGGCGACCAGGTGCATATCGCACTGGTCAAGACCGTTGGGCTAGACACCGACCAGAACGGCAACGGCCTTGGCGATGCCGGCGACGTGCTGCGCTACGACTTCGAAGTCAGCAACACCGGCGCAGTGCCACTGAGTCCGGTGCAGTTGTTCGATCCGCGCGTCGCGGCGTTGCAGTGCCAGATGCGGACCGCCAATGGCCGCAACCTGCGTGTGCTGCACGTCGACGTCGATCTGTTGTTCGCGAGCGGCTTCGAGGCGTTCGATCTCGGCAGCCTCGATCCCGGCGATGTCGTGGATTGCTGGGCGACGTACGTGCTGACCCAGGCCGATGTCGACCGTCGCCGAGTCACCAATACGGCCACAACGGCCGGCGCGGGACCGAACGGCCAGATCGCATCGGCGACCAGCACCGCGATCTTCACGGCGTTCCCGTGAAGCGGGCAAGCGAGTTTGACGCGCGAAACGAGTCGGCCGGTTGCGGAGCCATCCGCGACCGGCCAGGGATCCATCGGAGAAACCCATGAACACGATCGGCACGAATGAGTACAGCACCACGACAGGATGGCGCGTCGGGGCAGGCTTGACCCTGGCCCTGGTCCTGACAGCCGCCGGCAGCGTCGCCGCCGCGGACCTTGCCGTGTATGGAGCACGGGCCGATAGCGGGGCAGGGCAATTCGGTATCCAACTCGTGAATCCGGGCGCGCAACGCCTCGACGATTTGCGCTTCCACGTGCCGGATGGCTATGACGTGCAGTGTGCCGCCGTCACCGCGCAAGGTCGCGGCTTCGCCGTCGGCGGCAACCTGCAGGCGGGCGATCGGGTCGGTTGCGACGTGAGCGTGCCGTTGGTCGCCGCCGGGCGCAGCACCGTGCTCGCGGTGTCCGCGCGCGGCGAAGACGGCCGCGCAAGCGTGCGTTACATCGGCAGCAGCGTGCGTGGAGCGGCCACCCTCGACCAGGGCTTCGTCGTGCTCGCGGCGGGCGCGGTGCATGTCGATGACGACGGCGACGGACGCCTCGACGCCGGTGAGCGCATCGATTACCACTACACCGTGGTAAACGTCGGCAACCTGCCACTGTCCGGACTCGCCGTGACCGACATCGGCGGCGCGGTGAGCTGTCCGCTGACGGATCTCGCGGCCGGCGCGAACATGGTGTGCACGAGCGCATACACGATCAGCGGCGTCGACGCGGGTGCCGGCGGCGTGGTCAACGAGATCGAAGTCACTGGCAACGACAGCCTCGCGCGACCAGTCCAGGCCAGCGACCTCGTCGTGCGCCTGGATTTGCAGGGGCGCGCCGGCATCCGCGTGTTCAAGAGCCCGTTGCTGCTCGAAGATGCGGACGCGAACGGGGTTCCCGGTCCGGGTGACGTGCTCGGCTACCGTTTCGTGGCCAAGAACGACAATGCCGAGGATCTTTCCGCGGTGACCCTGTTGGAACCGGATCCGGGCCTCATCGACGGCAGCATCGACTGCGACGCGACCAGTTTCGCCGGCGCCGCGTTCGCGGGCAACGGCGGAGGTGCACTCGCGTCGATGGACGGCGTGCTGTGCACGGCTGAATACACGATCTCGGACCTCGACGGCGATGCCGGCCAGGTCGCGAACCTGGTCGATGCATCGGCCGAAGCACCGATCGGCGGTGCGGTTGCCGCGACCGGTGCGTCGCTGGTCCTGTTGCCGGTCCTGCCGACGCTCGCGGTGACCAAGACGGTCAACGCGGGTAGCGCGACGGCCGGTGGCACGGTCATCTACACGGTCCGCGTGGCCAACGCCGGCAGCGTGGTCGCGACCGACGTGACCATCAGCGATCCGCTACCGGCGGGCATCGCGAGCTTCGCATGGACATGTACGGGAAGCGGCGGCGCGACCTGCCCGAACGCGAGCGGCAACGGCGCGATCATGGAATTGGTGTCGTCCATCCCGGTTGGCGGCGAACTGGTTTACACGATCAGCGCCACGCTGGATGCGAACCCACCCGCAACCATCGTCAACGTCGTCCAGGTCAGCGCACCGGCCGACACGGTTTGCCTGCCGGACAATGCGCCACCGCCATGCGATGCCGGCGTTTCGGTGGCCGTGGTTGGTGGCGAACCGGTTGCAGCACCGGTCAACAGTTACTGGATGCTGTTGCTCATGGTCATGTTGCTCGGCGGCATGGCAGTCGGGCGCCGTCGAATGCATTGACCGCGGCTGACGCCCGCGGAGTCCGCGGGATCGGTGCGCCGCATCTTGCGGGAGCGCCGCGATGCTTTTGCGGCCGCGGTGCGATCGAGATTACGCGCGGAACGCGGCAAGCGCGCGGGTATGCATCGCGGGCGGGCCGGCGAGCGCGCTGCGGGTGTCGAGGTCAATGGGTGCGCCGTCGAGGCCGGTGAACACGCCGCCGGCTTCGCGCACGATGACCACGAGCGCGGCGATGTCGAGGATGTTGAGGTCCGATTCGATGACCAGATCGATCGCGCCGCGCGCGAGCAGGTGGTAGTGCAGGAAATCGCCGTAGCCGCGAATGCGTCCCGTGCGCCGGACGAGGTCGCCGAGCACGTTCCATCCGGGGCCGGCCGCGAGGGATTTCAGGTTGCCGGTCGAGATCGCGGTGCCGGGACCGAATTCGTCCGCGCCGGAAACGCGGATCGGGACCGCCGCGCCATCGCGCGTGGCGAGGAACGCGCCGCCGCCGCGCACCGCCCATGCGCGCTCGCCGTATTCGCCCGCGGACGATACGCCGAGCAGCAGTTCGCCGCGATGCATGAGCGCGACCTGGGTCGAGAACATCGGATAGCCGCGCACGAACGCGCGCGTGCCGTCGATCGGGTCGACCAGCCACAGGAAATCGCCCGTGCCGTCGTGGCCGTGTTCCTCGCCATGGATCGCATGATCGGGAAATGCGCCGCGCAACACGTCGCGAATCGCGGTTTCCGCATCGCGGTCGGCTTCGGTGACCGGGGTCGCGTCGGGCTTGGTCGCAACCGCGAAATCCCGCTCCGCGTAACGCGCGCGGATGATGCGTTCGGCTGCATCGCAGGCGCGTTGCGCCACGTCGAGCGCCCGGGCGAGGAATGCCGCATCGATCGCCATGCGCGTGCCTGCCCCGTGCATCATTACATCAGCCGGAACATGCGGCCGTGGATGACCAGCAGGGAACTGCCGTCGGCCTGCGGCTGGCCGACGTAGCGCAGCGCCTCGAGTACGTGCGGATCATTGTCGCGCGCACGCAACCGGGCTTGCGCATCGAAGCCGGTCGCGCGCACGCTGAAGGTTCCGTCGATCTCGAGCGACCCGCCGCTGTCGTGCACCGTGCCCGCGATGCTGCCGTCCGCCTGGGTCGCGAACTCGGCGAGTACGTCGGCGAAGCGCGCCTCCGCCTGGCCGCTGACGCCGGCTCCGCTCCAGCGCGCAGTGCCGCTCGCGCCCGCGATCCAGCCGTGCTCGATCGTCGCATCGGCGAGCA
Organism: uncultured Rhodanobacteraceae bacterium; assembly: GCA_964462745.1. Classification (GTDB taxonomy): domain Bacteria; phylum Pseudomonadota; class Gammaproteobacteria; order Xanthomonadales; family Rhodanobacteraceae; genus Dokdonella_A. The sequence goes on from CAYWZC010000013.1 coordinate 20,301, forward strand.
TGCCGTCGATCGTGCCGACGAGGCGCAGGTTCGGCACGTCGATCGCCGGACCGAGCAGCGCGGCAGGAAAGCGGAAGCGCACGTCATGCGCATGCACGCTGCCGTCGCGATGCCGCGCGACTTCGCCCGCGACATCGATGTCGACGCCGCGCAGGCGCAGGTCGGCGACCACGCGCAGGCCGAGCAGGGCGGACTTGTCCACCGTCCAATCGATCTCGCCGACATCGCGGCCGAACACGCTGATACCGTCCGCGTGGCCCTTCCACAGGGTGCCGCTGATGCCGCTCAGGATCACCGGGCTGTCGGTGTAGGCCACATAGCGATAGAACAGCGCCGCCGGCAACGTCCAAGCGACGATGATCGCGAGTACGAGCAGGGTGGCGAGCGCCATGATGAGGAACTTGAACGTACGCATGCGTGGAAACGGAACGGGAAATCATCGATTGTTTCACAGTTCGTGGCCGTCGGGCGGGAGCGGCGTTGCGATGAAGCCGCGTTGGCCGCGACCAAGCGCTTCACGGCGTCCGGGTTTCGCGCGCCGTGTCACAATCCGCCGTGCAGGCCCGTGCATAATCGATCACGAGATTGGGGACGGGACCGGAGTCCGCGGATGACCATCGCAACTGCCCAGGGTGCGCTCGTCGCGCCGCGCCGGCGCCTGTTGGGCGCCTTGTTCGCCGCGACCGCGCCGGCATCGCTCGCGCGGCGCCGGCTGGGGCGCGACGGTTTGCGCGAGGAACTGCCGGTCGCCCCGGATGCGCTCACCTACCCGCCAGCGCCGGTGCGCTGGTTGACCCGCGGCACGTTCGGATTCACGGCGACCGAGTTCGCCGCGTTCGAGGCGCTCGGCGCGGACGACGATGCGCGCTGGCACGCGTGGATCGAACGCCAGCTCGATCCGGCGGGCATCGACGACGGCGCCTGCGAGGCGCGCGTCGCAGGCGCCGGCTTCACGACCCTCACGAAGCCCGCGAACCAGCTCTGGAATGAGCACCACGCGGTAACCGACAACTACGGCCTGCGCATGCTGCCCGTCGCCGAAAGCGAATGTGCGACGATCATCCGCCAGACGTACAGCGAGCGGCAGTTGTACGAGGTGCTGGTCGATTTCTGGCATGACCATTTCAGCGTGTTCGGCTGGGATTACGACGGCGGTCCGATGTTTCCCGCGTTCGACCGCGACGCGATTCGGCCTTTCGGCCACGCGCTCGGCAACTTCCGCGCGATGTTGCAGGCGGTCGGAGAATCGGCGTCGATGATGTACATGCTCGATCTCTACGCGAACGCGGCCGGTGGTCCGAACGAAAACTACGCGCGCGAGCTCATGGAACTGCACACGCTCGGCGCGGAGAACTACGCCGGCATCGTGCTGAATCCGGACAGTCCCCCGAACATGGAGTTGCTCGGGCACTACACGGCTTGGGATGGAGTCGAGCAACGCCTGAAATATGTCGACGATGACGTGTACGAGGCTGCGCGTGCGTTGACCGGCTGGACCATTTCCGGGGCGAACTGGCCATACGATCCGGTCAACGGCGTGCCCCTCGGCGAGTTCGCCTACGACGACACGTCGCACGATTCCGGGGTCAAGCGCATCCTCGCGCGCTACTTTCCGGCCTATCAGGGCCAGGCGGACGGACTGGTGCTGTATGACATGCTCGCCGAGCATCCCGGCACCGCGCACCATGTCGCAGGCAAGCTGTGTCGGCGCTTCGTCGGCGACGCGGCGCCGGCGTCGCTGGTCGATGCGGCGGCGGACGTGTTCCACGCGGCGTGGCAGGCGCCCGACCAGATCGCGCAGGTGCTGCGCGTGATCCTCGGCTCGGATGCGTTCAAATCGAGCTGGGGCACGAAGATGAAGCGGCCCGGGATGGCGGCGGTCTGCGCGCTGCGCGCGACCGCTGCGGACTTCACGCCGAAGCCCGATTATCCGAACTCGGGCTGGACCACGAGCGAGGAGTTCCTGTACCGCCTGCAGGCGGCCGGCCACCGGCCGTTCTATTGGCCCGCGCCGAACGGCTACCCGGACGACCAGACGACGTGGTCGAGCACCGGCACGCTCGGCATGACCCTGCGCATGCTGCCGCGCCTGCTGGAAATGCACCAGGGCACGAGCGGCGATTACACGATGCCGTTCCTGAGCGACGTCCATGCGCAGACGCTCGCTGCGTTCGCGGACCCGGAAACGCGAAGCGCCGATCACCTGATCGACTACTGGTGCGATCGAATCCTCGGTTACCGGCCGGAACCGCTGCGCGGCAAGGTCGTCGATTTCCTGCGCCAGAACGCGGCGCCGAACGATGCGCTCGACCTCCTGAGTGACGATACCGACGGCGACGGCCATCCGCTGCACCGCGGCGTATGGGATGCCGGCAACCTGTCGAACCATTACACGATCGCTCGCCTGCGCACCGCGATCGCGCTGGTCCTGTGCAGCCCCGAGTTCCTGCGCCGCTAGGAGAACGTGTCATGACCCGTATCGACCGACGCGATTTCCTGAAAACCTGTGGCGTGGCCGCGATCGCGGGCAGCGCGACCGATCGCGCGCTCGCGTACTTCGGCCCGCGCGACCTGCAACCGGCTGCCGCGACCGGCGACACCCTCGTCGTCGTGTTCCTGCGCGGCGCGATGGACGGACTGAGCCTGCTGCCGCCGGGCGCATCGAGTCCATTCCGTGCCGATTACGAATCGCTGCGCCACGCCACGCGTATCCCCGTGTCGGGCACCGGTGCCGCGCTGCCGTTGAACGGCACGACCTGGGCCTTGCATCCGCGCGCGACCGCATTGCGTGACCTGTTCAACCAGAATCACCTCGGTATCGTGGTCGGTGCGGGCCAGTTGCAGCCGCAGCCCGTGGTGCGCAGCCATTTCGAGGCGCAGGCGAATCTCGAATTCGGATTCGGCGGCGGCACCGGCAACGACATCGGCTGGTTGACCCGGCATCTGGCAAGCGGCGGACTGCCGGTCGAGGTTGCGTTGCCGGCCACGTCGATGGGAAGTTCCACGGCGGCGAGCCTGCTCGGTTCAACTGATGCGATTACCATGGAAAGTGCGGCGGACTTCCGCCTGGACACGTTTCACTGGGCGTGGCAGGACGACAATCCGGATTACGGCCTGGTCGGTGCGGTGTCCCGACTCGACGGCTTGTGGGGTAGCGGCACCCTGCTCGAAGCGGCCGGTCGCGACACGCTCGAATCACTGGCCTTGTTGCGACCGATCGATTTCGGCCCGTACGATGCGGTGGGCAATCCGGACGGCTACCAGCCGTCCGGCGGCGCCGACTACGACATCCCGTACAACGGTGGATTCGGCGTGCAATTGCGCAACGTCGCGCAGCTCGTCAAGCTCGGCCTCGGCCTGCGCGTGGCGACGATCGATCTCGGCAACTGGGACACGCATGTGGGGCAGGGCAACCCGACCCAGGGATACGACTGGTTCGGAAACCAGGTACAGAGCCTGTCCGATGGCCTGGGTGCGTTCTACACCGATCTCGCGAGCGATCCGAACGGCAACTACATGCAGAACGTCAGCGTGGTCGTGGTCAGCGAGTTCGGCCGCCGCGCACGGGAAAACGAGAATGGCGGTACCGATCACGGTTACGGCAACGTCCTGATTGCACTCGGCGGTTCGGTCAATGGCGGCATGGTCTACGGCACGTTCGACGGCCTTGGCCCAGGCGACCTGTTCGAGGGCACCGACGTCAACGTCAACACCGACTATCGCCAGGTCATGTCCGAAGCCCTGATCCGGCGCCTCGGCAACCCGAACATCTACTACGTGTTCCCCGGGTACTCCGGCTACGCGCCGCTCGGCATCTTCCAGGGCGAGGACCTGCCGCCCGAGGCGTTCGATTCGATCTTCGCGAGCGGCTTCGATAGCTGAGCAGCTTCGGCGAGATGGGAGCATTCTTCCTTCTCCCCCGCCTTGCGGGAGGAGGAAGAGCTGGCGCCGGCTTCGATCCCTGCGCCCCCGCGTTTAAACCCCGAGCCACGCGCGTGCATCCCATGCACGTTCTGCGCCCGACCACGAACCCAGGAGGCCCCATGTCCCGTCACGTATTGTTGTCCACCGCCTTTGTCGCGGCCGCCGCATGCACGCCGTTCGCCGCCCACGCCGACAACTGCGAATTCCACGCCGAACGCTCGCTCGACATCGATGCGAACGGCATCGAGGCGTTGCGGCTCGATACCGGCGCCGGTGATCTGGTCGTCGAAGGCGTCGATGGCCTCGCCCGCATCGAGGTGCGCGGCAGGGCCTGCGCGAGCGAGCAGGCCGCGCTGGACGGCATCCGGCTCGTCGAATCCCGCGACGGCGCGATCGCGGGTGCGGCCACCGAGATTCCTGACGAGGGCCACGACTGGAACCTGTTCGGCAGCGACTATGCGTACATGGACGTGCGCGTGCGCATGCCGGCTGCGCTGAAACTCGAGCTGCGTGATTCCTCCGGTGACATCGACATTGCGCGCATTGCCGGCGACGTCGAAGTCACCGACAGCTCCGGCGACATGGAACTGCGCGACCTCGGCGCCGACGTCGCGATCAGCGACAGTTCGGGCGACATCGACGTGCGCGGCGTCAAGGGCGGCGTGACGGTGCGTAGCGACAGTTCCGGCGACATCGACATCGTCGATGTCGATGGCGACGCGACAGTCGAGGAGGACAGTTCCGGCGACATCGCCCTCGGCCGCATCGCCGGCAACGCACGCGTCGGCGGCGACAGTTCCGGCGACATCGAGTTCGACGACATCGGCCGCGACGCGAGCGTCGGCAAGGACAGCTCGGGCGACATCCGCGCCGATACCGTCGGCGGCGATTTCCGCGTCGAGCGCAAGTCCGGCGGCAGCGACAACATCCGTCAACGCGGCGTCAAGGGCAAGGTGTCGTTGCCGCCCGGGGATTGAAATCAGGGGGAAAGTCCTGGGTACGCGGCGCGTGATCGAGCGAAGCCGTCGAACCTCCCGATCCACAATCCTTCGCCAAAAAAGAGGCCTCCCGAAGGAGGCCTCTGAACAGCGGAATGCTGCGGGCGTACCTTACCGACGACCGTGCTTGGTCAATCCCAGGGTACGCATGCCCGTGTGCGTGGACGCGGGTGCTGCCGCCGCCGCGGTTTCCGCGATGGTCACATCATCGATGAAGGTGTTGCCGTCGGTGCCGGCGCCATCGTGGTTGAACTCGAACTGGACCGTGTGGACGCCATCGTCCGCGTAGGCGCCGACATCCACTGACACCTGCACGAAGTCGGCATCGACGCCGAGTCCCACCAGGTCCACGTTCGACACCTCGGTGCCGTCGATCGTGATGCTCATGGTCGCGGTGCCTTGCGGCGCCACGTCGACCACGCGCCAGTAGTTGAGGAAGCGCGGCCCGCCGCTGGTGATCTCCACGTCCTGCGAAAAGATCTGGTTCGAGGGTGCGCCGCCACCCCATCCACCAAACCAGGCCTCGAAGTTGCCGGTATGTACCGGAATGCCGAAGCCCGTGTCGTAGAACGGCGTGCCGCCCGGCGCGTTGCTGTCGCTGCCAAACCAGAACGGGTTGGAGCCGCCCGCGGCCGTGGTCGCCTCGAAGCTCGGATCCTCGATCGGCTGGGTGAACGGCGGCGGGGTGCTGCCCGAATCGAAGCCGTCGGCGAAGATCAGGTCGACGGGGCCGGCTTCGCCGCAGCCCTGCACGATGATGTCGTCGATGTGCCAGCCCGGTGCACCGACCGAGGTGTCGGTCGCGAGGCGGAAGCGGAACTGCACGTCGTGGCCCGC
>CAYWZC010000013.1:26159-32232 GCA_964462745.1 uncultured Rhodanobacteraceae bacterium
CTGGATGGCGCCGCGCCGCAGGCGTTGCCGTTGCCGACGCGCCACCACAGCTGGGTATTGGTCGGCAGTGCCGCGGTCGGCTGGAAGCTGGTGACGCCCGCGCTGAGGGTCTGCGACAGGATGACGTTGTTGAATCCGGCGTCGGTCGCGATCTCGATGAGGTAGGACTCGGCCTGGTCGGCCGCGGTCCAGGTGAACAGCGGCTGCGCGGCCACGTCGGTCGCACCGTCGGCCGGAGTCTGCAATACCGCGGCGGGCGGGACGATGGTCGCGACACTGACGTCGAGGGTCAGCTCGCGCTCGATCGCGCCGCTGGTGCCGCGCAGGATCATCGAGTTCGGTCCGGGCGTCGCCGCATTGGTCGCGGTGATGTCGGCCTGGCTGCTCCCCGGCGGGGTTACCGGGTTCGGCGAGAAGCTGCCCGCGAAGCCGGTCGGCGCCGAGACCAGGCTCAGGGTCACCGGATCGGCGAAACCGTTGATCGGGTTCAGGGTCAGGTCGATCGGCAACAGCGAGGTCGGGGTCGAGGTCGCCGCGCACACGCTCTGGTCGAGGTTGGTGCCGGTCATCGTGAAGGTTTGCTGGCCGCTGCACGTGTCGAAGCGGAACGAGCCGATGCGCGTGCTCCAGTTGCCGCCGGCCGGTTCGTACATGCCGGTGAACCAGAACGTGCAGCCATCGACCGGATCGACGCCCATCTGGAAGTAGTCGCCCCAGCGGTCGAAGCCGGTCTGCGAGGAGCCGCCTTCGACGAGACTGGTCTCGGCCGTGGTCATGACGCCGAGCGTGTCGCTTTCGAGTCGCCCGACATAGCGCAGGCCCGGGAACACGCCCGGCGACTCGCGCGCGACGCTGTAGCCGAGCGCCATGTTGCCGGCGCTGTCGACGCCGATCGCACCCATCCAGCGGCTGATCTGGCCACCTGCGTCGGCCGGCGCGTACGTACCTTCCTGGTACAGCGACCAGTCGGTGTCGCCGAGGTCGCGACGCAGCTCGAACCAGCGGATGCCGGCGATGTTGCCGGTCTGGATCTGGGTCACATGATTGCCGACCAGGCTTTCGTAGGCGCCGAAGTTGCGGTACTGGAACGGAAACATGATGACTTCGAGCAGCGGGTCGAGCAGCTGGCTGGTGCCGGGCTGGTGGATCGCGCCGAAGCCGAACGGCACGTTGAACCGGGAGTCGAACTCGGACTCGTCGATACGGATCGGGCCGGTCAGGGTGGTGTTCGCGGGGGTCGTGAAATCCGCGTGCAACGTGAACAGTTCGATGTAGTCCTTGGTCGGGTCGTTGCTCGACGGGCTGTTGCGTTCGTCGTCGTTCTGGCGCACGAAGATGCCGGGCTCGCCCGCGGCCGGCGGATCCATGCCGTTGACCGAGGCGGGCACCGTCATCTGGAAGCCGAGTCCGTTGAGACGCGGCACCGCCTTGCGTTGCAGGGTCGCGGCGAGGCCCGCGAGCATCGCGCCACGATCCAGCGCATAGACCGCCGGGCCTTCGTTGGCGCCGACGTAGTACGCATCCGGCCACACGCCGTACTTCGGATAATCCGGGAAACCCGGCGTGTTGAACGCATAGCGCGTCCAGGTCGTGGTCACCGGATCGTCACCGGAACTCAGGTACACGCACAAGGTGTTGCTGGAACCGGAGAACTCGGTGAGCAGCCAGCGCTCGGCGAGCTGGTCGAACAGGACCACGCCGTCACCGAGGCCGCTCGCGCAGGCGCCGCCGCTGCCGAGGCCGTCCATGTTGAACGGTCCCGCGGCGAGGCTGCCGTCGGAGGTGTTGTAGATCGTGATGCCCGCGCCGCCGGAGCGGTTGATCGCTTGCACGTAGTAGCCGCCGCCGACGTCGCCGGACGGATCGGGCGGGAACACCGAGGCGAAGCCCTGGCCTTCCTGGTTGATCAGCGGGGTCGTGAAGTCGCGCGTGTAATTGGGGACGAACCCGCGCTGCAACGCGATCAACGGATCCGATTCCGGGGTATTGGCCGGTTCCGGGCGGTTGCGCTGGAGATCCTCGTAGCCATGGAACTGGCGCGGGACCTCGCGAATCAGGTCGCCGGGCTTCCAGTCCTCGAGTACGGGGCGCGTGCGCGCGTCGAGGAAGAAGGTCTGCGGTATCGATGGCGGGCTGGTGTAGTCGGCCCCTATCGAGATGAGCGGATTGCCGGGCTTGGCCGGCGTCGCCGGATCGGCGGCCAGCGCGATCAGGCTGGTCGCGCCGAACGCGACCATCATGGCTTTGACGAGAAATTGCATGGGTTACATTCCCCCGCGAGGTTGGGAAGATTCGATGGCCTTGCCGGGGTCCTGCGGGAGCGAGTTCCCGCAGGGCATCGCCGGACCGGCAAAACCGGGTCTCGCCAGGACGGACGTCGCCGGCAAGGCTTCGGCGCAGAGATGGGACCGGACGAATCTCATCCGCCTGTGGATGGATCAGTCGTCATCTTCCGAGCCGATCGCATCCTGCTCCATCAGGACGAGTTGTTCAAGCACGATTTCACCCGTGTTGCTGCGCACAATGAGCGGGGACGTGCCGCGGCCGTAACGCGCATGCGCCGTGTTCCAGTCGCCTTGCTGATGCACGCTGAGGCCGAAGTTGGTACCCAGCTTGCCGCCGGTCCGCGCATCCAGCGCGATGTCGCCGAAGGTCGGCACGAGCAGCACGATGCGGCCGCTGCCGGTCGTGATCCGCGCCTCGCCGGGCCAGCGCTTGCCGATCGCGATCGCGCGGATCGGGCCGGAATCCGTGCGCAGATCCAGCCGCCCGCGCGAGGACGCACGGATTTCGCCCGATCCGGTGGTCGCGGAGACCGGGCCGATCCATTTCTTCACGGAAATCCGCGCGGCGTCGGTCGTGAGGACGAGGCCCAGGGTTTTCGGCACATAGATCGCGATGTCGATGCGCCCGGGCTGCTCGTCGCTGCCGCTCCGAAACTTCGGCTCGAGGCGCAACGTATCGCCTTCGCGGACTTCCACAAGGTCCAGCGCGGCGAAAGGCGGCAGACGCTGGACCACCGCGTGCATGCCGACCTCGAACCGGTCGTGATCCTTCACGTTGATTTCGCCGTAGCGGTTGACGATTTCGACATGCCGGACCGACTTGTCGAGCGCGAACACCCGGTCGATGCGCTCGATCTCGACCTTGGCCGGGCCCTCGGCCGCGTCATCGGGCGCGCTCGCGTTTCCGCCGCGCGGTGCGGGGGCCATGCACGAGGCGAGCAGGCCGGCGCAGAACAGGGCAACCGCCGCGCGCGATCCGGCGCGGTGCGGGATGCGGAGGGAATCGAGTCGCAAGTGCCTGGTCATGATCTTCCTCGGCCGAATCGTGGTCTGGCGCCGGCCTGATCACCCGCGCCCGCAGGTCGCAAGGGTGGGCGCAAATCCGCCTCCAGTGCAAGTCCGGTGCGCCGTCCAAGCCAATCCCCGGATGCCACGGATCGAGGTAGGCCCGGTAAGCGAAGCGCACCCGGGAGCCGGTTCCCGCAGAATCGTCCGTTTTTACCTTCCGTGCGTGAGCCCTCGAGCCTTGCGTCGTCGCTTCGTCATTCGTGGAAGATGAAGAACGCCGCCGCGACGATCAGCGCGAAACCGACCACGTGGTTCCAGCGCAGGTCCGCGCCGAGGTAGAGCACCGAGAATCCCGCGAACACCAGGAGGCTGACGATCTCCTGGATGGTTTTCAGTTGCGCCGGGTTGTAAACCTCGAAGCCGATCCGGTTGGCCGGAACCTGCAGGCAGTACTCGAAGAACGCGATCCCCCACGCGACGAGGACGACCAGCATCAACGGTCGATCCGTGTATTTCAGATGCCCGTACCACGCAAAGGTCATGAACACGTTGGAGCCGACCAGCAACAGGATCGGGGCGATATGGGTCCACATGGCGAGGGTTCTCCGCGGGTCGCGCGCGCATCGTACGGCCTCGCGCGACTACAATGCGCGTCCCCCGCGCCGCGCTTCCGCATTGAAGAGATCCGATTTCCATTTCGACCTGCCGGCCGAACTGATCGCGCAGCAACCGCTCGCCGAGCGCTCCGCGAGCCGCCTGCTGGTGCTGGATGCGCAGGCGCGTCGCCTCGATGACCGCCGGTTCGCCGATCTGCCGGGATTGCTGCGCCGGGGCGACCTGTTGGTCTGCAACGACACGCGGGTGTTGCCCGCGCGGCTCGCCGCGCGCAAGCCGAGTGGCGGCGCGGTCGAGATCCTGATTGAACGGATGACCGGCCCGCACGAGGCGCTCGCCCAGCTCGGCGCGAGCCGCAAGCCGAAGGCCGGCGCCCGCATCCGGCTCGAGGACGGTACCGCGGTCGAGGTGCTGGGCCGCGACGGCGAGTTCTTTCGCCTGCGTTTCGCGAGCGACGAACCGCTCGAAGCCCTGCTGGCTCGCGTCGGCCACATGCCGTTGCCGCCGTACATCGCACGCGAGGACGATGCGGCCGATGCCGAGCGCTACCAGACCGTGTTCGCGAGGGAATCGGGCGCGGTCGCCGCGCCGACCGCGGGCCTGCATTTCGACGCGGCCCTGATCGATGCGTTGCAAGGCGCGGGCATCGAAACCGCGGCGCTGACCCTGCACGTCGGCGCGGGCACGTTCCAGCCGATGCGCGCGGAACGGCTCGAGGACCACGTCATGCACCGCGAATGGTTGCGTGTCGGCGCCGACCTCGTCGAACGCATCCGGCGCACGCGGGCGAGCGGCGGGCGCGTCATCGCGGTCGGCACCACCGTGGTGCGCGCGCTCGAAAGCGCGACCCGCGACGGCGTGCTGGAACCGTTCGCGGGCGACACGCGCATCTTCATCCACCCGGGCTACCGGATCACCAGCATCGACGGCCTCATCACCAACTTCCACCTGCCCGAATCGACCCTGCTCATGTTGGTCTCGGCGCTGGCCGGTCGCGACACGATCCTTGCCGCATACCGGCATGCGGTCGAGGCACGCTACCGGTTCTTTTCCTATGGCGATGCGATGCTGATATGGCCATGAAGTCGTGGATATGAAGTCGTGGACATGAAGTTCGACCTCCTAGCGAGCGACGGTCGCGCGCGCCGCGGACGCCTGGCTTTCGCGCGCGGCACGATCGAGACACCCGCGTTCATGCCGGTCGGAACCTACGGTTCGGTCAAGGCGATGCTGCCGCGCGACCTCGTCGCGATCGGCGCCAAAATCATCCTCGGCAACACGTTCCACCTGTTCCTGCGTCCCGGCCTCGACGTGATCGGCGATTTCGGTGGCCTGCACCGGTTCATCGGCTGGGACCGCCCGATCCTGACCGATTCGGGCGGATTCCAGGTGTTCTCGCTCGCCCACCAGCGCAAGATCACCGAGCAGGGGGTCACCTTCGCATCACCGGTCGACGGTTCCAAGGTGTTCCTCGGTCCCGAGGAGTCGATGCGCATCCAGCACGTGCTCGACTCGGACATCGCGATGATCTTCGACGAGTGCACGCCCTATCTCGTCGACGACGTGCCGGCGACGGCGGAACAGGCGCGCACGTCGATGGAGCTGTCGCTGCGCTGGGCGGAGCGCTCGCGCCGCGCGTTCGACGAACTCGGCAATCCGAACGCGCTGTTCGGCATCGTGCAGGGCGGCATGTATCCGGAACTGCGCAAGCGTTCGCTGGACGGCCTCGTCGGCATCGGTTTCGACGGCTACGCGATCGGCGGCCTCGCGGTCGGCGAGCCCGAGGCCGAGCGCAATGCGATGCTCGACGTGCTCGATCCCCTGTTGCCGCGCGAGCGGCCACGCTACCTCATGGGCGTGGGCCGCCCGGAGGACATCGTCGCCGCGGTATGCCGCGGGGTGGATCTGTTCGACTGCGTGATGCCGACCCGCAATGCGCGCAACGGCTTCCTGTTCACGCGCAGCGGCACCTTGCGCATCCGCAACGCGAAATACGCGCGCGACACGCGCCCGATCGAACCAGGTTGCGCGTGTTACGCGTGCGCGAACGGGTTCAGCCGCGCGTATCTGCGCCACCTCGATCGCTGCAACGAGATTCTCGCCAGCCAGCTCGCGACGATCCACAACCTGCATCATTACCAGCGGCTCATGGCCGGCTTGCGCGA
>CAYWZC010000013.1:32332-42057 GCA_964462745.1 uncultured Rhodanobacteraceae bacterium
GTCCGGGCGTGTACCGGACTCGGCGAATCGAAAAAGTCCACGATGGACTTTTTCGGTATTCAGTCCCGCGGTGCAGGGATGCACCGCGCGCGGCAACCGCGCAAGCGGATGTCGCGGAGACGAGTCCGGGCGTGTACCGGACTCGGCGAATCGAAAAAGTCCACGATGGACTTTTTCGATATTCAGTAACTGACGGATTCGATGCATGAACGATTTTCCTCGCTGGAAATATGCGCTGGTCGCGGTGATCCTGCTGCTCGGCGTGATCTACGCACTGCCGAACCTGTTCCTGCAGCAGCCGGCCGTGCAGATTTCGGCCAACCGCGGGTCCGCGGTGGACGAGGCGCTCGAGACGCGCGTGCGCGCCACGCTCAAAGAGCACAAGCTCGAAGTCGATCGCATCGAATTGACCGACACGCGCCTGCTCGCGCGCTTCGACAACACCGACCAGCAGCTCGCGGCATCGGATGCGCTGAAGGAGGATCTCGGTGACGATTACGTCGTCGCGCTGAACCTCGCGTCGACCGTGCCCGGCTGGCTGCGCATGATCGGCGCGAATTCGATGCCGCTCGGCCTCGACCTCCAGGGCGGCGTGCACTTCCTCATGCAGGTCGACGACCGCGATGTCATGGAGAAGCAGCAGCAGCGCTACATCGACGACATCCGCCAGGTGCTGCGCGACGCGAAGATTCGCTACGAATCGGTCGGCCGCGGGCCGAGTGGCATCGTCGTGCAGTTGCGCAGCGCCGATGACCGCGACGCCGCGGAATCGACGATCCTCGCGAAGGTGCCGGAGGTCGGCGTTTCGCGCGGCACCAGCACCGGGGATTCCTATGTGCTGATCGGCAAGATCAATCCGCAGACCCTGACCGAAATCTCGCGCAACACGATCCGCCAGAACGTCGCGACCCTGCGCAACCGCATCAATGCGCTCGGCGTCGCCGAGCCGCTGATCGTGCAGCAGGGTGCGTCGCGCATCGTGGTCGAACTGCCCGGTGTGCAGGATACCGCCGAGGCCAAGAAGATCCTCGGTGCGACCGCGACCCTCGAGTACCGGGCGGCGGTCGAGGACGTGAATCCGATCGAAGCCGAACGCACCGGCCGGGTGCCGGCCGACGCGCGCCTGTACCACTGGCGCGACGGTCGCCCGATCGTGCTCAAGAAGAAGGTCATCGTGACCGGCGACGAACTGGTCGACGCATCCAGCGCGCCGGATCCGCAGACCGGCCAGGCGGCAGTCTCGGTGCGCCTGAACGCCGCCGGCGGCCGCAAGATGCTCGAATTCACTTCCGAGAACGTCGGCAAGCCGATGGCGGTGGTGTACGTGGAGCGAAAACCGGAGACGACCATCGTCGACGGCAAGGAAGTGCGCACGACCAAGATCACCGAGGAAGTGGTGTCGGTCGCGACGATTCGCGGCGTGTTCTCGAACCAGTTCCAGACCACCGGCATCGGCAGCATGCAGGAAGCATCGGAACTCGCCCTGCTGTTGCGTTCCGGTTCGCTCGCCGCGCCGGTCGAAATCATCGAGGAGCGCGTGATCGGCCCGAGCCTCGGCCAGGACAACATCAGGAAGGGCATCAGCGCCGTGTTCCTCGGCCTCGCCTCGGTGCTGCTGTGCGCGGCGCTCTACTACTACCTGTTCGGCATCGTTGCGGACATCGCGCTGTTCTTCAACCTGATGCTGCTGATCGCGGTGATGTCGGCGATCGGCGTGACCCTGACCATGCCCGGCATTGCCGGCATCGTGCTGACCCTCGGCATGGCGATCGACGCCAACGTGCTGATCTGCGAACGCGTTCGCGAGGAGTTGCGCAATGGCCTGACGCCGCTGGCCGCGATACGCGCCGGCTATGACAAGGCCTGGGCGACGATTCTCGACGCGAACGTGACCCACCTGCTGGCCGCGCTCGCGCTGATGACACTCGGTTCGGGCCCGATCAAGGGCTTCGGCGTCACCCTGTTCATCGGTATCCTGACCTCGATGTTCACCTCGGTCACGGTGACCCACGGCATAACCAACCTGCTGCACAGCGGGCGCAAGAAGCTCGTCGGCCTGCGCGTCGGCGGCGGTTACTGAGGAATCCCATGGAAGTTTTCAATCCGAACGCGAATGTCCCGTTCCTGAAGTGGCGCAAGATCAGCGTCGGAATCTCGATCGTCCTGATGATCCTCTCGCTCGGCCTGGTCGCGACGCGCGGCCTGCATTACGCGCTGGACTTCACCGGCGGCGTGATGGTGGAGGTCGCCTACGAGGAACCGGTCGCGATCGCCGACGTGCGCGAGGCGCTGACCGCGGGTGGTTTCGAATCCGCGATCGTGCAGAGCCTCGGCAATACGCGCGAGTTGTCGATCCGCCTGCCGCTCGAAGCGATGCAGGAGGGAGAGGCAGCAGCTGCGGACGCAGCCGCCGAGCCGACCCCCGCGGCGCCGACCGACCAGGAGGCAGCGCCGACCGGTGAGGATGCCGCGAGCGCCAACGAGTCGCCCGACGAACTGGCGAGCGAAGTGCTTGCGGCGTTGCAGGCGACGCGCAGCGACGTCTCGGTCAAGCGCCACGCCTTCATCAGCTCGCAGGTGGGGGACGAACTCAAGAGCGATGGCCTGGTGGCGGCCTTGTTCGTCATCATCGGCATCATGATCTACATCGGAATCCGCTTCGAGAAGCGCTTCGCGATCGCCGCGGTCGCGAGCGAATTCCACGACGCGATCCTGACCGTCGGATTCTTCTCGCTGACCCAGATCGATTTCGACCTGACCGTGCTCGCCTCGCTGCTCGCGGTGATCGGTTATTCGATCAACGACAAGGTGGTCGTGTTCGATCGTGTGCGCGAGCTGTTCCGGCTCGCGCGCAAGGGCGAACCCGAGGACATCCTGAATCGCGCGATCAACAACACCCTGTCGCGAACGATCATCACCTCGGTGTTCACCGGCATCACGATGATTGCGCTGTATTTCTTCGGTGGCCCGCCGGTGCACGGCTTCGCGCTGACCATGATCGTCGGCATCGTGATCGGCACCTTGTCCTCGATCTTCTTCGCGAACCCGATCCTGCTGTGGCTCGGCGTGTCGAAGAAGGACCTGATGCCGGTCACCCGCGACAACCCGGAACTCGCCGCGCGGCCCTGAGCGGCGATTCCGGCGCCTCCTCCTTGCGCGTCGCAGGCTGGATCAGGTGGGCAGCGTTGCGGACGTGAATCGGACGGTCAAGCGAGCACGCCAAGGCGCTTGCCGACCGCGACGAACGCATCCACCGCGCGATCGAGGTGTTCGCGGGTATGCGCGGCACTGAGCTGGGTGCGGATACGCGCCTGGCCCTGCGGCACCACGGGATAGAAGAACCCGATCGCGTAGATGCCCTCTTCGAGCAGCTCGGCGGCGAAACGTTGCGCGAGCTTCGCGTCGTACAGCATGACGGGCACGATCGGATGTTCCCCGGGGCGCAGGTCGAATCCGGCCGCACCCATGCGCTCCCGGAAGTAGCGGGCATTCGCGTTGAGCCGGTCGCGCAGTTCGCCGCCTGCCGACAGCATCTCGAACACCTTGATCGACGCGGCAACCAGCGGCGGCGGCAAGGTGTTCGAGAAAAGATAGGGTCGCGAACGCTGGCGCAGCAGGTCGATGATTTCCCGGCGCCCGGTCGTGAATCCGCCGGAGCCGCCGCCGAGCGCCTTGCCGAGCGTCGAGGTGAACACGTCGACCTCGGCCATCACGCCCTTGAGTTCCGCCGAACCACGACCGGTCGGACCAACGAAACCCGTTGCGTGCGAGTCATCGACCATGAGCAGGGCGTCGTGCTTCTTCTTCAGTGCGACGATCTCGTCGAGCTTCGCGATGAAGCCGTCCATCGAGAACACGCCGTCGGTCGCGATCAGCCGCGTTCTCCTGTCGCGCGTCTCGGCGAGGTGCCGCTCGAGTTCGGCCATGTCGCTGTTCGCATACCGGCGACGTTCGGCCTTGCACAAGCGGATGCCGTCGATGATCGACGCGTGGTTGAGCGCATCGGAAATGACCGCGTCGTCCTCGCCGAGCAGGGTCTCGAACAACCCGCCGTTGGCGTCGAAGCAACTCGTGTAGAGGATCGTGTCGTCGGTCCCGAAGAACGCCGAGATCGCGGCTTCGAGCTGCTTGTGCAGGTCCTGGGTGCCGCAGATGAAGCGCACCGAGGCCATGCCGAAGCCGTGCGTGTCGAGCGCGTCCTTCGCTGCCGCGATGATGTCCGGATGGTCAGCGAGGCCGAGATAGTTGTTCGCACAGAAATTCAGGACCTCGCGACCGTCGTCGGTACGGATCGCAGCGGACTGCGGCGTCGCGATGATGCGCTCGGTCTTGTACAGGCCCTGCTCGCGGATCGATTCGAGTTCGGCGGCAAGGCGCGCGCGCGCGGGGTATTCCATGGCAACGGACTCCGGCTCGGGGAAGGCCGCCATTGTCGGCGATCCGGAGCCGCACGAAAACCGGGGTTTGCACGCGGTCGTGCAGCCTCGTACCCTGCGCGCTCCCTTCCGGAGGTGGCCGCATGTTCCGCATCCTCGTCCTGGTCGTCGTCTGCATGGTTGCATCGGGTCCGGTCCACGCACGGATGCGCGTCGTGCCGGACAGCTATCTCGCGACGATCCGCGACGATGGCACGTCGCCATTGCCGCGCGGCCTGGCTCCCGGTGAGAGCGTGCCGGAATGGCAACGTCCGCCATTTCCGGCCGAGGCGCCGGGCGGCCACGTGCGCGCGATTGCGGAATACGAAGGCAACAGCGGCATCCTGATCCGCTGGGGTGACTTCAATTCACTGCATACCGCGATGGTCGTGCCGTTGACCACGGCCGAGCCACCCGCCGAGGTGTGGATCGTGGTCAGTGGTGCAAGCCAGCAGCAGAGCGCGAGCAACGTACTCGAAGGCGGCGGCGCGGACCTCGCGCACGTCCATTTCCTGACCGCGGATTCGAATAGTGTCTGGATCCGCGATTACGGGCCGCGCTTCATCCAGCACGACGGCTTGCCGGCCATCGTCGATCACGTCTACAACCGACCGCGACCGGACGACGATGACGTGCCGATCGCGGTCGGCGAGGCATGGGACGAGCCCGTGTACGAGTTGCCGCTGGTCCATGGCGGCGGCAACTTCCACCTGTTCCGCAACCGCGACGCGTTCATGACGCGGCTCGTGGTCAACGAGAATCCGGGCGTCGACGAGGCGGAAGTCATCGACGACTTCCGTGCCTATGAAGGGTTGAACCTGACCCTGTTCGATCCGTTTCCGCAGAGCTACGACTCGACCCAGCACATCGACATGTGGATGCTTCCGCTCGCCGACCACAAGGTGCTGATCGGCGAATACGATCCGTCCGAGGGTGGTGGCGTGCCGAATGCGGTGACCGAGGCGGCCGCGGACGAACTCGCGTCACGCCGCTACACGGTGTATCGCACGCCGGGATGGAACGACTTCGGCACGCACTACACCTATACCAATTCGGTGATCGTCAACCAGGTCGTGCTGATCTGCCGTTTCGACGGGTACGAGACGGAAAACGCGGAGGCGCTCGCGACCTACCAGCAAGCGATGCCCGAGCATACGATCGTCGCGGTTGATTGCAGCGACATCATCGGCCTCGCGGGCGCGATGCATTGCATCGTCATGCATGTGCCGGATCTGTTGTTCCGCGACGACTCGGATGATGTGATTTTGTAGCGGGAGACGGGAACAGGTAGCCGGAGGGCCCGGACGCCGCGCTGGCGCGCCTGGCCATCGACGCTCGGCAACGTCCTCGAATCTCTCGCCATCTTTCAGCCGCCGCCGAACTCGCCGTAGCGGCGCAGGCGGTCGTAGCGCGCCTCGACGAGGGTGGCCGGTTCGAGCGCGCCGAGTTCGTCGAGCTGGCCGAGCAGCACGGCTTTCAGGCGCACCGCCATCGAGCGCGGGTTGCGCTGCGCGCCGCCGAGCGGTTCGCGCACGATCTTGTCGATGAGGCCGAGTTCGAGCAGGCGCGGCGCGGTCAGGCCCAGCGCCTCGGCGGCGTCCTTCGCGCGATCCGCGCTCTTCCACAGGATCGACGCGCAACCTTCCGGCGAGATCACCGAATAGGTCGAATACTGGAGCATGATCGTGCGGTCGCCGACCCCGATCGCGAGCGCACCGCCGGAGCCGCCTTCGCCGATCACCGTGCACACGATCGGAACGCGCAGTTGCGACATCTCGAGCAGGTTGCGCGCGATCGCCTCGGACTGGCCACGCGCCTCGGCGTCGACACCGGGATAGGCGCCCGGCGTGTCGATGAAGGTCAGGATCGGCAGGCCGAAACGCTCGGCCATCTGCATGAGCCGCAGCGCCTTGCGATAGCCCTCCGGGCGCGGCATGCCGAAATTGCGCCGCACCTTGGATTTCGTGTCGCGGCCCTTCTGGTGGCCGATCACGACCACGCCGCGCCCGTCGATGCGCGCGAGGCCACCGACGATGGCGGGATCCTCGCCGAACACGCGATCGCCGGCGAGCTCATGGAACTCCTCGCACATGACCTCAAGGTAGTCGAGCGTGTACGGGCGCGCCGGGTGGCGCGCGACCTGGGCGATCTGCCACGGGGTCAGGTTGCGGAAAATCTCCGCGGTGCGGACCTTGAGCTTGTTCTCGAGGGTCGCGATCTCGTCCTCGATGTTGAACGCCTGGTCGTGGCTCGCATGGCGCAACTCCTGGATGCGGGCTTCCAGTTCGGCGATCGGTTGCTCGAAGTCGAGGAAATTCGGGTTCATTCAGGGCATTGTGGCTCGCGAACGCACAAGTATAGCGTTTACGGCTGCGCGGAGAGACGCCCGTAGACCAGTTGCGCGGCGTCCACCCCTTCGAGCGCTTCCAACGCGCGTATCAGTGCGGCGCTCGCGCGTACGCGCCATGCATCGCCGAGTTCGATGTCGGCGCGCCCCTTGCTGTCGCCGAGCGCGATGCGAACCGGCGTGGTGCCGCCGCGATGCGCGGCCAGCGTTCGTTCCAGTGCGCTGCCGAATTGCGCGTCGATCGCATGGCATTCGATGCGCAACAGGCGCGCCTCGCGCGCGCAAGCTTCCTCGATCGTTGTGATGCGTTGCGCGCGGAGCTGGAACCCGCCGGAGAAATCGTCGTTGGCGAGACCACCCTCGAACACGAGGATCGCATCCGGCGTCAGCAGCGGTCCGTACTCGACCCAGGCTTCGCGGTACAGGCTGACTTCGATGCGGCCGCTCGCATCCTCGACCTGCACGAAGGCCATCGAGTCGCCGCGCTTGCGGATCGAGACGACCAGGCCGGCGAGCACGAACGGCTGTTCGTGGCGGCGCCCGCGGAACTCCCCGTTGGCGGGCTTGTAGTGCTTTTCGATGTTGCCGATCGCACAGGTCGCCACGCAGGCGATGAGTTCTCGCCAAGCGTCGGTCGGGTGGCCAGAGAGGTAATGGCCGAGCGTCGCGCGCTCCCCGGCGAGTATCCGTTCGAGCGGCCACGGTTCGACGCCGGCGACGACACTGGCCGGCGGACTGGCAGGCGCGTTGCCGAACATGTCGTTCTGGCCGGTTTCGGCGTTGCGCGCATGCTGTTCCGCGGCGCGGCTCGCGTCGGGAAGTTGCGCCATCAGGGTCGCGCGGTCGCAGCCGAACGAATCCATCGAGCCGCTGAGGATCAATGCCTCCAGCACGCGCTTGTTGAGCTTGTGCGCATCCACGCGACGGCAGAAATCGGCAAGGTCGTCGAATCGCCCGTGTCCTTCGCGGGCGAGGACGATGGAATCGACTGCGCCGCGCCCGACGCCCTTGACCGCGCCGAGACCGTAGCGCAGCGAGCGATCGGCAAGCGCCTCGAACGGGTAACCGGACGCGTTGACATCGGGCGGCGCGACCTCGAGCCCCATGTTGCGCGCCTCGGCGAGGAAGTTGACCACCTTGTCGGTCGAATCCATGTCCGCCGACAGCACCGCGGCCATGAACTCGGCCGGATAATGGGTCTTCAGCCACGCGGTCTGGTACGCGACCAGCGCGTACGCGGCGGCGTGCGACTTGTTGAAGCCGTAGCCCGCGAACTTCTCCATCTGGTCGAAGATCGCGTTCGCGGCCGATTCGGCGATGCCGTTCGCGCGCGCGCCGTCGGTGAAGATCACGCGCTGCTTGGCCATCTCGGCCGGCTGCTTCTTGCCCATCGCGCGGCGCAACAGGTCCGCGCCGCCGAGCGTGTAGCCGCCGAGCGCCTGCGCGATCTGCATGACCTGTTCCTGGTAGACCATGATGCCGTAGGTCGGGTCGAGGATTGGCGCGAGTCGCGGGTCGGCATAGTCGATCGCCTGGCGGCCGTGCTTGCGTTCGACGTAATCGGGAATCAGGTCCATCGGACCGGGGCGGTACAGCGAAACCAGCGCGATCAGGTCCTCGAAACGATCCGGCAGGGCGCGCTTGAGCAGGTCGCGCATGCCGCGTGATTCGAACTGGAACACCGCGACCGTGTCGCCGCGCGCGAACAGTTCGTAGGTCGCCTTGTCGTCCAGCGGAATCGCGGAGATGTCCAGCAAGCCGGGACTCGGGATTCCGGATTCGGGATTCGCACGCGACGCTTTCCGCTCTTCCGATTTCCCATTCCCGATTCCCGAATCCCGGCCTTGATTGATCGCCTTGACCGCCCAGTCGATGATGGTCAGCGTGCGCAGGCCGAGGAAGTCGAACTTCACCAGGCCGACGCTTTCGACGTCGTCCTTGTCGAATTGGGTGACCACGCCGTCACCGCCGGATTCGCAGTACAGCGGTGCGTAGTCGCTGAGCGGCCCGGGTGCGATGACCACGCCGCCCGCATGCTTGCCCGCGTTGCGCGCGAGATCCTCGAGCTTGAGCGCGAGGTCGACCAGCTCGCGCACGTCGTCCTCGGTTTCGTACAGCGTCCTGAACTCGGCAACCTGGCGCTGCGCATCCTCGCGCGCCTTGGCGCTGCGGCCGAGCGCGTCGTCGAGCGAAATCGGGTCGGCGGGCCGCAACGGAATCAGCTTGGCGATCTTGTCGACCTGGCCGTAGCTCATGCCGAGCACGCGGCCGGTATCGCGCAGCACCGCCTTGGCCGCCATCGAGCCGTAGGTGATGATCTGGCTGACCCGGTCGCGGCCGTAATGCGTGGCGACGTACTCGATGACCCGGTCGCGGCCTTCCATGCAGAAGTCGATATCGAAGTCGGGCAGGGATACGCGCTCGGGATTCAGGAAGCGCTCGAACAGCAGGTCGTAGCGCAGCGGGTCGATGTCGGTGATGCCGAGCGCCCACGCGACCAGCGAGCCCGCGCCGGAGCCGCGCCCGGGACCGACCGGGATGCCGTTGCGCTTCGCCCAGTTGATGAAGTCCGCAACGATCAGGAAATAGCCCGGGAAGCCCATCTGCACGATGACGTCGAGTTCGCGGTCCAGGCGCGCGCGGTAGTCGTCGATCGAGAAACCGTCGGCCGGTGCGTGCCGTGCGAGTCGTTCGGCGAGGCCTTCCGCGGCCTGGCCGCGGATCCACGAGTCGAGCGTCTGCTGGCCGGGAACCGGGAATGCGGGCAGGAAATGCTGGCCGAACTCCAGTTCGAGGTTGCAGCGTTTGCCGATCTCGGTCGCGTTGTCGACGAGCGCGGGCAGGTCCGCGAACAACGCTTGCATCTCGTCGCCGGATTTCAGGTACTGCTCGGCGGTGTACTCGCGTGGGCGGCGCGGGTCGGCGAGGACGCGGCCCTGCTGGATGCACACGCGTGCCTCGTG
>CAYWZC010000014.1:0-5933 GCA_964462745.1 uncultured Rhodanobacteraceae bacterium
GCGACTCCCGCTCAGCACCACGCGTTCCCCTCTCCCCGCCATGCGGGGAGAGGGCTGCGGCTACGCCGCCGTCGAACGAATGCCGACCTGATTCGCGACAAAGCCCAGCCGGCATTCCGGCGTTCTTCGACAAGGTCCTCGGAAAAGATGGGGTTCCCAGAGCGCAGCTTGCTGCGCTGAGGGCGCTGCGACGTACGGCAAGCGCAGCAAGCTACGCTCTACAAGAGCCACGATGCAGCGCATGATCGTCCGCGGATCGGAACGTGCGCACGAGCTGATCGACCGTTGCCGCGACCTGCGCCGGCAGATTCCGGACATGCATCCGCGTGCGGTGCCCGCATCAATCGCTTCGCTTCACGCCATGCCCCCGCGGATGACGCGCCGTTGGCGCCGCCGTCGGACAAACCGCACGATCCCCCACACCAGCAATCCCAGCACCAGCACCGCGCCCGTCGCGAGCACGGCGAGGTTGTGGATCGGATTCGTCAGGACGAAATTCGGGTGCCGCGCATGAAATCCGTTGAAGTCCGCGAGCGCCTGCGGCAACGCGAGCACGTCGGACTTCGCGAGCGGCAATGCGCGCTCGCGCGGATGGTGGGTTGCGCCGTACGGGTAGAGATTGCCATCGACATCCATTTCGACGTGACCGCCGAGCACCTGCGTCACCGTTCGATCGTGAACGAATGCCGCAACCCGCCTCGCACTCGCCGTGAACGCATCGATGTCGTCGATGGTGAGTCGCCCCGGCAACAGGAAGTCGCCGGTGAACAGCAGGCCGGTCGCGTCATCGAAGAAGACGACGTGGTTGGCGTTGTGACCCGGCGCGGGCACCACCTGCACCACGCGTCCGCCGAGGTCGAGGCGCGCGACGCCATCGGGCCAGCGATCGAATCCGTAATAGCCACGCACGCCATCGACGTCCGCCGGCACGACCTCCACGCCGGCCAGCGATGCAAACTGCGCATCGCCTTCGCGGTGGTCGCGGTGGCTGTGCGTATGTGCGACGACGAGCGGGAGTTTCGCACCGTCGCGTTCGGGCAGGAGCGCCATTACCCGCGCGGCCAGCGGCATGCGCGTGGGATCGGCGATCGCGCCGCTGTCGATCAGCAGTGCGCGGCCGTCGCCGATCAACAGGTACAGGAAGTTCGCCTCGAAGCTGGCGCACAGGTCCTGGCGCAGGATGAACGTGCGCGCGTCATGTTGCCGTACCTGCAAGGGTTCAGGCGTCGCTGCAGCACAATCCTCGGCACCCTCGCCCCATGACCCGGCCGGCGCGGATGCCGTCTGTGCGTGTGCGACGCCGAGCAGCAGGGTCAGCATGCAGGCGATCAGTGCCTTCATCGACGGTCTCCGGTTGCGTGTAGTCCCAGCCTACCGGGACCAGCCTCCCGGCCACATGCCCAAAAGTCACTCCCGTCGATCCGCGAACGTCGTTCCACGCGCGAAATCCGCTACCATCGCGCAACCCTTCCACCACGACCGCCATCGGGGATTCCCATGCGAACGACGATCGCGCTGATCGGACTTGCGCTGCTCGCCTATGCGGTCTGGATGTTCAACCGCCTGGTACGCGACCGCAACCAGGTGCGCGCCGCGTGGAGCGACGTCGATGTGCAGTTGCAGCGTCGCCATGACCTCGTACCGGCGCTGGTCGAGAGCGTGCGCGGGTATGCGACGCACGAAAGCGGCCTGCTCGAGCGCATCACCGCCGAACGCGGCGCCGCGCAAGCTGCGCCGGGCATCGCGGCACGCGGCCCGATCGAGACCGCGCTCGGCTTCGACCTTTCCCGCCTGCTGCTGCTCGCCGAGGCGTATCCCGACCTCAAGGCGAGCGCGAATTTCGCGCAGTTGTCGACCGAACTGGTCGAGGTCGAGGACGCGATCCAGCACGCGCGGCGCTTCTACAATGGCTCGGTGCGCGACTTCAACACGCACATCGAGCGCTTTCCGGATTTGATCGTCGCGCGCGCATTCGGGTTCGTGCCGTCCGAGTTCTTCGCCGCCGAAGCGGATGCGGCTGCGACGCCGCAGGTCGCCCTCGACTGACCGCGAGGCCCGGCTGCCTTGCGGCGGTGGCACGTCGCGACGCTGGTTTGCGTTGATGTCGATGGCCGTCCCACGAATCCGACCACGGGGAGTTGCGCGATGCACCGATTGACCTGGGTACTGACGCTCGCGTTCGGCATGCTTTGCGCGACCGCGGCGCACGCTGACGAACGCATCCTTTCCTACCATGCCGACATCGGGATCGCGGCCGACGGCAGCATGGAGGTCGCCGAGCACATCCGCGTGCGGGCGGAAGGCAACCAGATCAACCACGGCATCTACCGCGACTTCC
Organism: uncultured Rhodanobacteraceae bacterium; assembly: GCA_964462745.1. Classification (GTDB taxonomy): domain Bacteria; phylum Pseudomonadota; class Gammaproteobacteria; order Xanthomonadales; family Rhodanobacteraceae; genus Dokdonella_A. The sequence goes on from CAYWZC010000014.1 coordinate 2,339, forward strand.
CGACCACCTACCGCGATCCGCTGCGCAACCGCTACCGCGTCGCATTCGACATCCTCGGCGCCGAGCGCGACGGCCATCGCGAGGACTGGCATACCGAAACGCGCAGCAACGGCGTGCGCATCTATCTCGGCAGCAGCGCGACGACGGTGCCGGCGGGCGAGCATGAATACGTGATCCGCTATCGCACCAATCGCCAGATCGGATTCTTCGACGACCACGACGAGTTGTACTGGAACGTGACCGGCAACGGCTGGGCGTTCCCGATCGACGCGGCGAGCGCCGAGGTCCGCCTGCCGCAACCGGTACCGGTCGGACAGTTGAAGGCGTCCGGCTATACCGGCCCGCAGGGTTCGCGCGAACAGGCGTTGACGACGGCACTCGAACCCGGCGGCGCGCGTTTCACCGCAAGCCGTCCGCTCGGTGCCGAGGAAGGCCTCAGCATCGTGCTCGAGTTCCCGAAGGGCATCGTCGCCGAGCCGAGCGCGGAGCAGAAGATGGCCTGGCTGCTGCGCGACAATCGCAACCTCGTCATCGGCCTCGTCGGCCTGCTCGTGCTCTGGCTTTACTACGGCTGGGCGTGGAACCGATGGGGCCGCGATCCACCGCGCGGCGTGCGCATTCCGCTGTACGAACCGCCGAACGGCGATTCGCCGGCGGCCATGCGCTACGTCCGCGAGATGGGGTTCGACCGCACCTGCTTCAGCGCCGCGATCCTCGGCCTCGCCTCGAAGGGCCGGCTGCGCATCGACGAGGACAAGAAGAAGGAGTTCACGCTCACTCGGACCGGAACGGGTTCGGGGCTGGCGAAAGACGAGAAGAAGCTCCTCGCGGCGCTGTTCCAGGATGGCGAGGAACTCAAGCTGGTGCAGGCCAATCGCGTGCGCGTCAATGGCGCCAGTGAAGCGTTGGAGACGGCACTCGCGGCGGGCTACGAAAAGAAGTACTTCAACACGCACGGCAGCAAGCTGTGGCCCGGCGTGCTCATCACCCTCGTCACCGTGGGCATCATGATCATTTCGTATCCGGGCGAGGCCCCGATGATCGCGGGCTTCATGTTGATCTGGCTCAGCGGCTGGAGCGTCGGCACGTTCGCCATCACGAGTGCCGCATGGCAGGCCACGCGCAACGCGCGCGGCGTGCTCAAGACGGTCGGCAGCGCGGGCATGTGGCTGTTCGCCCTCCCGTTCATCGCGGGCGAGGTCGCCGGCCTCTCGGTGCTCGCGTGGACGGTCGGCATCGGCACGGCGATCGCATTCCTCGTGTTCATCGGCACCAATGTCGCGTTCTACCAATGGATGAAGGCACCGACCCGCGACGGCGCAAAACTGCTCGATCGCATCGACGGCTTCCGCTGGTACCTCGGCGTGGCCGAGAAGCAGGAACTGGATTCGCGCTATCGGCCCGAATCGCGACCCGAACTGTTCGCCGCCTACCTGCCGTATGCGGTCGCGCTAGATGTCGAGAATGCATGGGCGGACCGCTTCACGGAAGCGCTGACGCCGATGCAGATGCAGGAAGCGCGACCGACCTGGTACCACGGCACCAGCGATTTCAGCAGTTCCAGCCTGAGCAGTTTCAGCAGCGGTCTCAGCAACAGCCTTTCGAGCGCGATCTCGTCCGCGTCGACGTCACCCGGATCGAGCTCGGGTGGTGGCGGCAGTTCGGGTGGCGGCGGTGGTGGTGGCGGCGGCGGCGGGTGGTAGGATCGCCCCACTGCGACACGACCGAACCGCTGGAGAAATCATGGCCGACAAACCTGCACGCGACGTGGAAAGGGGCTACACGAAGGCGGAGTTCGTCGCGAAACTGCGGCGCCTCGCCGACTCCATCGAAACCGGAGATCGGTTCGAGATCCAGATCGCGGGCGAACGCATCCACGTTCCGGTGCGCGCGCGCTTCACCGTCGAGCATGAACGTTCGGAATGGGAGGAGGAAATCGAGTTCCAGATCAAGTGGAATCCGGAATAGCACGATGCGCGCGCTTCACGCACGATCGATCCCGCGCCGTATCGCATCTGCGCGGACATTCCCCTGGATCGAGGTGCACCATTGCCAGCGAATGACGCACTGACCACGTTTCGCGGCGGTTGCCACTGCGGTGGCTTGCAGGTCGAGTTCGCCACGCGCACGGATCCCCGCGAACTCGTGCCGCGCGCCTGCGATTGTGCGTTCTGCCGCAAGCACGGCGCCGCCTGGCTTTCGGATCCGGCCGGACGCTTGCGCATCGCGTTCGCGGAAACCCGGGTCCTCGCCTCGTACGCGCAAGGTTCGCAAGCGGCGAGATTCCGGCTGTGCGCGCGTTGCGGGGTTCTCGTCGCGGTCACGTACACGCACGGCGACCGCTTGTTCGGCGCGGTCGATGCGACCTGCCTCGACGATCCGGCCACATTCGACACGCCGGTTCCGGTCAGCCCGCAACGGTTGAGCCGCGAGGAGAAGACCGACCGCTGGGTTCGGTTGTGGATGCCGGATGTCGAACTGATCGCGGCCCCCGAATCGTGACCCGCAGCGCGCCGGCCAAGCGGCGCGCCACACCGGCCCTACAACGCGAGCCGCTCGCGCAATTCGCGCGCCTGGCGGCGTGAGACCTCGATCTCGCTGCCATCGCGCAGCTTGAGCAGGTAACCGTCATTGACCCACGGGTCGACCGACTTCACCGCACGCAGATTGATCAGGGTGTTGCGATTGGCGCGGAAGAACAGGGCCGGGTCCAGGCGCGCCTCGAGCGCGCTCAGGCTGCGCCCGATCTGGGCGTTCTGGTCGCGGAACCAGACGCGTGCGTAGTTGCCGTCGACCACGATGCGGCTGATGTCGGCCAGGGTCACGAACCAGCAGCGCTCGCCGTCACGCAGGAACACCTGGTCCGCCGCGCCGAGCCGTTCGGCGGCGACCGATGGTGGCATCGCCGCGAGTTTCGCGCGGGCGCGCTGCAACGCCGCCTCGAGTCGCTGCGGCTCCACCGGCTTGACCAGGTAGTCGAGCGCATTGGCTTCGAATGCGCGCACCGCGTACTGGTCGTAGGCCGTCGTGAAGATGACCAGCGGTGCCGGATCGAGATCCTCGAGCAGGTCGAAACCACTGCCCGAGGGCATCTGGATGTCGAGCAGGACCAGGTCCGGACGCAGCGCGTCGATGGCTGTACGCGCGGCGGGTACGTCATCCGCCTCGCCCACGCACTCCACGCCGTCGCACGCGGCCAGCAGCGTGCGCAGTTCGCGGCGCGCGAGGCGCGTGTCGTCCACGATCAGGATGCGTATCGGCGAGTTCATTGCGGGATCCGCAACTGCGCGAGGACGCATGCATCGTCCTGCAACAACTCGAATGAACCGGGACGCGCGCAGCGCGCAAGGCGCGCGCGCAGGTAGGCGAGGCCGACGCCGGCGCGGCCCGCATCGGGTTCGATCCGGCCCGGACTGCACACCTCGATCACGAGGTCGCCGGCTTCCGCGCGCGCATGCAGGCGCACGCCGCCGCCGCCCGGCACGCGGGAAACGCCGTGCTTGATCGCATTTTCGACCAGCAGTTGCAGCAACATCGGCGGGATGTCCGCGGAAAGCGCGGCCGCGTCGATGTCGCGCGCCACGCGCAGGCGATC
>CAYWZC010000014.1:6033-11043 GCA_964462745.1 uncultured Rhodanobacteraceae bacterium
TCATCCCACATGAGGAAATGATAGCCCGCCTCGCTCATTTCCAGGCGCATGCCGTCGAGCTTCGCATACTGGGTACGGAAGATGTCCGCAGTCGATTCCATGGTTGCGCCATACGGCGCGTACGCGGCCCAAGAGCCGAGCACGAGCACGGGGCAGCGCACGGCGGCGATCGTGTCGCGCAGATCGGTCGTCGCGAGTTCGTACATCGCCTGCGCCGTGGTTGTGCGGTCGCTCGCCTCGCCCCAGGCCTCGATGGTCTTCACGCGATCCTCGCCATGCGCCATGCCGGCGGCCGCCGCGCGTGCCTGCGCGCGATAGCTCGCGTCGTCGGCCGCGAGCATCCCCATGCGCATCTGCTCGGCGCCGGGGCGCACCGACTCGGCCGTCGCAGCCGGGTCGCGGATCGCGGAATAGAACGGCAGCGCATCGACGATGACCAGACGCCCGATCGCGTCGGGTTGTTCGCTCGCCATCATCAGGGCAAGGGTACCGCCGAGGCTGTGGCCGATCACGACCGGATCGTCCAGGTCGCGTTCGGTGATGTACGCGAGCAGGCGGTCGCGCATCTCGGGCAGGAACGTTTCGGTTTCGGCCGCCGGCAAGCCCGCGAAACCGGGCAATTGCACGAGATGGCACTGGATCGCGTCGGATTGCAGCGCGACGCAGGTCTCGCGCCAGGTGTCGGCGCCGCTGTTGAGGCCGGGAATCATGATCACGGGTCGGCCCTTGCCGATCACCTCGATGGACAGGCCGCGGAAATCCGCGCCGGCCGCACGACCGATGACGGCCGCCATCAGGAGGGCGCATGCGACGAGGGCGAGGACGCCACGATGCATCACGGTTGCATGGTTCATGGGTAGCTCCGTCTGGTTGGAGGATCGCAGTCTCGGTGCAACACGGAACGCCGGTGCCGGGAAAATGACGAGCGGTCTCGCGAGCGCGCGAACGGTCGGCCGGATGGGTCGATGGTGGGTGCGGGTGGCGATGCAGCGACGGATTGAGGCTTAATGGTCGGGATGACCGCAATCGGAAATGCCGATGTCGACGACACGCTGCCTGCGCACACCGCACCCACCCGACGCCGCGCTCGAACGCGGCATTCGCGCGATCCGCGACGAACTCGACCTGCCGCGCGCGTTTCCGGCCGAGGTCGAGGCGGCGGCGACGCACGCCGCCGCGAACCCGCGCCTGCCGGCGGAGGATCGCACCGACATCGCGCTGGTCACGATCGATCCGCCGGACGCGATGGATCTCGACCAGGCGATGTTCGTCGAACGCCGCGGTGACGGCTATCGCGTGCACTATGCGATCGCCGACGTCGCCGCGTTCGTGGCCGCGGGCGACGCGATCGACATCGAGGCGAACCGACGCGGCGAAACCCTGTACGGCGCGAACGCGAAGATCCCGCTGCATCCGAAGGTGCTGTCCGAGGACGCCGCGTCCCTGCTTCCGGACCAGATCCGGCCCGCCATGCTGTGGACGATCGACCTCGACGCATCCGGCGAAGGCACGATCGTCGACGTACACCGCGCACTCGTGCGCAGCCGCGCGAAACTCGACTACGCGGGCGTGCAGGCCCGCATCGATGCGGGCGACGCCGATCCGATGTGGGCGGTGCTGCGCGAAGTCGGCGAGCTGCGCAAGCAGCGCGAGCGCCGCCGCGGCGGCGTCAGCCTCGCCCTGCCCGAACAGGAAATCCACATCGACCGTGGCCGCTGGCAACTCGAGTTTCGCGCGCGCCATCCGGTCGAGGACTGGAACGAGCAGATCTCGCTGCTGACCGGCATGGCCGCCGCGCATCTCATGGTCGAAGCCGGCGTCGGCCTGCTGCGCACCCTGCCCGAACCACCGACGTGGGCGATCGAACGATTGCATCGCACGGCCACTGCGCGCGGCATGGCGTGGCCGGACGGCCTCGATTATTCCGCGTTCATCGCCTCGCTCGACCCAGCCGATCCGCTGCATATCGCGATGATGGTCGCCTGCACCACGGTGCTGCGCGGCGCGGGCTACGCGGCGTTCCACGGCGAGGTGCCCGAGCATCCGGGCCACTCCGCGCTCGCCTCGACCTATGCGCACGTGACCGCGCCGCTGCGCCGGCTCGTCGATCGCTACACCGGCGAGATCTGCGTCGCGCTGTGCGCGGGACGAGCGGTTCCCGAATGGGTGCTCGGCGCCCTGCCCGGCCTGCCCGCGACGATGCGTGATTCGTCGCTGCGCGCAAACCGCTACGAGAGCGCGATCATCGATCTCGCCGAAGCGGTCGCACTTGCGCCGCGCGTCGGCGAAACCTTCGACGGCATGATCGTCGAGATCGATCGCGAACACCCCGAACGCGGCGTCGTCGTGATCCGCGATCCGGCGATCGAGGCACGGGTGACCGCCGACGCCGCGTTGCCGCTCGGCACCTCGGTCAAGGTCCGCCTCGTCGAGGCCGATCCGGCCACGCGCACCACGCGCTTCGCGCTGGTCGGCACGTAACCGGTGGACGACGCCGGTCGCATCCACCTGGCGATCCGTTCGCACGACAGCACCGCCTCTGGACGGAATTCCGACCGCGGTTCGGTATGATTTGCGGATTCGCCCGCGCGGCTGCGGGAGATCCCCGAACCGGAGCCCGGATTCCATGATCGCTTCCCCGCCGCTTTCGACTTCGGATCGTCGCGCGTTCCGCCTGTTCCTGTTGTTCGCGCTGATCGTGCTCGGCATCGGCATCGGGCTGCGCGATCCGTGGCCGTCGGACGAGCCGCGTTTCACCCTCGCCGCGCAGCACATGGTCGAGTCGGGCGACTGGCTGTTCCCGCATCGCGGCACCGAGCTGTACTCGGACAAGCCACCGATGCTGATGTGGCTGGAAGCCGCGACCTTCGAGGTGACGCGCTCGTGGCGCATCGCATTCCTGCTGCCGTCGCTGCTCGCGGGCCTGTTGACCCTGGGCCTTACCTGGGACCTCGGCCGGCGCCTGTGGAGTCCACGCGCGGGCCTGCTCGCGGCCGGCGCGGTGCTGTTCGCGTTCCAGTTCGCATACCAGGTCAAGCGCGCGCAGATGGATCCGCTGGTCATGGCCTGGATCACGCTCGCGAACTGGGGCCTGCTCGTGCATTGCCTGCGCGGGCCGAACTGGCGCGCGTACTGGCTCGGCTGCTTCGCGGCCGGGCTCGGCGTCATCACCAAGGGCGTCGGCATCCTCGCCCTGCTCATGCTGTTGCCGTACGTGTATGCGCGCTGGCGCGGCTGGGACGGGGTAACGCGGACGAGTCGCTCGGCATGGCGCTGGGCCGGCGGTGCGCTCGCGTTCGTGCTGCCGATCCTCGCATGGGCAGTGCCGATGCTGCTCGTTGCCGAGGCGCGCGGCACGCCCGAATACGCGGCCTATGTCGACGACATCCTGCTGCACCAGACCGCGGGCCGCTACGCGGGTTCGTGGTCGCACCCGCAGCCGTTCTGGTACTTCCTGCCGATCCTGCTGTTCAACTGGTTCCCGCTGTCGCTCGCGTATCCGGCCGCGGTGCCGCGCTGGTGGCGCGATCTCCGGGCGCGCGAACCGCGCGTGATGCTGCCGTTGGTCTGGGCCCTGCTCGTGGTGCTGTTCTTCAGCATCCCGGTCGGCAAGCGGGACGTGTACATCCTGCCGGTTTTGCCGATGGTCGCGCTCGCGATGGCGCCGTATCTCGATGCGGCAATCCGTTCGCGCTGGCTGCGCACGAGCGCGTTCGCGGCCGCGCTGATCGGTGGCGTCGTGATCACGGTGGCCGGAATCATGGCGCTGGCCGGCCACGTTCCCGCGGCCGAACACTTCGTGCACGATCGCGAACTCGACGACGTGACGGCGTGGGTGTGGAGCATGGTCGTCGCGATCGGGGTGGCGTTCCTCCTCGCTGCGGCGTGGTTCCGCGTACGACGCGGCCTGCATGGACTGTTGGCCGGAATCACCGCGCTGTGGCTGATCTGGAGTCTGTGGGCGTACCCATTACTCAACGATTCGAGTTCGGCCGCGGGTGTCATGCAACGCGCGCGCGTGGTTGCCGGACCGGAAACCGAGATCGGCCTGGTCGCATGGAAGGAGCAGAACCTGCTGATGCTGGACGGTCCGCGGCGCGACTTCGGATTCGACGCGCCGTGGAGCGACCAGTACGTCGCGGCGACACGCTGGCTCGCCGAAGCGCCGGCGCAACGACGCGTATTCATCCTCGCCGAGGCGATGGGAACTTGCGTGGATCGCGGCGTCGCGACCCTGCTCGGCAATGCCAACCGGCGCGAGTGGTGGTTGTTCGGCGCCGACGCCGTGGTGCCGGGTTGCGTGCCGCCGGATCGCATCGATCCGGACGAAGTGGAAGCGAATCAGGAGGACTGATTGCCGCGCGTGCGCGACGCGCTCAGGCGTAGCGGCCGCTCGCGAGCAGGTTGCCGAGCATGCGGCGCATGCGTTCGTACAGGCGCCGCGTGTGCCGCGCGTTCGCGCGCGTACTCAGCGAGTTGCGCGGGATGAAGTTCTTTTCGCCGAAGCCGTCGACGAGGACGAGGCGTGGCCCACCGCGCGAGTCGCTGCCATGCACGATGTTCCATGCGTGCAGGTCGCCGACCACGACATCGTGGCGCAGCAAGTCGTCGAGGAACGCCGCGAACGCCTTCTCCAGCCATGGCTCGATGCGGCCCTCGGCCTGGCCGAGCGCGGCGACGGTCGGGGCGAGCGTGCCGTCCGCGCCACGCACCTTCTCCACGACGAGACCGATCCCGAGGTCGGTTTCCTCGATGCCGACCACGCGTGCGATCGGCGGGCTCGATCCGGGGTGACGCGCCTGGATCGCGAGGTATTCCTCGAACTCGCGAGCGAACACGGTGTACTGGCGCGTGCGCACGAGGCGCTTGTACCACGGTGCAGCCATGCCCCAACGACGCTCGATCACGTCGGCGCGCACCGTCTTGATCAGGCAGTCGGGACGTGCGGGATGCTCGTGCACGCAGCGCAACCGCCCGACCGCGAGGGGTTCGCATTGCGCGAGCCGGGTC
>CAYWZC010000014.1:11143-13007 GCA_964462745.1 uncultured Rhodanobacteraceae bacterium
GGGCACATCTGGCGCAGCGAGCGCGACACGATCGACTGGCAATCGGTCAACGACCGGCGCCGCTTCGCGACCCATTACGCGACCCTGCAGTTCGAGCGCCTCGACGGCAGTCCCGAACCCGGCCGTAACGAGCGATGGGTCGCCGCGGACGATCTTGCCGACACGATGGTCTATTCCGACGACGCGGGCGCGACCTGGCGGCCCGCCGCAGGTCCCGCGTTAGCGAACTGGCTCGAAACGACCTGGCTCGCGAGCCGCGCACGCGACGGACTCGACCTGTACGCACTGGTCAGCGACTACAACTTCGATGTGTCGGCCTGGCAGTCGCGCCTGCTCGCATCGAACGATCGCGGCGCAACCTGGATCGACCTCGGCTTCCTTGCAACCCCGGACAGGACCGCGCTTTCCACGCCGAAACTCGGCTCCGACGCGGTGTTCCTGCTGGTCGGCAACGTCGTCTCGCGCATCGATCCCGGCAACGCCATCACCCCGGTCGCGACGATCGCCGCCGCACCCGCGCAGGCTCCCGGCGACCGCGTCGCCCTCGCGAGCGGGGTTGCCGGCGATGGCCACGTGTTCCTGTACGCATTCTTCGAATCGGGCAACCAGACCCACGTGTTCCGCTCCATCGACGACGGCGCGACCTGGAGCGCGCGCGGCGTGATTCCGCAACGCTTCTACTTCCGCGTCGCCGCAGGCACCTCGCTGCACGATCCCGAACGCGCCTACTTCGGCAACATCGACATGTGGCGATCCACCGATGGCGGCCTGACCTTCACCCGGGTCAACAACTGGTACGAGTACTACGGCGATCCCGCGAACAAGCTGCACGCCGACATCAGCCTGATCGAGGCGTTTCCGGACGCGAACGGCAACGAAGTGCTGCTGATCGCGACCGACGGCGGCCTCTACGAATCCACCGACGGCGCACTGAGCGTCGAGAACCTGTCCCTGCTCGGCCTGCGCCAGGCGCAGTACTACTCGAGCTACACGCGCCGCGCCGCGCCGCATTCGATCGCGATCGGCGCACAGGACCAGGGCTACCAGCGCGCGGAATCGCCGACGACCGGCCTGCTCGACGCGGACCAGGTCATCAGCGGCGACTACGGACATCTCGCCAGTTCCGACGGCATCACCGTCTGGATGAACTACCCGACCTTCACCCAGCTCGACCCGGACCCGAGCCAGACCGGCCAGCCGCTGCCGAGCTGGGACTTCGCCGCCGCCGGCCTCACCGGGATGGCGTTCATGGCGCCGCTCGCGGCCGATCCGCTCGACCCGCATGCGATCTGGCTCGGCGGCGGCGCTTCGGTGGCCGGCAAGAACCACCTGATCCACCTGAGCTGGAACGGTTCCGTGGCACCGGGGACGATCAGCGCGGTCGAGGGCAGTTTCGACTTCGGCGGCACGATCACCGCGATCGAATCCTCGCCGCAGGACGCCGATGTCCGCTTCGTCATGGCCAAGGCGCCCGACAATGCCCCCGCGTCGCGGTTCTTCCGTTCGCTCGATGGCGGTGCGACCTGGACCGCGACCGCCGACCAGTTGCCGCAGGGCCATTACTTCTACGGCCAGGACATCCTCGCCGACCCGGCGCGCCCCGGCACCGTGTACGTGTGCGGCAGCGGCTATTCCGGTCCCGGCGTGTACGTCTCGACCGACAACGGCGCGACGTTCACCGCCATGGACGCCGGCCTGCCCGCGACCCTCGTCCACAGCCTCGCGATCTCGCCGGATGGCGAGCAGCTGTTCGCCGCGACCGAGGTCGGACCGTTCCGTTATGACCGCGCGAGCGCGACCTGGCAGGACATCGCGGGGATCCACGCACCCGATTCGATCTACTGGCACGTCGACTACGTGCCGG
>CAYWZC010000014.1:13107-41862 GCA_964462745.1 uncultured Rhodanobacteraceae bacterium
TTCCCGGGTGCGGCCTGCGGCCTTATCCGGGCTACGTTTCCGAACACCGCCCGCGACGCGGCTTGGCGTGATGGCGCGCTACTCCTCGCGCGTCACGCGCAGGACCTCGTCGGTCGAGGTGATGCCCGCGACGCACTTGCGCCAGCCGTCCTCGAGGATGCCGGCCGAGTGCGCGCGCGCATGGCGTTCGAGTTCGGCCTCGGAGGCGTTTTCGTGGATCAGGCGGCGCAGGGTGTCGTCGATCGTGACCAGTTCGTGGATCCCGGTGCGGCCCTTGTAGCCGGCTGTGCGATCGCCGGGATCGGCGCGCGGGCGATGCAGCGTGGCCTCGAGATCGACGGGCTTGCCGAATGCGGCAAGTTCGGTCGGCGTCGCCGCATACGCTTCGCGCGTGGCGGGATCGAGCGTGCGCACGAGGCGCTGGGCCAGCACGCCGACCAGGCTCGAGGACAGCAGGAACGGTTCGACGCCCATGTCGCGCAGGCGCGCGATCGCGCCGACCGCGGAATTCGTGTGCAGCGTGGAAAGCACGAGGTGTCCGGTCAGCGAAGCCTGCACCGCGATCTCGGCGGTTTCGAGGTCGCGGATCTCGCCGATCATGACCACGTCCGGATCCTGGCGCAGGATCGCGCGCAGACCGCGCGCGAACGTCATGTCCACGCGCGGGTTGACCTGGGTCTGGCCGACGCCGTCGATGTAGTACTCGATCGGATCCTCGACCGTCATGATGTTGCGCGACGCGTCGTTGAGCTGGAGCAGCGCGCCGTACAGGGTCGTGGTCTTGCCCGATCCGGTCGGCCCGGTCACGAGCAGGATGCCGTGCGGCCGCGCGATCAGCGCCTCGAGTCGCGTGCGTTCGGCGTCGTGCATGCCGAGCTGGGCGAGATCGAGGCGCCCGGCCTGCTTGTCGAGCAGGCGCAGCACGACACGCTCGCCGTGCCCGGCCGGGATCGTCGACACGCGCACGTCGACCGGCCGCCCCGCGATGCGCAGGCCGATGCGCCCGTCCTGCGGCAGGCGCTTCTCCGCGATGTCGAGGCGCGCCATGACCTTGATGCGACTGACCACCGCGTTCGCGATCGCCTTCTTCGGCGCCAGCACCTCGCGCAGCACGCCATCGATGCGGAAGCGCACCACGAGGCGGTTCTCGAACGGTTCGATGTGGATGTCCGACGCGCCTTCCTTGACCGCCTCGGTCAGCAGCGCGTTCAGCAGGCGGATGATCGGTGCGTCGTCTTCGCTTTCGAGCAGGTCGTCCGGTTCCGGCAATTCGTCCGCCACGGTCTTGAGATCGAGCGCATCGTCGAGGTCGGACACCATCGCACGCGCATCGTCGCCCTGCTCGTAGAGTTCGCGCAGCAGGCGTTCGAAGGCGGACGCCTCGATGGTGGTGAGGTGCAGCGGCGCGCCGAAATGGCGGCGCAATTCGGCGAGCGTCGCGATGCCGACATCCGCGCGGCACGCGATCTCGGCCGCGCCGTCGCGCCAGCCGGTCAGGGCCACGCCATGACGGCGCGCGAAGCCGAAACCGGGGCGCGCGGGCCGGGGCGCCGCGGGCGCGACGTCGCTCACGGTTTCCCGGCTCCCGCCGGCTGCCCATCGAGCGTCGGGCTGGCGAGGAAGTCGTGCACCTCGGGAAGCAGCGGGCGTTCGGCGCGCGGCGTGATCAGCGCGCGATCCTGCTTCATCTGCAACTGCTCGGTGCGCATGTAGTTGTACTTCTCGCTCGACACGCTCGCCTCGGTTGCCGCGTCGCGCAGGATGCGCGGGTGCAGGAACACCATGAGGTCGCGCTTCTGGTTGCTGTTGCTGCGGTAGCGGAACAGGTTGCCGAGCAGCGGGATGTCGCCGAGGCCGGGCACCTTCTGCACGCTGTCGCTGACGTTGTTGTCGATGAGCCCGCCGAGCACGAGCAGCGAGCCGTCCGCGATCAACACGCTGGTGGTGAGTTCGCGCTTGTTGGTGATGAGGTCGACCGCGCCGGATACCGGCGCCGCCAGCGAGGACACTTCCTGGTGGATGTCCAGGCGCACCGAATCGCCTTCGTTGATGTGCGGGGTGACCTTGAGGATCAGCCCGACGTCCTTGCGCTCGATGGTCTGGAACGGGTTGGTGATCGCGCCCGAGGTGCCGGTGCTCGAGGTGTTGGTGTAGGAGCCGGTCAGGAACGGCACTTCCTGAGCGACCTTGATCTCGGCCTCCTGGTTGTCGAGGGTCAGGATCGACGGCGTCGACAGGATATTGGTCGTGCCGTCGCCCTTGAGCGCGCGGATTACCGCTCCGAGGTTGAGGATTTCCTTGTCGGTGCCGGGAATCTTGATCGAGCCGTCGACGTAGCCGAGGGTCAGGCCGCCGCCGACCGCAAGCGGGTTCGCGGCAAGTCCGAGCAGGCCGCTGGTGCCGTTCGGGCCGGCGAAGTTGGTGCCGCCGATCAGGCCCTGGCCGATCTCGTCGAGGCCGGTCTGCGGCGCGGTGAACCACTGGATGCCGAGTTCGCTCGCGGTCGAATCGGTGACCTCGGCGATGACCGCTTCGATGAGCACCTGCGCGCGGCGCACGTCGAGCTGGCGTACGACGCCGGCGAGCGAACGGTAGATCGCGGGCGGCGCGCTGATGATCAGCGAATTGGTTTCCTCGTGCGCCTGGATCGTGGCCGGCGACACGTTGCCGCCCGCGCCGGCGCCCGCCGTGCCGCCGGTCGCGGTCGGCGGCGCGATGCCGGTCAGGGTCGCGGCGATGCCTTCGAGGATCGGCACGAGATCCTTCGCGCTCGCATAGCTCAGGAAGATCACCTGGGTGTCGCCGCCGTTGTCGAGTGGCGTGTCGAGATGCGCGATCAGCGCGCGCAGTCGCAGGCGACCGCTGGCCGGCCCGCTCAGCAGCAGCGAGTTGGTGCGCGCATCGGCGATCACCTGTGGCGCGTCGCCGGCCGCCTTCGCAACCGGGTCGTCGGCGAGCAGGCTCAGGGTGCGCGCGACCTCGGCCGCGCTCGCATGCGCGAGCGGGATGACCTCTACACGGTTGTCCGACGCGGTGTCGATGCGCTCGATGATGCTGACCAGGCGACGCACGTTGCCGGCGCGATCGGAAATGACCAGCGCGTTCGACGCCGCGTGCGCGATGAGCTGGCCGCCCTGCGGCATCAGCGGGCGCAGGATCGGCACCAGCTCGGTGGCCGACACGTGCCGGACCGGCACGATGCGGGTCACGAGTTCGTCGTCGGCATGGGCGCGCCGGCCGTCGAGACCTGCCGAGCCATCCTGCTGGGCCATCGCCTCGGGCACGATCTTGACCATGCTGCCGGACGCGACCGCGGCATAGCCGTGCACGCGCAGCACGGCGAGGAACACGTCGTAGATCTCGTTCGGCAACATCGGTTCGGCGGAGACCACGGTGACCTTGCCCTGCACGTTCGGACCGACGATGAAATTCTTGCCGGTGATCTCGGACACGGTCGCGATCAGTGCCTGGATGTCGGCATCCTTGAGGTTCAGGGTGTGGCGGCCGTCCGCGGTCATCGCATGCGCGGGCGGATCGGCCTGCTGGGCGAAGGCCGGCGCGAACGCGAATGCGAGCAGCGCGAACAGGAGGAATGACGCGGTACGGGTGCGGCTCATTGCGGCGGATCCGGGTTCGACGAGCGGTTCATTGGAGGGTGACATGGATTTCGGTCGGTTTGCCGTCGCGCAGCACGGTGACGTTCGCGCTCGCGGCATTGCGCAGGCCCTCGACGACCTGTTGGCCGCGCGCGAGGTCGTCGAGCGGCGTGCCATTGATCGCGGTGACGACGTCGGTCGGTCGCAGTCCGAGTTTCGTGATCAGCGACGCATCGGCGCCCGCGGCCAATCGCACGCCGCGCAGCTTGCCGTTCTCGAACACCGGCTGGACCTGCAGCTTCGCGGCGAGGCCATCGACATCCTGTTCGCGCAATTCGCGCACGGTCTGTTGCCAGTTGCCCGCGGCGCCATGCGCCATTTCCGGCGGCGTGTAGGCCGCCGGATCGCTCGCCGGTGCGCGGCCATTGCCCGCCGGTCGCGGCTGCGCGGCGGGTCCGCTGGTCGGCCGCGCCGCGCCCGGCGGAGTGGTGGCGATACCGGCGCGATCGCGCGGCAGGCGCAGGATTTCCTCGACGCCGTCGTGCATCAGGACCACGTGATCGGCGTGCACCTCGGCCAGGCGCACGCCCGCGGCCAGCGTTTCCCCGACCCGCCACGCGCGTTCGACGCCGTGTTCGTCGGCGATGACCGCGATGCCCGCGCGCGGATCGCGCTCGGCGAGCGTACCGCGCAGGACCATCGAGAGGGTCGTGGTCGGCGCACCGTTCGCGGCGAACCGCGACGGTTGCGCGGAGCTGCCGAACAAATGCCATTTCGACACCGACAGCGCGCGCGATCCGCCGGTGTCGGCCGCCAGCGGGGTCGTCGGCGTGGCGAGCACCGTGTCACCGGACGGCAGCAGCACCCAAACGAGGCGCACGAGCAACCACAGCGCGAGGAGCCCGAGCAGCACGCAGCACAACCACGCCGCCATTTCGGCGGAGCGGCTGCGGTCGAATGCGGACGGGCGCCACGCCATGGTCGACTGATCCCCGGATGCGAGGCCGGCAAGCGTAACAAAGCCGGACGGCGCGCGGGGCGTCGCCTGTCCGCCGGGCGGCATTTTTCGCGTATCCCCGGGTGAACCTGAGTCGGCAACCCGGAGAACCCCATGAAAATCTTGCTGAAAACCGGTGCAACGAGGTATTTCCCGATCGCCGTGCTGGCGATGTGTGTCACGGGTGCGCCCGCCTTCGCGAAGGAACCCGCAATCCCGGGGGCGGCGCCCGCGTCGATCCGGGCATTCGACGACCTCCGGGAGATCGCCCTGCGCGAGCAGCGCGAGGACCGGGACGTCCGTGCCGGCCTCGCCTACCGGGAAAGCGAGCGCGAAGCGCTGACCACTCTCGGCTTCGATCCCGACGACCCGGTCGCACGTGCCGCGTTTCGAGCCGAGAGCGAAGCGTCGCCGAAGCAGCCGCGCGGCGTGGCTGCCGGCGAGTACCTGCTCGACGGCGCCTGGGGCCTCGGGGGTCTCGCCGCCGAACGCTACGCCGGCAGCAACAACGGAACGTATCGCGGCATCAAGGCCGCGCGGCTTGCCAACGGCGACATCGTGGTCGTCGGCGAAGTCACCTATCCCGGTGGCACGAAACAGCTCGGCATCACCCGCCGCGGCCCGGATGGCGCGCGCATCACATGGCCCAACGTCAATCCGGAATATTCCGTCTTCGACGATCAGTACGTGATCTATCCGCGCGACGACGCAACGAAGCCCTCGATCTACTCGGTCCATGACGTCAAGGTCTACGGCGATCGCATCTACGTGCTCGTCACCGGACACCTGCCCAGCCCCGACACGTACGCTCCGAACGTCGTCGTGTTCGGTGCGGATGGTTCGTACCAGGGATGGTTCTTCGCCTACTACACCCCCGAAAGTTCGGTCAACGATGCGGTCGCGATGGACATCTACAACGACAAGCTGGTCGTGCTCGGCCGGCATTCGCTCAGCGTGACCGGCGGCTTCTGGACCGCCAAGTGGGACGTCGAGTCCAACGGCGGCCTCGACAACGTGACCTTCGGCGACTTCCCGGCGCCCGGCGGCAACGATCGCGCGGAACCGGTCGACATCGCATTCCGCAGGATCGGCAGCTTCGTGACCATCGGCGGCAATCCGGGCTATTACGTGCTGTACTCGAAGAAGTACAACACGGACGTGGCCAGCGAGGACTTCGACGTCTGCCTGCTCTCGGCGACCGGCGCGAACGTGCCCGACGAAAGCTTCGCCGGCGGCGGCGTGCGCTGCAAGGCATTCGACCAGGCCGGAAGTACGCTGATGGACAAGGCGGTGGCGCTGACCACCAACGGCTGGGGTGGCATCGGCGAGGAAACGCACGAGGGAATCCAGGTGCTGGCCAGCATCGCGCGCTCGATCCGGGACGGTATCGGGATGTGGGAACTGGTGGACCGCGCCGACCATCCCGTGTTCGGCACGGGCGCGGGCGGACTCGGCCAGGGTCGGATCCTGTTCGGCGGTTGTGGTGGGGACGGCGGCGAGGGCTGTTCGGACGTCATCGCGTTCCGCGCGTCGCATACGCCGACCGATCTCGCGATCAGCGGCAGCTACCTGCTCGTCAGTGGCTACCGGACGAGTTCGCTGGCAGGCGAATCGAGCCTGCTCGGCAAGGTGCACGGCCATTTCGGCACGGTGGAGCAGCTGACGTCGTTTCCGGACGGTTTCGACGGCGCTGGACGCTTCAACAGCATCGTCGCGCGCGACGAAACGCACGCGGTCGGCATCGGCGAGGCGGTCGATCCGGGCGTGGAGGCACCGGGTGCGCGGGCCCAGATCATGACCGGACTCAGCAGCGCCGACACGATCTTCCGCGATGGTTTCGACTGAGTCACGGCGATTCGCGGGACCCGGTGCGCGGGTCCCGCGGAGGCCCTCGGGCCGCCATCCGCGCCGCGCCCGGCATGGCGTTGGCAACGTCGGGCGGACGCGCTACCTTCCGCACATGGACGACGCAGCCACGAACGGCGTCACAATGTGGTTGCAGCGCTGGCGGGAGGGCGACGCACGGGCGCTGGACCATCTCCTGCCGCTGGTCTACACCGATCTGCGCCGTATCGCACGCAGTGTGCTTCATGCGACACCCGGACACCCGACCCTGCAAACCACGGCGCTCGTCCACGACGTGCTGCTGCGCCTGCTCGGACGCGCCCCGGCCGACTTCCGCGACACCGCGCATCTCCTGAATGCGTCCGCGCGCATGATGCGCCAGGTCCTCGTGGACCGCGCGCGCAAGGCCGCGACCGAAAAGCGCGGCGGCGGCTGGTTGCGCGACGGCTTCGACGCCGCGCTGGAACTGCCGATTCCGGAAGGAACCGACCTGGACGCGCTCAACCGCGCCCTCACCGATCTCGAATCGGCCCACGAGCGCATGGCGCAGGTAGTGGAACTGCGATATTTCGTGGGCCTGGAAGTCGCGGAGGTCGCGGCCACGCTCGGTATCACCGACCGTACGGCGCGACGCGACTGGCTCGCTGCGCGCGAATGGTTGCGCGAGCGACTCGACGCACCGGCCTGACCCTCGCCACGCAGCCGGAGGCGCGCCATGGATCTTCACGAACAGCGCGTGTTGCAACTGCTGCGAGACGCACTCGATACCCTACCGCACGAACGCCGGGATTTCCTCGCGCGGGAGTGCGACGGTGACACGGTCCTTCGCGAGCGGGTCGAAGCCCTGCTGCACCGCATCGCCGGCGAAGCGGACGCATTGCCCGCCGATGACGCGCGCGAATCCTCGAACGACACCTCGGAAGACGCCCTGGTCGGCACCCTGCTCGGTCCGTTCCGGGTCGTCGAACGCATCGGACACGGCGGCATGGGCGTGGTCTACCGCGCACTGCGGGACGCCGCCGACTTCGAACAGGAAGTCGCGATCAAGCTGATCCGCCGCGGCTTCGACTTCGACGACGTGCAGGCCCGCTTCCTGCGCGAGCGCCGCATCCTCGCCCGCCTCGACCATCCCAACCTCGCGCGCTTCATCGACGGCGGTGTGGCATCCGACGGTCGGCCCTGGTTCGCCCTCGAGTTCGTGCGCGGCGATCCGCTCACGCGCTGGTGCGATGCCCGACGCCTCGGCGTTCGCGCACGCGTGAGCCGGTTCCTCGATGTCTGCGCCGCGGTCCAGCATGCGCACAGCCAGCTCGTCGTGCACCGCGACCTCAAGCCGGCCAACATCCTGGTCGACACCGACGGTCGTGTTCGGCTGCTCGACTTCGGCATCGCCAAGCTGGTCGGCGGTGACGACGAGGGCGGCACGCTGACAGTGGCCGGCAGCCGCGGCGCGTTCACGCCCGAGTACGCAGCACCCGAGCAGTTCGGCGGCGATGTCGCGGGCGTCACCACCGACGTCTACGCGCTCGGCGTGGTCGCCTACGAACTGGTGGCGGGCGTGCTGCCGTATGCGATCGACCGCCACGATGTCGCAGCGACCGAACGCACGATCCGCCGGCAGCCGCCGCAACCGCTCACGCAGGCGATCACGCGAGACGGCCCCGATGCCGCGACGCGACGCCTGGCCGCGCGCGCCAGCAGCCTGCGCAGTTGGCGCCAGCATGTCCGTGGCGATCTCGCGCGCATCCTCGACAAGGCGCTCGCGAAGGAGCCCGAACGCCGCTATGCGAGCGTCCAGGCCTTTGCCGACGACCTCCAGCACTGGCTCGCCGGCCGGCCGGTGCGCGTCTCCGGTGATCGCGCCGGATACCGCCTGCGCCGGTTCATCGGCCGCAACCGCGTCGCCGTCGCGCTGGCTTCGCTTGCGATCCTCGCCGCCGCAACCGGAGTCGTCGCGACCGCGTGGCAGGCGCGGCGGGCGATGGATTCCGCCCACCGGGCGAATGCCATACGAACCTATCTCGTGGAGCTTTTCGAAGGCGGACTGCCGGGCTCCGCGGCGAGCGAGATGCCCGATACGCGGACCCTGATCGAACGCGGCGCGGAACGCGCGCGCAACGAGCTGCGCGATCAACCCGTGCTGCAGGCCGACATGCTCGGCACGCTCGGACGCATCTACAACCAGCTCGGCATGTTCGACCAGGCCGAGCCGCTGCTGAAACAGGCCCTCGACGTGCAGCGCTCGCTGGGTCGCCAGCGCGTTCCGGAGAGCGCGGACGTGCTGCTCGACCTGGCCCGCATCGACCGGCAGCGGCAGCGGCTCGAGGAAGCCGGGGAACGCTTGCGCGAGGCACTGTCGATCGCCGTGGAGCATCGCGATGCCTCGCGCGAGGCGGACGTGCGCCAGCTGCGCGGCGTCGTGCTCGGTCTTTCCGGTCGCACGGACGATGGCGTGCGGGACGCGCAACGCGCCATCACCTTGCTGCGGAAGATCGAGCAACCTGCGGGCGCGCGCACCGCCGCCGCTCTCAACAACCTCGGCTTCATCCTGTACCGGGGTCGCCGTTACGAGGAAGCCCTGGGTCCGTGGCGCGAAGCCCTCGCGCTGTATCGGCACCTGTACGGCGATACGCATGTGCACGTCGCCGGCATGCTGTCGAACATCGGCGACAGCCTGCGCGAGCTGGGCCGCCTGGACGAGGCCGAGGCGGCCCTGCGCGAGGCCGTCGCCGTCGACGATCTCGTGTACGAGATGCCGCACCCGGGACAGGCCAAGCATCTCGGCAACCTGGCGGCCATATTGGGATCACGGGACCGGTTCGAGGAAGCCGAAGACCTGATGCGCAAGGCGTTGCGGATCCGCGAGGCCTTCTACGGCGAGGACAGTCCACAGGCGGCAAGGTCGATGCTCAACCTCGGCCTTGCGCTCATGCACCAGGGCAAGCTCGATGGCGGCATCGCGATCTATCGGCGTGCGAAGGCGATCTTCGAAAGCGCGCAGGGGGAGTGGCGTGACGAACTCGTCTACGTCCACCAGAACCTGGCGCGAGGCCTTTCCGAGCAGAAACACTGGGCCGCCGCGGAGGCCGAAGCGCGCAGCGCGCTGGCGCTGCGCATCGAACTCGAGGGCGAAGACGGTCGCGAAACGGCCGAGGCCCGCACGATGCTCGGTTCGGTCCTGCTCGGCATGGGCAGGGCCACCGAGGCGCACGACCTGTACGAACGCGCACTCGCCGCGGAACTCGCCTTCGTGCCACCGAGTCCGCCGCGCCTGGCGGAGCGCTACCGGAACCTCGCGAGGAGCGAAGCCGCGCTCGGCGACGATGCGCTGGCGCGCGCGCATTTCGCGAAAAGCCTGGAGATCGGGGCCGACGCGCTGAAGGACGACCACTCCACGGTGGTCGAAACCCGGCTCGACTACGCCGAGGTGCTGCGCCGGATGAACGAACCATTGCTCGCCAGGGAGCAGGTCGAAAGGGCCTACGATGCGACCCGCGGGCTCGCGAGCGGACACCCGCTCCGGCGGCGAGTCGACGCCGCACGCGCAGCGGCGCCGGCACGCTAGCAAGAGGCGGAAGACGTTTTCCCGCAGCCTGCTAGCGCGGCGAGAACATGCGCATGATGCGACGCAACAGGCCCGGCTTCGGCGGATGCGACGGCACGCCGGGGGCGGTCGAGGCCGCGGACGCCGCGCGCGGGCGCGGCTTGCGCTCGGTGCCGCGCTGCGGCCGTGCGGCGCGTTCGCCGCGCGTCGCGGGTGCGCCGTGCTGGCCGTTTTGCGCCGCCGCTCCGTTCTTCGCGACTTCGGTACCCTCACGACGCTTGTTGCGCCCGCGGCCGCCGCGGCGACGTCGCTTGCGACGTGGCGTACCGTCGGCATTGAGCGTCGCGGTCGCGTCCGTTGCACCGGGTCCCGGGTTGCCGCCCGTTCCGCTCGTGGTGGCCCGCACGGGCGCGCCACCCGACACGGGTGCGCCAGCCGGAGTGGATGCGCGTTCTCGCGACGCACCCGCGCCACGCCGCGCGCGACCCTCGCGGCGGCGACCGTCGCTCGTACCACGGGAGCGGCCCCTTCCCTCCTTCGGCGGCGGACCGGCGGTATTGCGTGCGTCGTCCGCGGCCTCTTCTTCCGCGCTGAGTCGGGTGGCGACGGGGGGGCGCTCGCGCGGCGGCGGGGCCACCAGCATGTCTGCAGTGATCGGTGCAGTCGGAATCTTCTGTCCGATATAGGCCTCGATGTCGGGCAACGACATCGCATACAGGTCGCATGCAAAACTGATCGCATCGCCTTCCGCGCCGAGTCGCGCGGTGCGACCGATGCGGTGCACGTAGTCCTCGGCGTCCTGCGGCAGGTCGTAGTTGAACACGTGGCTGACCGCGGAGATGTGCAGGCCGCGCGCGGCCACGTCGGTCGCGACGAGCAGTTCGATGTCGCCCTTCTGGAACTTCGCGAGCAGGCGCTCGCGCTTGGCCTGCGGCACGTCGCCGGACAGCGTGGCGACGCCGAAACCCTGCCGCTCCAATGCACGCGTGACCTTCTCGGCCGCGATCTTCGTGTTCACGAACACGATGCCGCGCGGATCGTCGATCCGCGACAGGAGATGGGCCAGCAGCGGCTGCTTTTCCTCCTTGGCGGGGAAGTAGACCACCTGGCGCACGCGATCGGCGGTCACGTTGTCGGTCTCGACGGTCAGCTTCTCGGGGCTGTTCATGTGCTCGTAGGCGAGCTCGAGCACGCGATGGCTCAGGGTCGCCGAGAACAGCATGCTCTGGCGTTCCTCGCGCCGCGGCATGCGCCGGAACAGGAAGCGGATGTCCTTGATGAAACCGAGGTCGAACATGCGGTCCGCCTCGTCGATGACCACTGCCTCGATGCCGTTCAACGAGAACACGTGCTGCTTGAGGTAGTCGATCAGGCGCCCCGGGGTCGCGATGATGATGTCGCAGCCGCTCTTGAGCAGTTCGCGTTGCTTGTCGTAATCGACACCGCCGTAGATCAGCGCGGAACGGAGGCCGGTGTTGCGGCCGATGTTGCGGAAATCCTTGTCGATCTGGATCGCGAGTTCGCGGGTCGGCGCGACGATGATCGCGCGCGGATCGGTGAGCTTGCGGTCGCTGCGCGCGGGCCGCGTCAGCAGGCGGTCGAGGACCGCGACGAGGAACGCGGCGGTCTTGCCGGTGCCGGTCTGGGCCTGGCCGGCGACATCCTTGCCCGCGAGTGCGATCGGCAGGCTGAGCGCCTGGATCGGGGTGCAGCGGATGAAGCCCGCCGCATGCAGGCCGGACAGCACGTCCGGATGGAGGTTGAAGCTTTCGAAATCGATGTCGGTCAAGGGTTGTTGGGACATTCCCTGGGGTACTCTGCAAGGTTGCCGCGACACGCTCGTGGCGCTCCGCGACCGGATTCGGCACCGGTTCACATGGCGCAAACCTGGCGTTCGACCGATGCCATGGGAGGACGGATTCGCTCGCGGGGTTGCAATCGCCGATCGCGGCCCCAGCTTGCGTGGAACCGCCGATTGGGCTGAAATGGGCAGCGCTGTTCGCGTCGCCTCCGCGGCGGTTCGCGCCGTCGAAACCGCGCGAGTGTAGCCGATGATGGCGCAAAACGCGCGCTTCCCCCTATCTGGAGATGTCCGTGAGTGAGCTCATTGCCCACGTCAATGATGACGAATTCGAGGACCGCGTCCTCAAGTCCGATGGCCCGGTGCTGGTCGACTTCTGGGCCGAATGGTGCGGCCCGTGCAAGATGATCGCGCCGATGCTCGATGAGCTTGCGGCGAGCTACGAAGGCCGTCTCACGGTCGCCAAGGTCAATATCGACCACAACCAGAAGACCCCGCGCAACTACAACGTGCGCGGCGTGCCGACCCTGATGATCTTCAAGGACGGCAAGGTCGAGGCGACCCAGATCGGCGCGGTCAGCAAGAGCCAGCTCACCCAGCTCATCGATCGCACGATCTGAACGGAAACCGGCCGGCCGCGGTTTCGCGACCGGTCCCTGCCGGGCCACCGGGTCCCGGTGATTGCAAAACCTGCCCGCGCGCAGGCATGATGTAGCGGCCGCCGTCCCGTGGACGGTCGCAACGCCCGGAGCCAGGTCGCCCCGGTCGTCTCCGCGGATGCCGCAGCGCTCCGCCTCCCCGAACATTCCCCCCTGGCTTCTCCCAGCCAACGGCGCCCACGAGGTTCGTCCGTGTCCGAAAACGAAATCCGAGACGGTGGCAAACCCGCCACCGACGAAAACCCATCCGCCACGCGTGCGACCACGTCGCGCGCGAAGGCGCAGTCCGAAGCCGACGGCAACGCGCCGAAGGGCGAAGCGGCCGCACCGAAATCCGATGCCCAGTCGACCGCGGAAACCCCGCGCAACGGCGGCACAGCGGAAGGCGGTGGCGCAGCGACCGCGGACGGTGATGCGCCCGCGCAGCGCCAGCCATCCGGCCAGAAGCAGAACCCGCGTCGCGGGCGCCGCGATCGACGCGGCCGCCAGCGTAACGATCCGCAGGGCCGCGGCAACGGCCTGCCGGCCGACGAGGAATACGACGAGGCACGCCATGGCGGCGACGGCCCGCTGATCGACCTCAACGACCTCAAGCGCAAGCCGGCCGCCGAACTGCTGGTGCTGGCCGAGGAACTCGGCATCCAGGAAGGCGTCGCGCGCGCGCGCAAGCAGGACATGATCTTCCTGATCCTGAAGGCGCATGCGCGCGCCGGTGGCGGCATCTACGGCGAAGGCGTGCTCGAGATCCTGCAGGACGGCTTCGGCTTCCTGCGCGGTCCGGACGAGTCCTACCTCGCCGGCCCGGACGACATCTACGTCTCGCCTTCGCAGATCCGCCGCTTCAACCTGCGCACCGGCGACTACATCACCGGGCGCGTGCGCCATCCGAAGGAAGGCGAGCGCTACTTCGCGCTGCTCAAGGTCGACACGATCAACGGCGAGCCGCCCGAAGCGTCCAAGAACAAGGTCCTGTTCGAAAACCTGACCCCGCTGTTCCCGCGCAAGGCATTCCACCTGGAGCGCGGCAACGGTTCGACCGAGGACATCACCGGGCGCATCCTCGACCTGATCGCGCCGGTCGGCATGGGCCAGCGCGGCCTCATCGTGTCGCCGCCGAAAGCGGGCAAGACGATGATGCTGCAGAACGTCGCCCAGGCGATCGTGCACAACCATCCCGAGGCGCACCTCATCATCCTGCTCATCGACGAGCGGCCCGAGGAAGTCACCGAGATGCAGCGCGGCGTGCGCGCCGAGGTCATCTCCTCGACCTTCGACGAGCCGGCCTCGCGCCACGTGCAGGTCGCCGAAATGGTGATCGAGCGCGCCAAGCGCCTCGTCGAGCACAAGAAGGACGTGGTCATCCTGCTCGATTCGATCACGCGTCTCGCACGCGCCTACAACACCGTGATCCCGTCGTCGGGCAAGGTCCTGACCGGCGGTGTCGATGCGAATGCGCTGCAACGCCCGAAGCGCTTCTTCGGCGCCGCGCGCAACGTCGAGGAAGGCGGTTCGCTGACCATCGTCGCCACCGCCCTGGTCGAGACCGGCTCCAAGATGGACGAGGTCATCTACGAGGAATTCAAGGGCACCGGCAACATGGAAGTCCACCTCAACCGGCGCATCGGCGAGAAGCGCGTGTACCCCGCGATCGACATCAACCGCTCCGGCACGCGCCGCGAGGAACTGCTGATCCCGCCGGACCTGCTGCAAAAGATCTGGATCCTGCGCAAGCTGCTGCACCCGATGGACGAACTCGCGGCCATGGAATTCATGCTCGACAAGATGAAGAACACCAAGACCAACGACGAGTTCTTCGGCGCGATGAAGCGGGGGTAGGAGCGGGAATCGGGATTAGGGATTTGGGATTGGAAAAAGCGAAGAAGCGACGCGAAACGGTGGAATCCCCGAATCGCACGTCGCAGCTCTTTCGAACCCCGAATCCCGACTCTACGTCGGCAACCGGCGGATGTGCGCGCCGAGGCCGCCGAGTTTTTCCTCGATGTTCTCGTAGCCGCGGTCGATGTGGTAGATGCGGTCGACTTCGGTGTCGCCGTTCGCGACGAGGCCGGCCAGAACCAGCGACGCGGACGCGCGCAGGTCGGTGGCCATGAGCGGCGCGCCGGTCATGTTGGGCACGCCCTTGATGATCGCCGCGTTGCCTTCGAGGCGGATGTCCGCGCCGAGGCGTTGCAGCTCGTGCGCGTGCATGAAGCGGTTCTCGAACACCGTCTCGGTGATCACGCCGACGCCTTCGGCGACGCAATTGAGCGCGGAGAACTGCGCTTGCATGTCGGTCGGGAACGCGGGATACGGCGCGGTCGTGACATTGACCGCCTTCGGCCGGCGTCCGCGCATGTCGAGCGTGATCCAGTCCTCGCCGGTATCGATTTGCGCGCCGGCGTCCTCGAGCTTGGCGAGCACCGCCTCGAGGGTCTTCGGACGTGCGTGCTTGGCCGTGACCCGGCCGCCGGTGATCGCCGCGGCGACGAGGAAGGTGCCGGTCTCGATGCGGTCGGGCAGGACCTCGTAGGTCGTGCCGTCGAGCCGCTCGACCCCTTCGATGACGAGGGTGCTGGTGCCGGCCCCACTGATCTTCGCGCCCATCGAGTTGAGGCAGTTGGCGAGGTCGATGACCTCGGGCTCCTGCGCGGCGTTCTCGATGACCGTGGTGCCACGGGCAAGCACGGCGGCCATCATGAGGTTCTCGGTACCGGTGACGGTAACCATGTCGAGGTAGATGCGCGCACCCTTCAGGCGTTTTGCGCGCGCCTTGATGTAGCCGTTCTCGACGCTGACTTCGGCGCCGAGCGCCTGCAATCCCTCGATGTGCAGGTTGACCGGCCGCGAACCGATCGCGCAGCCACCTGGCAGCGACACGACCGCCTCGCCGAAGCGTGCGACCAGCGGCCCCAGCACGAGGATCGACGCGCGCATCGTCTTGACCAGGTCGTACGGCGCGAAATAGTGGTTCGCGGTACGCGGGTCGACATGGATCATCATGCGTTCGTCGAGCACGAGCTGGACGCCCATCTGGCCGAGCAGCTCCATGGTCGTGGTCACGTCATGCAGGTGCGGCACGTTGCCGATGCTGACCGGCCCGTCGGCGAGCAGGCTCGCGGCAAGGATTGGCAGCACGGCGTTCTTCGCGCCGGAGATGCGTACGTCGCCTTCGAGGGGCTTGCCGCCGTTGATTACGATCTTGGCCATGCTTCTTCCGGGGTCAGCGTGCGCAGCGACAGCGCGTGGATCGCGCCGCCGAGCAGGTCACCGAGCGCGCCGTGCACGAGGCGATGGCGCGCGAGCGGCTTCAGGCCCTCGAACTCCGCGCTGACGACGAGCGCCTCGAAATGCACGCCGTCCGCGCCGCGCACCTCGACCGTCGCAGCCGGCAGCGCGCTCTGGATCGCGGATCGGATCGTTTCGGTATCCATGGATCGGTCGTGGCTCGTCCGGGCGGCGGTCCGCGCGGGCCGGGCGCGGCCGGCGGCTTGCGGATACAATGGGAGGGCGCGAATGGTACCGAAATCGGCACCCGCCGGCATCCTTGCCGATTCGCGCTTCCGCCCCCATGTGCCCGGTGCCGATGAACGCACAGCCGCTGTCCCTTTCCGCCGCCGCCGACGACGCGCCGTTCGATGCGGACGCGTTGTGCGCCACCGCCCGGTCGGTGGTCGCGACCGAAGCCAGCGCGATCCTCGCGCTGGAACAGCGCATCGATGCGAATTTCGTACGCGCCTGCCGCCTCCTGTTCGAATGCGCGGGCCGCGTGGTCGTGTCGGGGATGGGCAAGTCCGGTCATATCGCGCGCAAGATCGCGGCGACCCTCGCCTCGACCGGCACGCCGGCGTTCTTCGTGCATCCGGGCGAGGCGAGTCATGGCGATCTCGGCTCGATCACGCCGAACGACGTGGTCCTCGCGCTCAGCCATTCCGGCGAATCCGACGAACTGCTGACCATCCTGCCGCCGATCAAGCGGCTCGGCGCGCCGCTCATCGTCATGACCGGCAAGGCGGCTTCCACCCTTGCGCGACTCGCCGACGTCCATCTCGACGTGAGCGTGCCGTCCGAGGCCTGCCCGCTCGGCCTTGCGCCGACCGCGAGCACCACCGCGGCCCTGGTCATGGGCGACGCGCTCGCAGTCGCGCTGCTCGAGGCACGCGGATTCACCGCCGAGGATTTCGCGCGCTCGCACCCGGCCGGCAGCCTCGGCCGCCAGTTGCTGCTGCACATCTGCGACATCATGCATGCGGGGCCGAGCGTGCCCGCGGTCGGACCCGACGCCTCGCTGACCGAGGCACTGGTCGAAATGACCCACAAGGGCCTCGGCATGACCGCGATCGTCGATGCGGAGGGACGCCTGCTCGGGGTGTTCACCGACGGCGACCTGCGCCGCGCGGTCGACGACGACGACGTGGATCTGCGCACCACGCCGGTCGCGCGGCTGATGACGCCGATGCCGAAGACGATCGCCGCCGATCGTCTCGCGATCGAAGCCGCGCGCCTCATGGAGGCGCACAAGATCCATGCCCTGCTCGTGGTCGACGCGGATCAACGCGTCGTCGGCGCGCTGAACATCCACGACCTGCTGCGCGCGAGGGTGGTCTAGGGGCCGGGATTCGGGATTGGTGAAGGCAGTAGCAGAAGCGGCCGGTACGCCCACTTCCCACCCCATTTCCTCGAATCCTGGATGCCCGATTCCCGCGTTTCCGAATCTCGAATCATCAATCCCGAATCCCGGCTCCCCATGTCCATCCCGTCCGAAATCCTCGAACGTGCCGCGCACATCCGCCTTGCGGTGTTCGACGTGGATGGCGTGTTGACCGACGGGCGGCTCTGGTACAGCGATGACGGGCGCGAGCTGAAGAGTTTCCACGTCCGTGACGGACTCGGCCTGAAGCGCCTGCTCGCGAACGGCGTCGAAGTCGCGATCATCACCGCGCGCTTGAGCCCGATCGTCACCGAACGCACCGCGGAACTCGGCATCGCCCACGTCTACCAGGGCCAGGACGACAAGCTCGCCTGCCTCGAACGCCTGCTGCACGCACTGGGCATCGATGCGAAGGACGCCGCCTACACCGGCGACGACCTGCCGGACCTGGCCCCGATGCAGCGGGCCGGCCTCGCGATCGCGGTCGCCGATGCGCATGCCGCGGTGCGCACGCGGGCGCACTGGAACACCGGCTCCGCCGGCGGCCGTGGCGCGGTGCGCGAGGTCTGCGACCTGATCCTCGCGGCGCAAGGCAAGGCGGAAGCCGACCTCACGCATTTCCTGCGATGATGGATCGACGCTACTGGACCCGCGCCGCACTGCTCGCCGCGCTCGCGATCGCGACCCAGATCGCATACTGGTGGCTGAAACCGCGGGCGGACGTCGACACCTTCATCGGCCCGCCACGCTCGGATTATTCGCTGACCGATTTCACGATGAACGCGCTCGACACCGGCGGCGAACTCGCATTCACGGTCAAGGGACCGTATCTTGCGCGGCGTGGCGAGGATGGCTCGGTGTTCGTGACCCGGCCCGACTACGTCATGATCGACGGCAACGGCAACCCGTGGAACGGTACGTCCGAAGCGGCCTGGATCAGCAAGGACGGCGCGATCATGAAACTCGACGGCAAGGTCGAGATGCATCGGGTACCGGGTGGCGCGGTGCGGCCGGCGACCATCGAGACCGCGGACCTCGTGGCCTGGCCCAAGGAGCAGCGCATGCAAACCGACGCCGCGGCGCGCATTGTCCAGCCGGGCTCTATACTGCGCGGTGTCGGCATGCGCGCCGACCTCGACGGCAAGAACCTGGAACTCCTGTCCGATGTCCATGCGACCCTTGAAACCCCTGGCTCGACGCGCGACTGACCGCGGTACCCGGCTGCGCGGCGCGCTCGTCGCGTCGTTGTTGTGCGCCCCGCTCGCGGCGCATGCGCTGAGCAGCGACCGCGAACAGGAGATGAACATCTCCGCGAACTATTCGCGCATCGAACCGGACCGCTCCGGCAACGCGCCGAGCGTGACGATCCTGAAAGGCGACGTGCGCATCAGCCAGGGCACCCTCGAGGCCCGTTCGGACACGGCCACCATCGAGCAGGCCCGCGCCGGCACCACGGACGCGCAGGGCAACGACATCGGCGGGCAGATCAGCCGCGTCATCCTGACCGGGGAACCCGCGCACCTCGAACAACAGCAGGACGGCGGCGGCATGATGCGCGCGACCGCGCGCAAGATCGACTACCGGCTCGCGACCAACCGCGTGGAACTGTCCGGCGACGTCGTCGTGAACCAGCCGGGCCGTGGCGAGTTCCGCGGCGCGCACATGACCTACGACACCCTCACCGGAACGATGGAAAGCGGCGCCGAAACCGGCGGTCGCGTGCACATGCGCATCGAACCGCGCAAGAAGCCCGCCACGCCCGCGACATCCGGGGAAACGCCGACCGCCACCGACGACCCCTGATGCTGACCGCGAGCGGCCTGCAAAAGAGTTTCCGCGGCCGCCACGTCGTCCGCGATTTCGAGTTCGGCCTCGGCGAGGGCGAAGTCGTCGGCCTGCTCGGTCCGAACGGCGCGGGCAAGACCACCTGCTTCTACATGATCGTCGGCCTGATTCCCGCCGACGCGGGTTCGGTGCGCCTCGACGACCGCGACCTCACCGCACTGCCGATGCACCAGCGCGCGCGCCTCGGCGTCGGCTACCTGCCACAGGAACCGTCCGTGTTCCGCCGCCTCACGGTGGCCGAGAACGTGCTCGCGATCCTCGAGCTGCGCAACGACCTCGACGCGGACGGCCGCCGCGCGGAACTCGAAAGCCTGCTCGACGAACTGCAGATCGCGCACATCGCCGACGCGAAGGGCGTGAGCCTGTCCGGCGGCGAACGACGCCGCGTGGAGATCACGCGCGCGCTCGCCGCGAAGCCTCGCTTCCTGTTGCTCGATGAGCCGTTCGCGGGCATCGATCCGATTTCGGTACTCGAGATCCAGCGCATCGTGCTGCAACTGAAATCGCGCGGCATCGGCATCCTGATCACCGACCACAACGTGCGCGAGACGCTCGGCATCTGCGAGCGTGCCTACATCCTGAACGAAGGCCGCATCCTCGCCCAGGGCCCGCCCGCCGAAGTGCTGGCCAACGACGAGGTCCGCGAGGTCTACCTGGGCCACGAATTCCGCATGTGAGGCGGACGAGGCCGAAGAACCGGTAACCGGGAGCGCGCGGGTCCGGGCTTTCCCGTCTCCCGTCCCGCAGCGTGGCCCTTTGACCGCGTTTCGTCAAGGCTGCCCGGTGCGGCGGATTGGCGCTAGGATGAAGACCCGCGACCTCCGGTTTTTCGCTGCGGAATGAAACCCGCCCTCCAGCTCCGACTCCACCAGCAACTCGCGCTCACGCCGCAACTGCAACAGGCGATCCGCCTCCTGCAACTGTCGCGCACGGAACTCGAGGTGGAACTCGCCGAGGCGCTGGAAACCAACCCGCTGCTCGACCTCGAAGAGGCGGAACCGGAGGGCGATGCGCAACCCGATGCGCCGGCCGACGCCCCGGATCCCGCCGCCGAGGCGGAACCGGAAACGTTCGAGATCGAGGCCGCGGACGACCTGCCGCTGGACCTCGGCCGGGAACGGACCGGCCGCGCCGCGGGCCATGCCGACGAGGACGGCCGCGAGCGCGACGATGCCGAAACCGAGGATCTGCGCGATCACCTGCTGTGGCAACTCAATGTCACGCCGATGTCGCCGCGCGACCGGGCGATCGCGGCGGCCCTGATCGAGGCGATCGACGACGACGGTTACCTCGTCGAATCCGGCGAAACGATCCGCGCGACGCTCGCCGACCTGTACCCGGTCGATTGCGACGAGGTCGAGGCGGTGCGTCATCGCATCCAGCGCTTCGACCCGCTCGGGGTCGGCAGCCGCACGCTGGGCGAATGCCTCGCGGTCCAGCTGGAGGTGCTTGCCGCCGATACGCCGGGACTGGATCTCGCCCGACGCCTCGTCGAGCAGCATCTCGACGCACTCGCGCGCCAGGAGCGCTCGCGGTTGTGCCAATCGCTGGGCGTCGACGCGGATGCGCTGGATGCGGCGATCACCCTGATCCGTTCCCTCGCCCCGCGCCCGGGCGCCGGCCATGTCGGCAAGCCGCCCGAATACATCGCGCCCGACGCATACGTCGTGCGTGCGGCGGGCCGCTGGATGGTCAGCCTCGCACCCGGTTCGCAACCGCAGCTCGGCATCAACGAACAGTACGCGGCCCTGATCGCGAAGGCGCGCGGCGACGATGCAAATTACCTGCGCGGCCAGTTGCAGGAGGCACGCTGGCTGATCAAGTCGCTCAAGGCGCGCGCCGACACCCTGCTGAAGGTCGCGAGCGCGATCGTGCGTGCGCAGGAAGGCTTCCTCGATTTCGGTCCGGAGGCAATGCGCCCGCTGGTGCTCAAGGAAATCGCCGACGAGATCGGCATGCACGAGTCGACCGTCAGTCGCGTGACCACGCGCAAGTACCTGCACACGCCGCGCGGCACGTTCGAGTTCAAGTATTTCTTCTCCAGTGGCGTGGCCACCGCGGACGGCGGTGCCGCGTCCGCGACGGCCGTCCAGGCAATGATCCGCAAGCTGATCGGCGAGGAACTGCCGCGGCGCCCGCTTTCCGACCAGGCGCTGGCCCTCGAACTCAACCGGCGCGGCATCAGCGTCGCGCGTCGCACGGTCGCCAAGTATCGCGAAGGCATGAACATTCCATCCTCGACCGAGCGCTGCCGGCTGGGTTGAACAAGCAGGATGCGGTGCATCCCTGCACCGCTCGAACTCTCGGCCGCGCGGGGAACGTCCGTGCGCGGTCGGAGTCGAAGAAGTGGCGAGGGGCCATTGCCCGTCGCCACCGCATCACCGGTGCCGGCCGGATGTTCCGGAACCGGCGTTCCCACAGGAGAAGCACCATGCAGATCAAGGTAACGGGTCACAAGATCGACGTAACACCCGCGTTGCGCGACTACGCCACGGAAAAGCTCGAGCGGCTTTCGCGCTATTTCGACCAGGTCCAGGAGCTGAACGTCGTGCTCGGTCTCGAGAAGCTGCTGCACAAGGTCGAGGCCACCGTGGTGATGTCGGGCAAGACCCTGCATGCGGTGGCCACGGCCAGCGACATGTACGCCGCGATCGACGTGCTCGTGGACAAGCTCGAAAGCCAGGTCCGCAAGCACAAGGAAAAGGTTACCGCTCACCACGCCAATACGGTACGCTCGGCACGCTACGAATAGCTGGCTGCGGGGAAATCCCCGATCACGGCCCTGGAATGACGGCGCAGGGAAGCACCGTTCGCGGATCGATCACGCGATGATCGATCCGCAGGAGCCGGGTCCGGTCGTGTACCGGGCCCGGCAAGCCGAAGGCGTCCACGACGGACGGTTTCGGCATCCTGACCACTCCGGCTACGACAACCGCTTCCGATGCGTTTCTTCGATCTGCTGCCACCCGAACGGGTGCGGGTTGGCCTCGATGCGGCCTCCAAGCATGAACTCATGGCACGGCTGGCCGACCTGCTCGTCGAGCCAGGCGATGCGCCGGCCGTGCGCATGGCGCTGGAATCGCGCGAGAAACTCGGCTCGACCGGCCTCGGCCACGGCGTGGCGATCCCGCACGGGCGCAGCAAGGACGTGGAACAGGCCAGCGCGGCCTTCGTGCGGCTCGATCCACCGCTCGATTTCCGCACCGACGACGGCCAGGCCGTGGATCTCGTCGCCGCACTCGTGGTGCCGAGCCATTTCACCGACCAGCACCTGAAGCTGCTCGCCGAACTCGCCGAGCTGTTTTCGGACAAGGCACGGGTTGCGGCATTGCGCGCCGCCCCCGATGCCGCGGCCCTGCATGCGGAGTTGGCCCGGTGGGCGAATCGCTGATCCACGCATGGCCGCGAGGCGGCGCCCATCCGCGTGCTGCTCGTGACGGCGCCACGAACGGCACGACGGAAGTCGGCTCGCGCAACGGCAACGCAGTCAGAACCGCAGGAGATACTCCTGCCGCCTACGTGGGCGCGCTATCGCGGAGCAAACAGGCGGCCCGTGTAGCCCGGGTAAGCGAAGCGCACCCGGGGGTCCGGTCCTGGCGTCATTGTTCCGACCCCGGGTGCGGCCTTCGGCCTTCCCCGGGCTACGTTCTTGCGGCTTGGCGAATCAATGACGTGCGATGTTGTTCGATGAGAGCCAGCTTCAACTGCGGTGCTCGCCTGCCCCTACGCAACAGGGATATCGCACTTCGCGCCGTCCCGACACCCATGCGGACATGCCCATGGACCGCCTGACCGCACGCCAGTTGTTCGATGCGGTAGGCGCGCGCCTGGAACTGCGCTGGGTCGGCGGCCTGCGCGGCGAGGACCGCGCGATCGAACCCGGCGACAACCTCGCGCGACGTCCGTCGCTGGTCGGCTACCTCAACGTCATCTACCCGAACAAGGTGCAGATCATCGGCACCGAGGAACTCAACTACCTCGACAGCCTCGATCCGCGCCAGCGCTGGGAAGCCATCGAGAAAATCATGGCCTACAAGCCGACCGCGCTGCTCGTCACCAAGGACCAGGCCCTGCCCTCGGACCTGCGCGAGGCGGCCGACGAATCGCATACCCCGCTGTGGACCAGTCCCAAGCGCGGCCATGAACTGCTGACTTACCTGCAATACCACCTCGCGCGCGGCCTCGCCCACCAGGTCACCCTGCACGGCGTGCTCATGGAGGTGTACTCGATCGGCGTGCTGATCACCGGCGAGTCCGGCACCGGCAAGAGCGAGCTTGCTCTCGAACTCATTACCCGAGGCCACCGCCTGGTCGCCGACGACGCACCCGAGTTCACGTTGATCGCACCCGACGTCATCGACGGCACCTGTCCGGAAATGCTCTGCGACCTGCTCGAAGTCCGCGGACTCGGCATCCTCAACGTGCGCGAGATGTTCGGTCACACCGCGGTCAAGCCGTCGAAGTACCTGCGCCTCGTGGTGCACCTGCAACCGCCATCCGGGAACGGCTTCGAGGATCCGATGACACGCCTGACCGGCGACGTCGGCTACCGCGAGATCCTCGACGTCCAGGTGCCGCAGATCACGATTCCGGTCGCCCCGGGACGCAACATCGCGGTACTCGTCGAAGCGGCCGTGCGCAGCCACATGCTCAAGACCAAGGGTTTCGACCCGGCGCAGACCTTCATCGACCGCCAGGCCCACCAGATGCGCAGGCTGCCGCCATGGTAGGCGAGAACCCGATCCGGCATCCCGCGGCGGAAGCGGATACCTCCGTCCCCCCGAACCGCGCCCGCCTCATCGTCGTCAGCGGCATGTCCGGGTCCGGCAAGTCGGTTGCCTTGCGCACCCTCGAAGACCTCGACTTCTACTGCGTGGACAACCTGCCGGTCGCGCTGATGCCGGCCTTCGTCGAATCACTGACCCGTGATCCGGTCGCGCGCGACCGGCGCCTCGCGATCGGCATCGATGCACGCAACCGCGGCGACGACCTGGACCGCGTACCGGCCATGCTCGGCGAACTCGCGACGGCCGAGATCGATTACCGGCTGGTATTCCTCGACACGCGCGACGAGGTGCTGATCCAGCGCTATTCGGAATCGCGCAGGCGGCACCCGCTTTCGGTCGATGGCCGCAGCCTCGGCGAGGCGATCGCGCTCGAGCGCAACCTGCTCAAGCCGCTGCGCGCGATTGCCGACCGCGTGATCGACACCAGCGAAAGCAACGTGCACCAGTTGCGTCGCGCGATGGTCACCGAGATGGGCCTCGCGACGAAGCCGCTGACCCTGCTGTTCGAGTCGTTCGCGTACCGGCGCGGATTGCCGGCCGACGCGGATTTCGTGTTCGACGCGCGCTGCCTGCCGAACCCGCACTGGGACGTGCGCCTGCGCCCGTTCTCGGGCCGTGACGCACCGGTTCGCCAGTGGCTGGAGGAACAGGCCGACGTCGTGCGCATGCGCGACGACATCGTCGCCTTCCTCGACGCCTGGCTGCCGCGCTTCGAGGCGGAGGGGCGCAGCTACGTCACCGTGTGCATCGGCTGCACCGGCGGGCGTCATCGCTCGGTGTACCTGGCCGAACACCTGGCCGGACACTTCCGCGCGCGCTACGAACAGGTCGCGAGTTATCACCGGGAGATCGAAGGATGAGCGTCGGCGTCCTGCTGCTGACCCACGAGGCGATGGGCGGTGCGCTGCTCGGCGCCGCACGGCATGTGCTCGGCAACCTGCCGCTGCCGGTCGATTTCCATGAAGTCGCGGCCGATGCGGACCCCGACGAGCTGCTGCGCGAGGCCGCATTGAGCGCGCGCGCACTCGACGATGGCGACGGCGTGCTGGTACTGTCGGACCTGTACGGCGCGACGCCGTGCAACGTCGCCCAGCGGCTGCCGGACCTCGGCGTGCGCATGCATTGCGTATCGGGGCTCAACCTGCCGATGCTGCTGCGCGTGCTCAACTATCCCGAACAATCGCTCGACCAGCTCGCCCAGACCGCGGCCAGCGGCGGGCGCGGAGGCATCTTCATCGATCATGCTTGAACGCAGCGTCGTCATCGGCAACCGCCTCGGCCTGCACGCGCGAGCCTCGGCCAAGCTCGTCCAGGCATTGCAGAACCTCGACGTGCGCGCGCATCTCGTGTATCGCGACCGCGAGGTCAACGCGAAGAGCATCATGGGCGTGATGATGCTGGCCGCCGGGCTCGGCTCGGAACTCCTGGTGCGCACCGACGGGCCCGACGAGGAAGCCGCGATGGACGCGCTGGTCGACCTGTTCGCGCGCAAGTTCGACGAGGAATCATAGGAACCATCGACCGATGCGACTCACAGCGACCGGTAGCGGGGCCGCGCGCGGCATGGCGCTCGGGCGCGCGCGCCTCGAGCAGCCGAGCCGCTACCTCGTCGATGCGCGCCCGCTCGACGCCGACGAAATCGACGAGGAAGTCGAACACCTCGACAAGGCCGTCGCGCGTGCGCTCGACGAACTCGGCGAACTGCGCGAGAAGCTGCGTGGCGGCATCGCCGACGAAGCCGCCGATTTCATCGACGCGCACCGCCTGCTGCTGCTCGACCAGGATCTCAATGCGGACCTGCACGCGCTGATCCGCGAAGGCCGGCATCGCGCGGGTGCTGCATTGAAGCTGCAGCGCGACCGCCTGGTCGCGGTATTCGAGGCGATGGACGATCCGTACCTGCGCAGCCGCAAGGAGGACATCGACCACGTCATCGGCCGCGTGCATGCGGCGCTGCTGCGCGAGGCCAGCGCGGAGGAACGCAAGCTCGCCTCGCGAGTCGGCGAGATCCTCGTCGCCGACACGGTCGCGCCGGCCGAACTCGTGCCGCTCGCCGAACACGGCGTGCTCGGCGTCGTGCTCTCTTCCGGCAGCATCTATTCGCACAGCGCGATCCTCGCGCGTTCGCTGCGCCTGCCGATGGTGGTCGGCGCGCACGATGCGTTCGCGCACATCCACGACGGCGACCTGGTTCTGATCGACGGCGAACGCGGCGATGTCATCGTGCATCCGACCGCACAGGACCTGGCCCGCTATCGCAACGCACAGCGCGAGCTCACCCAGCACGGCAAGCGCCTGGCCCAATTGCGCGACGTCGAGACCCGCACGGTCGATGGCTGCGAGATCTTCCTCCACGCAAACGCCGAGATGGCGGCCGATATCGCCCAGGCCCGCGCGATCGGCGCAGCCGGCATCGGCTTGTACCGGACCGAGTTCCTGTTCCTGCAGCGCAAGGAACTGCCCGGCGAGGAGGAACAGTTCCTCGCCTACCGCGACGTCGTGCTCGGTATGGGCGGCTTGCCGGTCACGATCCGCACCCTCGATCTCGGCGCCGACAAGGCCGACTCGAGCGGCCTGGTGCTCGATGACGAGCCGAATCCCGCGCTCGGCGTACGCGGCATCCGCCTGTCGCTCGCGCACCCGGATCTGCTGGTCACGCAGCTCCGCGCGATCGTGCGTGCCTCGGGCTACGGGCCGGTGCGGATACTGGTGCCGATGGTGTCCGGACTCGAGGAGATCACGCAGGTTCGTGGCCTGCTCCAAACCTGCGCGCGCGACCTGCGGTCGGCCGGCCACGAGATCGCCGAACACATCGAACTCGGCGCGATGATCGAGGTACCGGCCGCGGCGATCGCATTGCCCGGCATGATTCGCGAGCTCGATTTCGTCGCGGTCGGCACCAATGACCTCGTCCAGTACACGCTCGCGGTCGATCGCAACAACGACGCGCTCGGCCATCTGTACGACCCGTTGCACCCGGCCGTGCTGCGCCTCATCGCGCGCACGATCACGGTCGCGAAACGCGCCGGCAAACACGTGTCGCTGTGCGGCGAGATCGCGGGCGACACGCGCTTCGCCGCGCTCCTGCTCGCGCTCGGGCTGACCGACTTCAGCATGCATCCGGGCGCCCTGCTCGAGTTGCGCGCAAAGATCAATTCACTGGATCGCGGCAAGCTGCGCAGGCACGCGCCCGGCCTGCTGCACGCGGCGACGCGCGCCGACCTCGAACACGCGCTCGCGCAACTGGAGCCGGAGGCTTCTTCGCAAGCATGGGATGAGGAACAGGGAGATACGCTCGAATGAAGCCGGTTCTTCGTTCATCGAGGAGGTCGCTGCATCTACGTCGTTCCCTTCTCTCCGCCGAAGCGGCGCGCATCCTGCTCCGCTTCTCCCCGCTAGCGGGGGGCGTGCCCTTTCCTTTCTTCTTCCCGCTTGCGGGGGGTGTGCCCTTTCTTC
Source organism: uncultured Rhodanobacteraceae bacterium (assembly GCA_964462745.1). Taxonomy (GTDB): domain Bacteria; phylum Pseudomonadota; class Gammaproteobacteria; order Xanthomonadales; family Rhodanobacteraceae; genus Dokdonella_A. The sequence goes on from CAYWZC010000014.1 coordinate 40,286, forward strand.
CCTTCTCCCCGCAAGCGGGGAGAAGGTGCCGCAGGCGGATGAGGGGCGCTTTTTGCGCCGACGCTTCCGGTTGGCACGATCCTGCTTTCGGCACGCCGGCTCGCGGGGACTGGAGTCACCTCGAATATCGCAACGCCCGTGGCCCCTCATCCGGCGCTGCGCGCCACCTTCTCCCCGCTTGCGGGGAGAAGAAAAGCGGTACGGTCCCCGCTTGCGGGGAGAAGAAAAGCGGTACGGTCCCCGCTTGCGGGGAGAAGAAAAACACTACGCCCCCCGCTAGCGGGGAGAAGAATAGAACCACGTTCCCCGCGCGCGGGAAGAAGGGGAGGAACATGCCCCCATTCGCTCGTAGAGCGGAGCTTGCTCCGCTTCAGCCAGGACGCCACGGGTACGCCGCCTTGGTGCTTCCGTGATGGCACGAGCCGAGCAAGCTCGGCTCTACGGGGTTCGACATATACCGCGGCCGCGCGCATCCGTGCCGCCGCGATTCGCCTGGTTGTCGGGTCCGACCCTTGCCGAATGTCTCGCGCGCGGTCGCGACAACTTCCTGGTCCTGCGCCTCGGTGCGGCGTTGCTGGTCCTGCTCGGACACAGTTACGCACTGCTCGCACCGGGCCTCGCGGAATCGGACCCCGCGCGGCGCTGGTTCGACCAGATCTATACGCATTTCATCGGCGTGATGGCGTTCTTCGTGATCAGCGGATACCTGATCACGCTGTCGTGGCAGCGCAATCCACGGATCGGCCGCTTCCTGGTCGCCCGCGCACTGCGCATCCTGCCCGCGCTCGGTGTTTGCGTGGTACTCGTTGCGTTCGCGCTCGGCCCGCTGTTCACGAACCTGCCGTGGGCGGACTATTTCACGTCATCGCGACCCTACGCCTACGTCGCGGGCAATTTCGCCCTGGTCTCCCTGCACTGGCAATTGCCGGGCGTGTTCGTCGCGAACCCGGTCACCGACGTCGTCAACGGATCACTGTGGACCTTGCCGGTCGAGGCGAAGATGTACCTCGGCGTCGCGGCGCTCGGCGCCTGCACGTTGCTCAGGCGGCGCTGGCTCGCGAACCTCGCGCTCGCCGCGTTCATCGGAATCTACCTGGTGTGGCCGCTGGCCGCGACCGGCGACCTCGGACTCGACCGCATGCTGGTCGCATTCTTCGCATTCGGCGCGTTGTGCTGCGTGAACCGCGAGCAGGTGCCGATCTCGCTGCCGATCCTCGTGCTCGTCGTGGTCGCGTGCTGGCTCACGCGCGACAGCGGCATGTATCGCTACCTGCTCGCGCTCGCGATCGGCTACGGCACGCTGTGGTTCGCGTACGCCCCGCACCTGCCCACGCTACGCGGACTCGGCGACTGGTCCTACGGCACCTACCTGTGGGGCTTCCCGGTCCAGCAGGCGCTGATTTCGTTCGGCGTGCTGCACGACCCGCTCGCGCTGTTCGCGTGCGCGCTCGCGCCGACCCTGCTGCTCGCTGCGCTGTCCTGGCACGGGATCGAGCGTCCGGCGCTGCGCCTCAAGCGCCTGTGGCATCATCGCGCGTCATGAATGCACTCGAATTGCTGAATCCGGCCGTCGTCGC
>CAYWZC010000015.1:0-2522 GCA_964462745.1 uncultured Rhodanobacteraceae bacterium
CTCGGCGAGCGTCTCGCGCGCCAGCGCCTGGCCCGCAATCTGACCCAGGCGCAACTCGCCGAAGCCGCGGGCGTGTCGAAACGCACGGTCGAGCGGATCGAAGCCGGCGAATCCGCGCAACTCGCGAACTTCGCACGCATCCTGCGCGCGCTGGACCTGCTGGATGGCCTGGAGGCGCTCGTGCCGCCCCCGTTGCCGAGTCCGCTCGCGCAACTCAAGCTGCAGGGCAGGCAGCGCCGGCGCGCATCCGGCGTGCGCGAACCCGAATCGCCCGCGCGTGAATGGAGCTGGGACGACGACGCGTGAGCACGATCGCCGAAGTCCGCATGTGGGGCCGCACGATTGGTGCGGTGTCGCTCGTCGACGACCACGACACCGCGGCGTTCCAGTACACCCCGGAGTTCGCGCGCAGCGGTATCGAGGTATCGCCGCTCGTGATGCCGCTCGGCGAACGGATCCATGCGTTTCCGCAACTTCCGCGTGGAACCTTCCACGGCCTGCCCGGCCTGCTCGCCGACTCGCTGCCGGACCGCTTCGGCAACGCGCTCATCGATGCATGGCTCGCAACCCAGGGCCGCGCGCCGGGCAGCTTCGATGCCGTCGAGCGCCTGTGCTACACCGGCACGCGCGGCATGGGTGCGCTCGAGTACGCCCCGGCGACCGGCCCGAAGCCACGCGACGCGGGAACCGTCGAGATCGACGCCCTGGTGCAACTCGCTTCGGACGTACTCAGCCAGCGCAATCATCTGCGTGACTCGTTCGCCGGTCCTGACAAGGCCGACGCGCTGCGCGACATCCTGCGCGTCGGCACCTCGGCCGGCGGCGCGCGCGCGAAAGCGGTCATCGCGTGGAATCCGGAAACCAACGAGGTGCGTTCGGGCCAGGTCGCGACGGACGAATCCTTCGGCTACTGGATCCTGAAATTCGACGGCGTCGCGGGCAATCGCGATCGGGAGCTCGAGGACCCGCAGGGTTTCGGCGCGATCGAATACGCCTACACGCAGATGGCGCGCGCGGCCGGCATCACGACCAGCGAATGCCGCCTGTTCGAGGAAGGCGGCAGGCGTCACTTCATGAGTCGGCGGTTCGACCGCCTCGCCCGCGGCGAAAAGCTGCACATGCAATCGCTCGGCGCGCTCGCCCACTACGACTACAACGCACCCGGCGCATACAGCTACGAGCAGGCGCTCGCGGTGATCCGCCGCCTCGGCCTGCCGATGGCCGCGATCGAGGAACAATTCCGGCGCATGGCATTCAACATCGTCGCGCGCAACCAGGACGACCACGTCAAGAACATCGCGTTCCTCATGGACAAGGCCGGACGCTGGTCGCTGTCGCCCGCGTTCGACGTGACCTGGAGCTACAATCCGGACGGCATCTGGACCTCGCGGCACCAGATGTCGATGAACGGCAAGCGCGACGATTTCACGCTCGAGGATTTTCGTGCCTGCGCGAAGAGCGCCTCGATGAAGCGCGGTCGCGCGGAGACGATCCTCGCCGAAGTGACCGCGGCGGTCACCCGCTGGCCCGAATTCGCGGCCGAGGCAGAGGTCATGGATTCGTGGCGCGAGCAGATCGCCGCCAGCCTGCGCCTCGACCTTCTGCGCAAGTAGGGCATGCGCGACGTGTGCAGGATGCCCGAAGGGGCGACACCGAAGAAGCGAGCGAAGCAGGTAATCCGACCTCCACGCAACCGTGGTCAAAACTCGCCGTGGGCAGCCGTGAAGCGCTGCCGGCTTTCGCTCGAACGACGACAACCCGGAATGACGACACCGCCGGCCGGATTGAATTTCGCAACTTGAGGGTTGCGATTTCATTCCACACGGCGCAAACTGTCGCGCAACCGCCGGGTTGCTCTTTACCGAACCGGCGCCATGTCCCAATCGGAGGCAACCATGCACGATCGCATCGAGAAGGAGATCGAACTCGACGCACCCCCGTCCCGTGTGTGGCGGGCGCTCACCGACCACCGCGAGTTCGGCGAATGGTTCCGGGTGAAACTCGAAGGTCCATTCGAACCCGGCAGGGAATCGCGCGGCCACATCACGTATCCGGGTTACGAGCAACTCGTGTGGCGCGCGGTCGTGCAGGAAATGCAAGCCGAACGTCTGTTCTCGTTCACCTGGCACCCCGCCGCGGTCGAGCCGGATGCCGACTACTCGAACGAACCGTCTACCCTGGTCGAGTTCCGCCTCGAACCGACCGCGAAGGGCGGAACCCTGTTGCGTGTCACCGAATCCGGATTCGACCGGATCCCGGAAGCCCGCCGCGCCGAGGCGTTCCGCATGAATGAAGGCGGCTGGGCGATCCAGATGCAGAACATCCGCGAACATGTCGGGTAACGCACAGGCGGGCCGCGCGCCACGCACCCCGGAAGCCGCAGCCGTGTTCGCCGCGCTCGGCGACCCGACCCGGCTCGCCCTCGTCGAGAAACTCGGCGACGGCTCGCGACGCTCGATCGCGCAACTCGCGGCGGACGAGCCCGTGACCCGCCAGGCAATCAGCAAGCACCTGCGCGTGCT
>CAYWZC010000015.1:2622-13411 GCA_964462745.1 uncultured Rhodanobacteraceae bacterium
TCGCGGCGGACGAGCCCGTGACCCGCCAGGCAATCAGCAAGCACCTGCGCGTGCTCGAACGTGCACGCATCGTGCGCTGCCAGAGACGCGGCCGCGAACGCCTGTACACGCTCGATCCGAAGCGGATCTCGGATCTGGGTACCTGGATCGATCGGCTCTCCGCGCAATGGGACCAATCACTCGAACGCCTGAAGGCTTTCGTGGAAAGATGACGCAAGGCGCGTACGCGCCGCGCACGACTCTCGTGGACCCGATTCGTCATTGGCAATACGCCGCGTCGAACTCGCGGGTCCGGCGTCTCCCGATGCCGAACGTGGCGCCGCGGCGAAGTACAGCGTCATCCCGACCCCGGCAGTTCCTCGTCCGCCCACGCGAACGCAGCATCCCTTTCCGCTGGCGAGAAGGTGCGGATCTCCGTGTGCGGAAAAAACATCGCGGCGAACTTCGTGATACCCGACAACCAGGCCTGTTCGGTGACGACCGCACTGCGTGCGAAGCGCCGATATTCGCCGAACTTCGCGAGCGCGAAACGCAGATCCTTGGCCATTGCGGCCGGCTCGATGCCGCTCATGCCGGTCAGGTCGCAGAAGATCGTGATGCGCCGATGGTCCGCGAGCCGCGCCTCGATCAGCTCGATGCAGCGATCGTAGTCCTCCACGTGCAACGTGCCGCTGAAGTGGAACGCCGCGACGTGCGCTGAGGCTGGCAGGATTTCGATCATGTCCACGCTCCGCTCCGGTCCGGCGCAAGACGATGTCACAGCGGAGCGTAACGCAACGTGACGCACCAGTAGCGCCGCATGCGCCGTGCGTCGGCCGCAACGGTTCAGGTCAGCACGAACGTGGCCAGGAACTGTATCGTGCGATACACATAGAGGTTGGCGAGGATCACGACGGCCAACATCCCGAATGCCGCGATGAATGCCTTGAACCAGCCCACGTCATACGCACGCCGCAGCGCGAGGATGGCATACACCGGCAGCAACGTACGCATCGTCCAATCGTACGTGGACTGGGGCGGCGCCCACGCCGGCGGCAGCAACCCGGCGAGGTTGTTCAGTTGCGAAATCACCTCCAACGCGACCAGCCAGAATGCGAAGTAGTGCAAGGCCACGACGAAGTGCTCCGCGAAGTAGCGCCGCTGGCGCGCGAACAGCGCCATCAATGCCAGCGCGGCGAATGGCACGTGCAGGATCACCAGCGCCTTGCTGACGTTGTCGGCCATCGCATCGTAGGCCAACCGATAATCCCGGTAGGTGTAGCCGCCTGCCCCATGCGACGCCTCGCGTGCCGCCGCGTCGCGTTTCCGTACGCGCTCGTCGATCCAGTTCGAGGTAATGCGGGAATGCGACTGTCCGGGGAACCGGAGTTGCTCTTCGCTCAAGTTCACGTCCGGGCCGATCGCGAGGGCCCGGATTCGTGCGGATACCTGCGAATTGAACTGCAACGTCAGGTCCCCGCCATGGATCGGCGCGAGGAAATAGACCAAGCTGACCGCCAGGAACAGCGAGGCGGGCGATAGCCAGTCTGCGCGCCGCCCGCGCAGGTACTCGCGCGACAACAATCCCGGCTGGAACAAGAGCGCGCGCAAGGTCCGCCAAACGCGGCTGTCGAGGTCGGTCGCACTCGAAGCGAATTCACGCAACAGGTGGCCGAGTCGGCGGTCGCGTTCCACGAACCGCTTCTGCCCGCAGCGGTGGCAGAACTCGCCGACCAGCACCGCGCCGCAGTTTGCACAGGAATCCAAGCGATCCTCCGGTCGTGTCCGGCTCGGACTCGTCGCCCGCCGATGCGACCATCATGCCACTGGATGCGACCGGATTCCGCCTGCAATGCGCACAACCCGGATAACACCGCTGGCGTCGATCGGGCGTTGAAACACACGATCAGGGCAGTGGCGGAGCCTTGCCGGATCATGTCCGGCCCGCAAGCATGGCCGCGTTCCTGCGGCACACGAGGATCACGGTGTCGACGCCGGGATCATCGACGAGGCCCGTGCGCCAGCGCAGCGGCTTCTGCATGCGCAAACCGATCGGCATGAATACGCGGTTGTACCACCACATCGCACGTTCGCGCCGGTGGATGAGGAACCACATGCCGAGATCGACGAGGCGCGAGGATTCCGGTTGCATGCCGTACACCGCGCTGCGCTCGATCGCGAAACCATGGTGGCGCAGTTTCGCGTCCAGATCCCGTGGCTCGTAGCGGCGCCGGTGGCCGACGAAATCGTCGAATGCGGTCCACGCGCTTTCATGCAACGGGACGGAGAGCACGAACGCCGCACCCGGCGCGGCCACGCGCGCGAGTTCGGACAACGCAGCCGCATCGTCATCGACGTGCTCGACGATGTCGAACGCGCAAACCAGGTCGAACGCGCGATCGGAAAACGGCAACGCCGCGATCCGGCCGATGGTCGCGCTGGCACCACGCGCGTGGAACCGTCGCATCGCCGCGACGCTGATGTCGATGAACTGGGTGCCGTCGAGCGGCAACCGCGGGCGCAGGCCCGGCCCCACTTCCAGCGCACGACGCGATTGCGTCGCAAGTTGCTCCACCAGCGGCCAGGTATTGAAGCGCTGCGGCCCGACCAGTTCGGCCTCTCCCCACAGGGCCTCGTAGAAGTCGCGGTTGATCGCGATCAGTTCGTCGTCGCTGCGCACATGGGTGGCACGGATGGCCATGCGTTTGCCGAAAGCCCGGAAGCTCGCAGCCTAAGCCCGATTGCCGCGCGTGCGTGTGAACCGGATCACGCCGGTATCGGCGCGTTCAGGTTTCGTCGCGCGGTGGTTTCGATATCGGCTGCCGGGCGGACCCATCGCCTGTCGATGAACTCGCCTCGATTCGCCGACGCAGTTCGCGTTCGGCCCAGCGCTTGAGTACGCGCGCACGCCGCGCTCCGGTCGCGGGATCGCGGATCACGTCCTCGACCCGCGCGAGCAGCGCGTCGACGTTCTCCCGTGGCGGCGCCTGCGCGTCCCGCGCGCCCGACCACAGGTCGATCCACTCGTCGCTGCGCTCGCCGAAACGCAGGACCATGCGAAAGTAGCGCGGCGCCTGGCGCCCGGACAACGCGAAATCGAGCAACGCGGCGCCCAGTGTGAGCGGACTCAACGCGAGGTCGCGCGCCGCGTCCAGCAGCAGCTTCGCCTGCAGCAAAAGGACATCCCGGGCCAGGGTCTGCGGCGTACGTGAGGGGTCGGGGTTCATGGTGATTCGTCGGACAGGTGTGGAAACATCGGGGGCATGATCCTGCGCGTGTCGAAACAAGTATCGTGGCTGCCACTGCTCCCAACAAGGATGATGCCTGCCAGTTGCATCATCCGCGAAAATCGCGAACCCTTGTGCACATGAATCCCCTCCAGCCTGCCGCGCCCGGCTTGCGCGAAATATTTCGTTCGCGCCGGTTCGTGGCCGGCGTCTTCGTCGCGCTCTCCCTGCTGGTCGCGCAACAAATGCTGTTGTGGTGGTTGTACTACCACGGTCCGGACAAGCGACTGGTCGGTGACGAAGTCCATTATCTCGACAGCGCGCGCGCGATCCTCGCCGGCGGACCGTGGCATGCGAGCGACATCTGGCCGCCGGCGCAAGGGTTGTTGATCGCCGCGACCGCTTGGTTCGGCGGCGATGTCGTACTCCACGTGCAGTTCGTGCAGACCCTGCTGTTCCTCGGCTGCGGCTTGCTGGTCGCGCGGCTTTGGACACGGCTGGGCGGGGATGCCATGGCCGGCGCGATCGCTGCGGCGCTGTTCCTGTTGAACCCCGGCAACGCCGCGTATGCCCATTATCTGTGGCCGGAAATCCCACACTTGTTCGTGCTGTTGCTCGCGATGGATCTGTTGCTCCCACAGGCGCCACGTCCGCTTGCCGCGTTCGGCGCGGGGCTCCTGATTGGCCTCGCACTGCTGTTCAAGAGCCTGCTGACCGGGTTCTGGCCATTGTTGCTGTTGTGTTTCGTGACGTGGCGGCCGCTTCGGGTGCGCTGGACCGGCGCCGCGTTGTTCCTCACCGCGCTTGCCGCCGTCACGGCCCCCGCGCTCGTTGCGGGCCATCGCAACACGGGCCATTGGAGCATCGCGGACAGTTCGGCGATCAACCTGTTGATCGGCCTCGGCGACGTGGCCCGCAACGATTACATTCGCGGGCCATCGGCAACCTACTTCGGCGAGTACCTGCGCAGCGGCAATACCGCCGACGAACGCAATGCCTGGGCCTGGCGCGAGATCGACGAGCGCCTCGAGCAGACGCCGCCGCTGTCCCTTGTTTCCGCACAACTCGGACGCCAATACTTCCGACTGTTCGAGAGCAAGTCGCTGTTGCTGACCCAGCTACCGGGTCCGGCCTGCGCAGGCTACATCAGCAGCTACCCACCGACTCCACCGACCATCGTTTCCGTGGTGCGCTGGAGTTCACACGCCGCGCATGCCGTGATGCTGCTGGGTTTCGCGTTCGGCCTGTGCCTGCAACGCGACTGGCGCAAGCCATGGCTGTGGATCCTGCTTGGCCTGCTCGGTTACCAGCTTGCGCTGTACCTTGGCCTGCATGTGAAGGCGCGCTACCTGTTGCCGATGGTGCCGATCTTCTGCGGCTTCGCCGCAAATGCACTGGTTCGCTTGTGGCCTGGCAATGGCATCGCCTCATTGCCACGCTCACGACTCGTCATCGGCGCCGTGCTCGGCGCGCTGCTGCTAGGGCTGGCCTTTGCCGGTCCCTGGATCGACGGCTACTGCCGCGGCTGACGCGGCTACCCCTGCGGCCGCCCCGCCCCCTTTCGCTGCGACATCGGCGCTCGCTGGAAGGACCGTGGCAGCGGAATACTCGAAATCGAACGAGCCGATCTTGTCCGGAAGATTCGAGGGGCGCGGTTGCGCGGGTCTGGCCGCGACCTTCTTCGGTTTCACTTCCGGGACCAGCTCCCGCGGCTGCGTGATTTCGGGTTCCGGTGCGGGCGGACGCAAATCGAGGAAGCCCAGCGCATCCGCGCCACTGGCCGAATCCTCGGCGTATATGTTGACCCCGGCAATGTTTGGTGAGGGAACCGGGAGGACGAACAGGTTTCCGTCTGCCGCATAGGTGTGGGAAGCCAGCGCGACGCCGCCTTCGTCGAGCCAGTTGACGGTTACCTTGCCATCGAAGCGATCGCGCGGGAGACGCACCGCGATGCGGTCGTTCCAGCGATCGGGGGCGCGCGCGATGCCGATGTCGCCCCGCGGACGGTCGAGAACCAGTGCCGGATCGCCGAACAGGTTGTAGGTTTCCACGAGCACGCGATCCCGGCTGTTGCCCTTCGCCGCGACGATCGCATCGCCGATCCGCATTCCCGGCTGGAGCAACTTGTCGACCAGATCCTTGGAGAACGTGGCGCTCGGCGCGTTGCTCCAGGACGCGGCAAGCACGGCCACCGCACCGCGGTCCGGTTCGCGCAGGAAGCGCTCGCCGATGGTGTCGGAGTTCGGATTGTCGAACGAACCCGAATAGCACGTCATCGAAAGCACCATCGGCAGGCGATTGCCGTTATGCAATGCGCTGACATCATCGAGCGTGAAAAGATCGTGGTTCTTGCGGAAATCCGGCGGTCCGGAGCGCCAGATGAAACGCCCCCCATGACCGAGGAAATGGACCAGAAGGCTGCCATCATTGAGATTGGACTTGATCGCCGCCTGGTGCTGCAGATTGTCCGCCTCGTCGGCACTGGCGTAGACCTTCTCGGCAGTGAAGCCCTGGCGCTCGATGTCCTCGGCGATGCGATCGGACGCGCGGTGGAAGTGCTTGCTTTCGTTGGTGATGAACATGACCTTGCTGCGCCACGCACCCGGCGCCGGATGCGTCGCATAGTCGATCGTCTTCCTCACGATCGCCGCGACGTCCTCGGGCGTCACCACCGGGAAGCGTCCGATTGCGATCGTGGGATGGAAGTCGCTCTCGCCGAGCGCCACGTACGGATTGTCTGTCGCCGACTGGCCCTGCGGCGACGGGTACTGCCAGGTCGGGATCAGGTTGCGGTCCGGCACCGCTTCCCCGGGATGCGGGAATTCGGCGAGCAGGGCCGTGTCGGTGCGCTGCACCTTGCCCGTGCCGGTGCGCGGATCCTGCACCTGGTGTTCGTTGTAGGAGGAGTCGATCGCGTGGCGCAGGTCGAAACTCGCGGTGCCGACCAGCAGCACGTAGCGCGGCTTCACCTGCCAGTGCTCGCGGCCCCACGCGATGAAATCGCGGATTGCGGCCGGATGCGAGATGCCGGCATGGAACTGGTCGTAGATGTCGTCCACGCTGACTACCGCCACCCGCATACCACGCTGGCGATGGAACTCGGCCAGCGGCTGCACCGCCTCCATGAGGTTCGGATGGCTGATCATGAGGTAGTCGAAACCAGGTTCGGCCGCACGCAGGTTCGACGCCGCGACCTTGCGCACGCGAGCGGGCCGGCGAAGATCCTCGTCCGCGACAACATGGATCGTAGCGCCCTCGGTTGCCATGAAGCGGATGCGATCGCCGCCGGAAGCATCCGCCAGCCGGAACTCGCCCGCGTCACTGTAGAACGCGACATTGCCGGACTCGCCACGCAGAACCTCGATCGCCCGCGAGCCGCCCTCGCCGGCGGCCTCGAACGGCGCTTTACCACGGTCGAGATCGCCTCCGATCGGATAGACGAGATCCGCCCAGTTGAGCACGACGACATCGACGACCGGCTTGTCCGGCCAAGCCCGGTTGTTGCGCTTGGGCGTACGCAGGGCGAGCGTGTTTCCGGTCGCTTCGAGCAATGCGAGCGGCAGTTCGACCTGCATGCGCTCCTCGTCGCGACCGTCCCATTCCAGGGTCGGCAGTGGCTCGCCATTGAGGGCCAGTTCGACGACGTGGTCCGGAGTCTCGTCCACTTTGCCCGCACGACGCGGAATGTTCGACATCCCGCGCAGCGCCAACGTCGCCACGGCCGTGGTGGATGCACGATCCGGGCGTGCGAGATCGTCGACGTCGAACCGGATCTCGAACCATTGCGCATCGGCATTGGTCAACTTCGCCCACTGCCAGAAGTCGGGCTCGTCACCGGGCTTCATCGTCGCCCGGTCCAACCGCACAAGCAGTTCCTGCTGCTCCAGATGGACACGTCGCAACAACGGCGCGGCAACCGCATCGGCAGGCGCCGCGGCAAACTCGCGCATGCGTTCGTGCTCGCCGGACACCGCCGACAGCAGATACACGTTGAACGTCGCGAACGGGTTGTACCAGCTTTCCGGCCCGTGCAGCGGTTCGCCGACCCATTCGATCCGGGCGCCCGCGGCGAAGCGACCATCCTTGTCACCGACGATGCGAATCGGCACTTCATCGCCGGCCCGGGTCAGTTTCAGGTCCGCGCTCGCGCATCCATCGAGACCCGGTTGGGCTGCGACGATCGCCGCATGGTCGAGCGTATACACGCCGGCGTCGCGCAGTTCGACATGCAGACTTCCGCTGCATGCATGACTGATCGAGGGTAGAGAAAACGCGGCGCTTGCGCAGGCGATGGTTGCAACGAGGCGACGAAGATACATGGCTACCTGAAAACCTGGCCGGAGGCAGGCGTCGACGGGCAAAGTGATAAGCTTAGAGGCTGGGTATGCGGCATACAAGCTCGAATCCCGCGCGCTCGGATCTTGCGCGTTCGCAGACCATGAAGAATGCCTGGAGTTCGGGAATGCCGGATGATTTCGATGCGTTGATGGACGGCCTGAAGGGCGGAATCACGACGCACGAAGGTGGCCTGTTGCGACGGCTGGCGGGCCGGGTCGCCGACGGGTGCATCGTCGAGGTCGGCTCCTACCATGGCAAGTCCGCCGTTGCGCTGGCCTTCGGGGTCCGCGATCGCGGACTGCAGATCCCGATCTTCTGCATCGAGCCGCACCGTCCATTCGCCGGTTTCTACGGTGGGCAGTTCGGTACGCAGGACCGCGGCGCGTTCTACGAAACGATGCGCCGGACCGGTGCTTTCCACGAGGTCGCGCTCGTCAACCTGTCAAGCGAGGACGTGGCGCCCACTTGGGCGCTGTCGATCGGACTCGCGTTCATCGACGGCGACCACCACTACGCATCCGTGCGACGTGACTTCGAATGCTGGGATCCGCATGTGGTGCTAGGCGGGCTGATCGCGTTCGACGACGCAATCGACGACGCGTGCGGGCCGTCGCGCCTGATCGCCGAGATCGTCGCGACACGACGCTATCGGGTCGTGGAATCGGCGGGCAAGATCGTGGTCCTGCAGAAGCTTCGCCACGAAGCACGCCCGCAACCGGTACGCGCGCAACGCATCCTCGTCGCCTGCCACGACATGGTCATGAGCGGGGGCCTGTTGCGCTTCGAGCGCGTGGGCAAGGTACTGCGGCGCGATGGCCATGAACTCGCCTTCGTCCGGTTTGCCGACTCGGCGGCGCCGGAATGGCGAAGCGAGTTTCCGGTCCTCGACGTTGCCGCTGCATCCGCCACCCGCTGGGACGCGGTCATGGTACCCGGCGCGGGATTTCCGGATTCGACGATCGAGGCGTTCGCCGAACTGCGCGCGCCCGCCTTCGGCCTGCGTGTGCAGCACGTGCTCAACGACCGCACCCTGCACGACCGGTTCCTGCGCGTCAATGCGAGCTTCGCGCCCGATGTCGTGGTGTTCAACAACAACGACTGGCCGGTCGGAACATTCACCGACTTCCAGGCCCGGCGCTTTCACCTGCTGGCGGGCGCCGTCGATGCCGAAGCGTTTCGCCCGCCCACATATCGCTGCCACCCGTTGTCCGACGGCAAGTGGATCGTCGGCGGACAATTGTCGAAGAACCCCGAAGCGCTGATCGCGGCGCTCGATCATCTTCCATCGTCCGTTGCGTTGCGCCTGTACGGACCGGATCGGAGTGACGTCGCGACACGCTACGCGGACCTGGTGGCGACCGGACGCATTCAGCTGACCGGAACCCTCGATGAAGCAGGCCTGCGTGCGTTCTATCACGAGGTCGATTGCGTGGTCATGAGCGAACGCCACGCGGGCTGGGCGAATCTTGCCGCGGAGGCCATGGCGAGCGGAACGCCCCTCGTGTGCACGCGTCACGGAACGACCCCCTTCGCGCGGCACGAGGAAACCGCGCTCGTCGTCGACGAGCCGCTCGCGGCACCCATTGCGGCCGCGATCGAGCGCCTGCGCACCGATGCCGCGTTGTGCCGCGAACTCACCGAACACGGGCGCGACGCGATTGCGGAATACTCCTGGGAACGCTACGCCGGTGACCTGCTGCGCCTGTTGCTGAACGACCATGCCGAGCATTACCTGCACGCACCGGAACTCGGTCTGTTCGGCAAGTGGTCGCCGAGGGATCGCCTCGCGGGGCTCGAGCCGCTCCTAGCACATGCGGAGGGAGCGACGTTGATCGATTTCGGAAGCGCCGAAGGACTCGTCGCGCGCGAGTTCCTGCGCAACGGCGCGAGCCTCGTGCACGGTTTCGAGCGGGACGCTGCACGGGTCCGTTTCGCGAACGCGATCTGCGCGTCGTCGGGTGACGCGGTGTTCCGCGAAGCCGATCTTTCCGACCCACCGGGATTCCTCGAAGCAAACGCGGACCTCCTGCGCGACTGCTACGACATGGTCCTGTACCTCGGCATCCACCATCACATCGATGCGCGCGCGCGCATGACGATGCTGCGTCATGCGATCGATCTTGCCGGCAAGTACTTCGCGATCCGGACACCCGCCGCGTTCGCCCACGCAGACCGCATCCACGACACGATCGAACAGGCCGGCTTCTCTCGCATTCCGCCCGGCGACGAATCATCCCGCTCGGCGAACCTCGGCGATCTCGCCCTGTACGTGCGCACCACCGGAGACCGGTCGTGAACCGACAGTTCGTCTCCTTCCCGAAGTCCGGACGCACCTGGATTCGCTACATGCTCGGCCAACTGGGCCACGAACCGGCCATCGCGTTCCACCATGACCGCTTCGAGTTCAACGACGGCGCCCGGCCACCGCACGACTTTGATGTCGCTTCGCGCATCGAGCACTACCGTCAGGTCGACCGCCTCGTCTATCTCGAGCGCGACCCGCGCGACGTGATGGTCAGCCTGTACTGGCAAGTCACCGGCCGCTTCCGCGAATTCTTCCATTACGAGGGCAACATTTCCGAGTTCATCCGCGACGACTACTTCGGCGCACACAACCTGCAGCGCTTTCGCGCAATGTGGCGCGAAATCGTCGCCGAACTCGGGTTTCCGGTCGTCACCTACGAGGAATGCCACGCCGATGCCGCGGCGACCGTGGGACGCATCCTCGCCTACTACGGATTTCCGGTCGACGACGCGGCGATCGTCGAAGCGGTGCGCAACGCCTCGTTCGAGCGCATGCGCGAAGTCGAGCAGTCGCTCAGTTTCCCGCAGCCGTGGCTGAAGCCGAAGAGCGGATTTCCCAAGGTCCGCGAAGGCAAGGTCGGTGGCCATCGCAACGCGCTCGCGGCGCCCGACATCGAGTATCTCGATTCGGTTTTTGCGCCGTAGCAGACACGACGCCCCCTTCGAACAGGCATCGCGCCACTTCCCGTCACCGCCGAGTTCCACCACCCCCTGCCGGGGCGCCGTCGCTCCACGCAACCAAACGGCGTCCTTCCCGCACCTACGCCATTGTGTGCCCGGGCAGCGCGAATCACGCGTGGGCCCTTCCTTTCACGCATGCCCCAGCGGGGCTGGAGGTTCGCATGTCGGTTCGCGGATTCGCGGTCGTGGTGATTGCCTGCGGGGCCTGCGCCCCGGCGCAGGCGGAGGATTTCCAGGTCAGCGTCGGTGGCAGTGCCGGG
>CAYWZC010000015.1:13511-41216 GCA_964462745.1 uncultured Rhodanobacteraceae bacterium
CTGCGCCCCGGCGCAGGCGGAGGATTTCCAGGTCAGCGTCGGTGGCAGTGCCGGGCTCGCGTTCGTGCCGAACACGCTTACGGTCCAGGTTGGCGATACGGTGACGTTCACGAATGCGGGCGGATTCCACAACGTGGAATCCCTGCCGGGATCGGTGACGGAGTTTCGCTGTGCGAACGGCTGCGATGGCGATGGCGCGGGCGGCAACGGGGATCCAAGCGGCGACCCGTGGACGTTCACGATCAACCTCGACACGCCCGGTTCGGTACCCTACGAATGCGTGGTCCATGGCGGCGGGGGCATGACCGGCATGATCACCGTGGAAGGTGGCGAGCCACCGCCACCGGTTGCCGAGGTTGCACCGACGTCCTTCGCATTCGTCGTGGAAACCGGGGAATCCGCTTCGGACACGCTCACGGTCTCGAACACCGGCGAGGCCGCGAGCGGGCTCGAGTTCAACATCGCCGAGGCGGAATCCGATTGCGCCGGCACCAGCGACATCCCGTGGTTGTCCGCGTCGCCGGCGCTGGGCACGGTCCCGGGCGGCGCATCAGTCAACTCGGACATCGGGGTCGATGCGAACGGACTCGCTCCGGGCGCTTATTCGTCCCTGCTCTGCATCCTCACCAATGATCCGTCCAACGACCTGGTACCGGTGCCGGTATCGTTGACGGTCAACGCCTCGGACGTGATCTTCGCGAACGGCTTCGACGGCCCATAGCGCGACTCGCCGCGGGAGCGGCGCAACGCGCGATGCGGGACTCCGGCAAGGGAAGGCATCGCGGCTTCGCCGCTCCCACGAGTCCTGTGTCGTCTCGCGGGAGGTCGGATGCCGCGATGCCCGTCCGTTTCACGGCATCTCGAAGCCATCGGCGAAGATCCGGTCGCAGGCCGGCATCGCGATCGAAATGATCGCTCCGGTTTCCTCGGTGCCACCCGCATCGAGGTCCACATCGAAGAACACCCGGCCGTCCTCGGCAAGGTCGAGACCCGGCCCGATCGCGCTGCTGGCGTTGAAATCGGCGATCACCGCGTCGGCTACGCCATCGCCATCGAAATCGACGCTGTCACCGGCGGAAAGCAGGCGCCGCGAGCTGGCCGCAAGGTCGGATGCATCGCAGCTCGCGAACAGGTGGTCGACACCGCCAGTGGACCAGATATGTACGGCCTGGCCGGCATTGTTGATGCTCACGGCCTGCACGCTGGCGGATGCGAGCGACACACCGTCGATACTGTCGCCTTCGCGCACCGCGATCGACCCATCGTGGGCGATGAATTCGGCCGTCGCGGTGTCGGCATCGGTATTACCCGAAAACAGGTAATCGCCCGCGTCGTTGATCGACACGAGGTCCAGCGCTTCCCAGTTGTCGCCGTCACCGGTTGGCTCCGCCTCGCGCGCGACCACCGCGCCGTCGACGTAGACGACTTCGATGTCCGCGCCGCCGGTATCGAGAGAAAGCACGTGGATGTGATGCGCGCCGTTGTCGGAAATCCGGTAATCGAAGCCGACGCCGCTCGAACGCGCGATCGGCAGGCCATCGACCAGGTCGTCGGAGCGCAGCACGATCGAGATCGTCCCGGGCGTCGCATCGCTCGCGCGATACAACACGCGTCCCTCGGTGCCCGTACCGCCGGTGTCGTTGAAGCCGGCGATCCAGTACGCGGCGCCATCCGGGGTCATGGTCGGGCGGCTGTGGAAGGTCGTCGTGGTGCCGTCGGCGAAGCCCGGCGCCTGGGTTCCCTCGACCGCGAGCAGGCCGTTTTGGGTCCACACGGCGTCGCCACCATCGACCGAGGGGCTGTAGATGAACCCGGCCGCGTCGCTGATGCCCATCGTGCCTTCGCTGCCGGTCAGGACGCTGCCCGCCGAATCACTGTTGCGCCAGGCGATGGCGCCGTCGAACGCGACGAAATGGTCATTTGTCCCGGCATCATCGAACGCGCCCGTGAAGCCCGCATCGCCGACGCCATTGGTGAATGGTGCGTTGAGCACGCTCACCGGCAGGCCGTCCCCACCTGGCAGGGTCGCCGTTTCCTCGGCGACGAGGATCGCGGGCACCGGGAGTCCACCGCGCGGGACGATCGCCGCGCGTGGATCGGACACCGGCAGTATGTCCATTCCCAACCGTTCGAGCGCGGTGCCCGCAGTAGCCGGCCCGCCTCCGCCTGCCGTGAGACCCGCCAGGACCAACCCGATCACGATATCGCCGTGCTTCATCATTGCCTCCTCCCGGCATCCGTCGCGCGGAATGGCCGCGCAAGCGCGTATCACCGTACGCGCGCCGGCACCGGCAGGCTGGGGAGTCGGTCACGATTCGAGCATCCGGCCTCGACGCACCGCGCACCGCGCGACATGGGCGCGACCTGAGTCGGGCTGAACGACCTGCGATCCGCGGGGTCACCATCCCGCCGAAGGAAACGCGACGGGCCGGCCTTCCTCAGGACGGCGAGGTGCCGACTCCCTGCGGCTCGGGAAACCCTTCGCCCTGCACGTCGGGCTCCCCGTTCGACACGACCACCGCGGCGGCGAGATCGCCGGTCACGTTGAGCGTGGTGCGGCACATGTCGAGCAGGCGGTCGACGCCGAGGATCAGGCCGATGCCTTCCGGCGGCACCCCGACCATGCCGCAGATCAGCGCGATCACCGGCAGCGAACCGGCCGGCACGCCGGCGGTTCCGACGCCGCCGAGGATGCACACGAACATGACGAGGATCTGCTGTGTCAGGCTGAGGTCGATGCCGAAGAACTGGGCGAGGAACAGCACCGTCACGCCCTCGAACAGCGCGGTGCCGTTCTGGTTCGCGGTCGCGCCGATGGTCAGCACGAAGCGCGAAACCTGGCGCGGCAGCTTCAGTTCCTCCTCGGCGACCTTGAGTGCGGTCGGCAGGGTCGCATTGCTCGATGCGGTCGAGAACGCCATGACCATCGCTTCCTGCACGCCGCGGAAGAAGCGCAGTGGCGACAACCCGCCGAACACGCGCACCGCGAGCGAATACACGACCACGAGATGCAGCAGCATCGCGAGGATCGCGACGCCGACGTAGCCGGCGAGCTTGGCGATGAGGTCCCAGCCAAACAGCGCGGCGAGATTGAACACGAGGCACGCGACCGCATACGGCGCGAGCCGGATGACGAGATGGATCAGGGTCATCGCGATCTCGAACAGGCCCTCGATCATGCCCTTGAACTGACGCGCACGGGGGCTGTCGGTCATGACGATGCCGACTCCGACCATGAGCGCGAAGAACATCACCGCGAGAATGTCGTTGTCGGCCGCGGCGCGGAACACGTTGCTCGGGATGATGCCGAGCAGCAGTTCGATGCCCTCGCGCTGCGATTTCGCGCTGTCCACGATCGCGCCCGCACGCGACGTTGCGTCCGCGAGCAAGGTCTGCGCGACCGCGGGATCCACGCCGGTTCCCGGATGGAACAGGTTCACCAGCAGGATGCCGATCGCAACCGCGATCGACGACACGATCACCGTGTACGCGAGCGTCTTCCAGCCGACCCGGCCGAGTGCGCGCAGGTTGCCCATGTCCGCCACGCCGACCACGAGGGCCGAGAACAGCAGCGGCAGCACCAGCATGAACAGGAGGCGCAGGAAGATCTGGCCTATCGGCTGGGTGACCCAGGTCGTCAGCCATTCGAGCCAGGCCGCGTTGCCGCCGGTCGACACATGCACGATGAGGCCACCGACCAGGCCGACCGCGAAACCGATCCCCATCTTGGTGTGCAGCTTCATGGGGTGCCGCCCGGTCGTTGCGTGCGGGGCGATGGGGTCGTCTTCATCGGGCGGCTCCTCGAATCGGGGCCGACAGTTTACACGGGCGGCGCGAACACCCTCCGCGGTTGCCCACCGAGCGGCAGCCATCTGCGCGCCTCGGCGAACCGCACGCCGATCCCGCATCGTTTCGACAGCCGAGCGGCGTCTCGGGTACATTGCGTTTCTGTCCGACGCCGCGCCGTTGCCGCTTCCGGCAGGCCGGGCCTTTGCAGGGGAATCGCATGGCGCACAACCAGTTCGAGCTGCTTCGCCAGCGGCGCTTCCTGCCGTTCTTCCTGACCCAGTCGCTCGGCGCATTCAACGACAACGTGTACCGGCAGGCGATCATCGGCCTGCTGTTCTGGCTCGGCGTCGATGCCGAGCAGCGCACGCTGTACACCAACCTCGCGCCCGCGTTGTTCATCCTGCCCTACTTCCTGTTCTCCGCGGTCGCAGGCCAGATCGCCGAAAAACTCGAGAAGTCGCGCCTGATCCGCATCACCACGACGATGGAGATCGCGATCATGTCACTGGCCGCGATCGGCTTCGTGACGCAGAACATGATCGTGCTGCTGGTCGCGCTGTTCTGCACCGGCGTGCAATCGACCCTGTTCGGCCCGGTCAAGTATTCGATCCTGCCGAGCGTGCTGAAACCGGAGGAACTGACCGGCGGCAATGGCCTCGTCGAGATGGGTACCTCGATCTCGATCCTGCTCGGCATGATCTTCGGCGGGCTGATCTTCACGCTGGCCGATGCACGCGGACCGGTGGCCGCGGCAACCGCCGTGGTGCTGCTCGCGATCCTCGGCAATGCAGTGAGCCGCTTCATCCCGCGGGCCGAAGCGGGTGCACCGGACCTCGTGGTCAGCTGGAATCCGTTGCCCGAATCGCTCGCGATCCTGCGCCTCGGCCGCAAGCAGCTTGCGGTGCGCAACGCGATGCTCGGCGTTTCGTGGTTCTGGTTCGTCGGCACGATCCTGACCTCGCAACTGCCGACCTGGGCGGTCGACAACCTCGGCGGTGGCGCGACGCTGTACTTGTTCGCGCTCGCGTTGTTCTCGATCGGCACCGGCGCCGGTTCGATGCTGTGCGAAAAGCTCTCGGCGCGCACGGTCGAGATCGGGCTCGTGCCGCTCGGCGCATTCGGCATGAGCGTGTTCCTGCTCGACCTCTATTTTGCGCACAGCGGTACGGCGGTCGCATCGGGGCTCGATGTCGCCGGCTTCCTGCACCAGGACGGAAGCTGGCGCATCGCCGTGGATCTCGTCGGAATCGGCGTGTTCGCGGGATTCTTCGTGGTGCCGCTGTTCGCACTGATCCAGAGCCGCACGCCGCACAACGAGCTGTCGCGCGTGATCGCGGCGCTCAACATCCAGAATGCAGGCTTCATCGTACTCGCAGCGGTGCTCGGCATCGTCGTGCAGCGCTTCCTCGGCTGGAGCATTCCGCAACTCTTCCTCGGTGTCGCGATCGCGAACGTGCTCGTGTCGATCTGGATCTTCACGATCGTGCCCGAATTCCTGATGCGGTTCCTGAGCTGGCTGCTGGTGCGCCTGTTGTATCGCCTGCGTATCGAAGGCATCGAGGAACACGTCCCCGACGAGGGGCCCGCGCTCGTCGTGTGCAACCACGTCAGCTACATGGATGCGTTGATCCTTGCCGCGAGCATTCCGCGCCCGGTGCGCTTCGTGATGTACCACCGCATCTTCGACATCCCGGTGCTGCGCTGGATCTTCCGCACCGCGCGCGCGATTCCGATCGCGGGCGCACGCGAGGATCCGGCGTTGCTGCAACGCGCATTCGACGAAATCGATGCCGCACTCGCCGACGGCCAGATCGTCGGCATCTTTCCGGAGGGCGCCTTGACCCGCGACGGCGAGATCGGCCCGTTCAAGTCCGGTGTCGAGAAGATCCTCGCGCGCCGTCCGGTACCGGTGACGCCGATCGCGCTGCGCGGCATGTGGTCGAGCATGTGGAGCCGGCGCGGCGCTGCGGCCGAGGCGGGCCGACTCGGCCGCATGCGCGTGCCGCGGCGTTTTCGCGCACGCGTCGAAGTCGTGGCGGGACCGCCGATCGACGGAACCGTCGCGACCGCCGCGCGACTCGAGGCCCGGGTCCGCGAATTGCGTGGTGATGCCGCCTGAGCCGGATTCCGCGCGGCGGACGCCGCTCAGGCCCGTATGTGCCCATGCTTGCCGAGATCCGAGGCTTCCTCGCTCAGCAGGGCGCGCGCAAAATCGAACCAACGCTCGACGAAATTTCCGGCCGCGTCCCACCACGCCGCATCCCGTACCCGCACCCGCAATACCGCGAGCCGAGGATCATTCCTGCCCTCGGGAAAGAATACCTTCTGCGCAGGCGACCAGAATTCCTCGATCGTGGCCCGATCACGGTCGATGCGTGCACGACCGCGGATCGAGACATAGCGATTCGCGTCCACGTCGGCATACGCGACATTGACGTCGGGATTCGCGGCCAGTTCATCGACCTTGCCGCTCTCCACCGACGTGAAGAACACGAGGTCGCCGTTCGCATCGAGTTCCAGGGTTTGCAAGGGCCGGCTGACCAGCGAGCCATCGGCGGCACGCGTGGTGAGCATCGCGACCTCTATGCCCTCGATGAGCTGGCCGAGCGCGTCGAGATCCGCAGGTTCCGGGGTATCGTTCTGCATGGCATCCCTCCTCGTCAGTCGGACTTGTGCTCGGGTTTGCCCTTGCGCTCGGTTCCGGCCATTTCCTCGAGTTCCTTCTCGGTCATCGATTCGTACATCGACTTCGATGCGCCCTTGAGTTCACCGACCTTGGTGTCGCCGCGTTTTGCCGACAGCGCCGCGCCGGCCGCCTTCTGCTGGGATTTCGATTTCGCTGGCATGGTTGCGCCTCCGAATGTCGCGTCCGCCCGGATTCCCGATGCGTCACGCTCGCACAAGCCACCTGACTGGTGGCACTACGCGACGCCGCACAGGGCCGGTAAGATGAATGCTTTCCTGCCGGGATGTCTCCAATGAACCAGCGCCTGTTCGCTCCCGTCGTGTTCGCCGCGGCCAGCGTGCTCACCGCCTGCGGCGGTTCACCCGATCCGGAACCACCGCCCGCGACGCCAGTGACCGAAACGGCGCCACCCACGAGCGACGCGGCCACGACGCCGTCCTACGCGGAGCAGCACCTCGCGGATTACGTGACCGTGAAGCTCGGCGCCGACCTCTCGCACCTCGATGCCGAGCAGAAGAGGATGCTCGGCCTGCTGATCGAGGCCGCCGACACGATGAACGCGATCTGGTGGCGGCAGTCGGTCGCGGACAAGGACGCGCTCGTCGCGCGTATCGACGATGCGGCCACGCGCGAGTTGTTCGAGATCAACTACGGCCCGTGGGATCGCCTGAACGACGACCATCCGTTCATCGACGGCGTCGGTCCGCGACCGCCGGGCGCGCAGTTCTATCCGGCCGACATGACCAAGGCCGAGTTCGAGCAGGCCGATCTCGCGGACAAGGCGAGCCTCTACACGCTGCTGCGCCGCGACGACACCGGCAAACTCGTGACCCTGCCCTATCACGAAGCCTACAAGCCAGACCTGGAACGGGCCGCCAACTTGCTGCGCGACGCCGCGAAACTCGCGAAGGACGCCGGCTTCCGCACCTATCTCGAGCTGCGCGCCGACGCATTGCTGTCCGACGACTTCCGCGCGAGCGACCTCGCGTGGATGGACATGAAGACCAATCCGATCGACCTCGTCATCGGCCCGATCGAGACCTACGAGGACCAGATCTTCGGCTACAAGGCGAGCTACGAGGCCTATGTCCTGATCAAGGACCAGGCGTGGAGCGAGAAACTCCAGCGTTTCGCGAAATACCTGCCGGAACTGCAACGCGGCCTGCCGGTACCGGATGCGTACAAGTCCGAAACGCCGGGTTCGGATGCCGACCTCAATGCCTATTTCGCCGTGTATTACGCGGGCGACGCGAACGTCGGCGCGAAGACGATCGCGATCAACCTGCCGAACGACGAACAGGTGCAGTTGCAAAAGGGCACGCGCCGCCTGCAGCTCGAGAATGTCATGCAGGCCAAGTTCGACAAGATCATGTTGCCGATCGCCCACGAACTCATTGCGACGGACCAGCAGCAGCACCTGACCTTCGATGCGTTCTTCCAGAACACGATGTTCCACGAGGTCGCGCACGGACTCGGCATCAAGAACACGCTGGACGGCCAGGGCACGGTGCGCAAGGCGCTCAAGGACCAGGCGTCGAGCTTCGAGGAAGGCAAGGCCGACATCCTCGGCCTGTACATGGTCGGCAAGCTGGCCGACAAGGGTGAACTCGACAAGGCCAAGCTCATGGACAACTACGTGACCTTCGTCGCGGGCATCCTGCGCTCGGTGCGCTTCGGGGCCGCGGATGCGCACGCGACCGCGAACATGGTCCGCTTCAACTACCTGCTCGAACACGGCGCCGTCGTGCGTGACGCCGCGCAAGGTCGCTATCGAGTCGACTTCGACAAGATGGCGCAGGCGGTCGAGGATTTTTCCGCGGCGCTGCTGACCATCCAGGGCGATGGCGACTACGCCGCGGCGACCGCGATGACCGAGCGCATGGGCAAGATCGGCGCGCCGCTCGCGGCCGACCTCGAACGCCTCGAAACGGCGAACATCCCGGTCGACATCCGTTTCGAACAGGGGCCGGCAGTGCTGGACCTCGTCAACTTGTAAGTCAGCTCAAGACCCGAACGGGGCGCAGCCGACGCGGTTTGAGGCTCGATGGCAATGCGCGTGACGAGTGCGCAGATCCGGGCGGTCGGTTCCGCGGCTGCGCCGCTTGAACCGACCTACGGGCTCCCCAATCGCCAGATGTGACGGCGCGCCACACCCGAACGCTTCCTCTCACCGCGCCCTCTCCCCAACGGGCGAGGGAAGTGCGGGCAAATCCGTCTCCGGGCGGATATTGATTGGTCCGTACGGATGATTTGATTGAGGGGCGATTTGCCTAGACTTCCCGGTTGCGCCGCGCCACGACGGCAAATCCCCGGGGAGTCACCATGTCGCAATCGTATTCGCGCGCCTTTGGCGCTGCTCTGGTCCTTGCCTCGTTTGGCGGCATGCCCGCGCAGGCGGAAACCGACGATGCGACGCCATTCGAGGAGCGCGAAGAGGCCGAACGCGATGGCGTGCAGCGCACCCGCAATGCGACGCCGGACGGCTCGCGCGCGGCACCCTGGGAAGGCGCGCCGATCGAGGTCACCGCCAAGGGCACCGCGGCGGACTGGCCGACGACCCTCGCCACCGAGGTATTGACCTACGACGATGCGGTTGCCGCACCCGCGGACTTCCAGGACTGGATCACGCGCGTCCCCGGCATCGGCGCGACCGGCCAGAACGGCATCTTCGAAACCTTCTCGATCCGCGGCAGCGGCGGCAACGGCATCCTGATCCTCGCAGCGGGCGTGCCGGTCGCGGCCCAGCGCCGTGCGGGCGTGCCGGTATCGTTCGTCGAGCCGTCCCTGCTCGGCGACGTCAACGTGACACGTGGCCCCGCGGTCGTGCATTTCGGACCGGGCGCGCTCGGCGGCGCGATCTCGATGGAACCGCGCTGGTTCGGCGCGCCGTTCGCGACCGGCGGCTATGCGACCGGAGGCGACGAATGGAATGTCGCGGCCGGCACCGGCTCGGAAGGCTTCTCGGTCGGCGTCGCGCGACACCGCGCAGGAGATACCGAGGCACCGAACGGCACGCCGCTCAACACGAGCTACGAACGCGACAGTGCGACGCTGCAGTTCCGTCATCGCTTCGGTGCGTTCGAGGTCGATGCGCTGCTGATGCCCTCGCGCACCGAGGACATCGGCAAATCCAATTCGCGCTATCCGGACCGCCAGGTCACCACTTACCCCGAGGACGATCACACGATCGGACGCCTGCGCCTGCGCCACGATTCCGGCGTGCAGGCCAGCATCTATGCGCACGACCAGGAACTCGGCACCTTCAAGCAGACCGACGGCGAGCCGGACGAGTTCGCCAACATCGCGAGCACCGAGGGCGGTGGCACCCTGCAATACACCTGGACCAGCGGCAATTTCAGCAACGACGTCGGCATCGAGTACTTCGGTCGCCGCGACGTGACCGGCTACGATGCGGTCGGCACACCGTCCGAGCGCACCTACAGCCTCGACGACGCCAGCGAGAATTCCTGGTCGCTGTTCGCGATCACCGACTGGCACGTCGCGCCGCAGTTCTCGCTCGAACTCGGCGCGCGGCATTCGTGGATCGAGCAATACCAGCAAAGCGCCAGTTCCGATGACGCCGACAGTGCATTCACCGCCGGTGCGGTGTGGACGCCGGCCGACCATTCGCGCTGGACATTGAACGTCGCCTCCGGCTATCGCTTCGCCTCCCTCGAGGAACGCTTCTACACCGGCGTCACCGGGCGCGGCGAAATCGTCGGCAATCCGGACCTCGCCTCCGAACAGTCGCTCGGCGTCGATCTCGGCTATGCGTGGTGGTCCGGCAACTGGAGCTCGGAGATCCACGTCTGGCGCACCGACGTCGACGACCTGATCCAGAAAGTCGAACTCGAACCGGACGTGGAAGGCTACGTCAACGTCGGCGAAGCGGAGTTGCGCGGCGCGGAAATCAGCGTCGGCTGGACCCCGACCATGAATCTCTCGCTGAAGGCGGATGCGGCCGTCGTGCGCGGCCAGGACCGGACGGCGGACGAGCCGCTGTACGGCATTCCGCCGCTGCGCGCCTCGCTCGAAGCGGCCTGGGACATCGGCGACTTCACCCTTGCCGGGCGCTACACGCACCGCTGGGACAAGAACCGTCCGGGCTTCGAGGAGCTGGAGCGCGACGCGGTCGACATCGTCGACGCGGAACTGCGCTATCGCGTGAACCCCGATCTCGGCATCAAGCTCTACGTGCGCAACGCATTCGACGAGCTCTACTACGCGACCGCCGATGAACTGTCCACGTTCGCACCGGAACGCTCGGTCGGCGTCAACGTGATCTGGGCGATGCATTGATCGCGCGACAAGCCGTTACGAATCAAAAGACTGAACCACGAAGAACACGAAGGACACGAAGAAGAAGATCAACGTTTCACAAGAAGCCAGGCCAGCGGCTGAATGCTTCCTTCGTGTTCTCTGTGGTTCAATCTTGCGGTTTTCCGTTTGTGTGTCGTGCGACAGCGCTCGGTCATTCTCACCGTAGATGCGCTCCTCAACCGACCGGCCACACGAGTGGCGCAAGGAATGCGGTCGCGAGACCGAGCAGCACGGTCAATGGCGTGCCGACGCGCACGAAGTCCACGAACCGGTAATTGCCCGGTTCGTACACGAGCAGGTTGCCATGGTGGCCGATCGGGGTCAGGAACGCGACGACCGCCCCCATCGCGACACTGAACACCATCGCGGGCGCCGAAATCCCGAGCAGGGCCGCCATGCCGAGTGCGATGGGTGCGAGCAGTACCGTGGTCGCGGTGTCGGACAGGATCTGGGTGACCAGTGCGGCGGTCATGAACAGCACGAACAAGACCCAGGTTGGTTGCCACGTGGTCACCAGATGCGACAACCAGCCGGCAAACAATTCCGCAGTACCGGTCTGCTGCATCGCGAGTCCGAGCGGAATCGCGCCCGCGATGAACACGAAGATGCGTACCTCGATCGATTCGTACGCCTGTTTCAGCGACAGGCAACCGCTGGCGACCATCGCCGCGGCACCGCCGAGGAACGCGATCGTGACCGGCAGGATCTCGGTTGCGGCGACGATCACGCTGAGTGCCATGATCGTCGCGGCCAGCCATGCCTTGCCGAGCTTCTGCGCCTTGCCCGAGAACGGCAACAGCAGCAGGAACGAGGGATGGTTGGCCAGCCGGTCGAGTGCCTGTTGCGCGCCCCACAGAACGACGAGGTCGCCGGCCCGCAGGCTCACCTTGGCGAGTTCCTTGCGCATGAAGCCGCGCTTGCGCCACAGACCGACCACCACGACGCCGTAGCGCGCGAGGAAATCCACGCTGCCGATGGTTCGACCGATGAGTTCCGAATCCGGGCCCATGACCGCCTGCACGAGACGATCGTTGCCTTGCAGGTCCTTGCGCTTCTCGTCCGGGATTTCCTCGCCGTACTGCACGACGGCGTGCAGGGCCAGGCCCTTCTGCTTTTCGAGTCCGGCAATCTCGTCCGGGCTCGCGCGCACCAGCAGCAGGTCGCCCGCGGCGAGCTGCTTGCGGTTCCAAGGGCGACTGCGCGAGCGCCCGTCGCGCAGCCAGTCGACCACCTGGAAACGCTCGGCGTGCTCCTCGCGGAAGTCGTGCATGGATTTCCCGGCCTGCGGCGAATCCTCCAGCACCACGAGCTCGGTGTAGTAGCGCTCCAGGCGGAAGCGATCCTGCTCGGTACGGCCGCCGTCGCGACGCGGCAACAGCCAGCGCCCCAGCAGCATCACGTATGCGGTACCGATGACGCACAGCACGATGCCGATCGGCGTGATCGCGAAGATGCCGATCTCGTGCTGGCCGCCACGCTCCAGCACCTCGCGTGCGACGAGGAAGGCCGGCGCCGCGATCACCGTCATCGTGGTGCCGAGCGAGGCCGCGAACGCCATCGGCATCATCAGCCGCGACGCAGGCAGGCTGTGGGTGCGATTGAGTTCGAGGATCACCGGCAACATCATCGCGGTGACCATCAGGTGATGGCTGAATGCAGCCATCAGGGCGACGCAGGGCATCGTCACGAGGACCGCGCGCCACACGCTCTCGCCAGCCAGCCTGCCGATCCATGCGCCGATGCGCTTGGTCAGGCCGGTGTGGCTGAGGCCGCCGGACAGCACGAACATCGACGCGAGCAGGATCGCCGGATCGCTCGAGAAGCCGGACAGCGCGTCAACCGGCGCGAGCAGGCCGGTGCCCGCGAGCGCCACGACGATCAGCACGCCGGTGAGGTCGAGCCGGATCCACTCGGTCACCAGCAGCACCAGGGCCGCGACGAGGATCGCCAGGAACAGGATTTGCTCGAATTCCATGCCGCCCCACGATCCGCGATTCCCGGTCGACATGGTAGTGGCTGGGAGTCCGTTCGTGGAACCCGACCGCGACGAACGCGGCCTCGACGCCCGCACGCTCGCCCCGCTCGCGTGGAACAGCAGTCGCCATGCCCGGAGCCATGCACCCGCCGCCGACAGCCCGGTCATCGATGCGGGCAACAGCGCGGCCGACCGCAGCTACGAGCAGCGCGGTTCGGGATTCCCGCGCGTGGTTGGCGCGAACGCCGACATCGGCGCGATCGAACTCGATCCGGAGCGGATCTCCACGGATGGCTTCGATTGAGTGGGCGCGGTCGCCGAGGGCTGGGGGCCTGGGACCGAGGACCGGAGTTGGATTACCGGGAAACTGCCCGCGAGGCCCTCGCTTCCGCCTTCGCGGGCATCGCCCCGGACATCACGCCGTCCGGTAATGATCCTGCACCGGATATCGTCGCGCGTACAACGCGAACACGAGCGCCGCGAGGAATGCGAAACCGGCGAAGAAAAACATCAGGAACGCGTTCTCGCTGAGCCCGGTCGTCGCGATCCGTGCGGTGACCGCGTCGTTGCGCACGGCCGCGTTGGTGATCAGCACCCACAGGTTGCCGTAGGACACCGACAGCAGCCAGAAACTCATGATTACGCCCTTCATCGCCTGCGGCGCCTGGCTGTAGGCAAACTCCAGCCCGGTCGCCGATACCAGCACCTCGCCGAACGTCAGCAACGCGTACGGCGCGACCTGCCATGCGATCGACACCGCGCTGCCGCCGTCGATCCAGATCTGCAAGGCGCCCGCGAATATCCAGGCCAGCCCCGAAAACGCGAGCCCCGCGCCCATGCGCCGCAACGCGGTCACCTCGACTCCCAACCGCCGCAGTGCGGGATACAGCACGAGGTTGTTGAACGGGATCAGCAACATCACGAGGATCGGGTTGAGTGCCTGCATCTGCGCGGGCGCCTTGACCAGCCAACTCGGCCACCACCATGCCTCGTGCGGCATGTGCATCGCGTTACCCTGGATGATCCAGGTCGAGGCCTTCTGGTCGAACAGGGACCAGAACGGCGTGACGATCGCGAACACGATGAGGATGCGCAGCACCGCACGCACGCCGTCGACTGCGGCGTCGGGATGCGTTCCACGCGCGCGGTCGAGTTGCATCGACGCGCCGATGCCGCCGAACGCGATCACGAGTCCGAGCGCGACGAGTACCGCGATCACGAAGTCCGAGCGCACCATCCATGCAAGGCAAATCGCGGCGAGGATGGCGCCGGTTCCCGCGACGAGCAGGCCGGGTCGGCCCCGGCCAGGCGCGTGTGCGAGCAACGCAGTGCGCACCACTCGAAGGAAGCCATGCGGGTTCGGCCCGGACGGCGGCACCACGACGTACTTCCTGCGCCCGGCCCAGAAGATGATCGTCGCGATGAGCATGAGCACGCCCGGGATGCCGAACGCGACACTCGCACCGTATTCGCGCAGGAAGATCGGCATCAGCAGCGACGCAAAGAACGAGCCGAAGTTGATGATCCAGTAGAACGCGTCGTAGACGACCTTCGCGAGGTGCTTGTTGGTCTGGTCGAACTGGTCGCCGACGAAGGACGACACCAGCGGCTTGATGCCACCCGAACCGAGCGCGATGAGGAACAGGCCCGTGTAGAAGCCGGTGCGATTGTCCTCGAACAACGCGAGGCAGGCATGGCCGGCGACGTACACCAGCGACAACCACAACACGGTGTTGTACTTCGCGAAGTAACGATCCGAAATCCAGCCGCCGAGCAGCGGGAAGAAGTACACGCCGATCACGAAGGTGTGGAACACGTCCTTCGCGATCCCCGCACGTTCGGCCTCCGGCGCAAACAGCAGCAGGCTCGTGATCAGGAACGGGGTCAGGATGTTGCGCATCCCGTAGAAGCTGAAGCGCTCGCAACCCTCGTTGCCGATGATGTACGGAATCTGGCGGGGCAACTTGCCCGTGGCGGCCGGAGCCGTGGCGGCGGTCGTCGTCATCTGCGGATCCCTGGATCGCGAAAGCCTGCGAGACTACCCGAAGTCGAAGTCTTGTGCGGCGCCGGGCCCGCAGCAGGCAGGTGATTCGGGTTGCGAAGCCGAGCAAGCTCGGCTCTACGATGCCCGGTAGAGCGGAGCTTGCTCCGCTCGCCGACGACGCCTGGCAGGGCGAGGCTTGCTCCGCTCAGCCGTCTTGCCGCGTCATGCCTCGGGCTTCCACGGATCGTAGCTGCCGAACCACCACAGGTGGCCCTCGGGATCGCGACATGCGTAACCCGCGCCGCCGTACTCCTTCTCCGAATACTCGTCGATGATCTCGGCACCGGCGGCCACGGCGCGCTCGTAGTGCGCCTTGCAGTCCGCGACGATCACGCACGGACATTGCGTCTCGCGACCGTTCGCCTGGTCCGGCTGCACGATGTGGCGACCGAACTCGTTGTCGCGCACCGAGCCGATCATGATCATGCCGTTGCCGAACACGAGCTGGGCATGCGCGACGCCGCCGTCCTCGTCGTCATACACCGCGTTCTTCGAGAAACCGAATGCCTTGCACAGCCATTCGATCGCGGCGTGTGCGTCGCGGTAACGCAGGCACGGAATGATGGTACTGGTGGTGTCGGCGGGTGCGGTCATTGCGGCTTCTCACGGGTTGCGGACATCGCGAGGCTAACGCCAATCCGGCGACGTGTCGCCCCGCGAAGCGCCGGTTGCCACGGGTGCGGACACGCGGAGCGGGCCCGGAAGCCCGCTCCCGGCATCTTCAGCCTTGCCGGCTCGCGATCCAGCGATCGATCTTGCGTTCGAGGATGTCGAGCGGCACCGCGCCGTCCTTGAGCACCTCGGCGTGGAATTCGCGCACGTCGAATCGCTCGCCGAGCGCCTTTTCCGCACGATCGCGCAATTGCTGGATCTTGAGTTCGCCGATCTTGTACGCGAGCGCCTGGCCCGGCCACGCGATGTAGCGCTCGGCCTCGGACGTGGACTGGGTGCGGCTCTCGGCCGAGTTCTCGAGCATGTAGTCGATGACCTGGTCGCGGGTCCAGCCCTTGCTGTGCAGGCCGGTGTCGACGACGAGGCGGATCGCGCGCCACAACTCGTTCTGCAGGTAGCCGAAGTAGCTGTACGGATCCTCGTACACACCGACATCCTTGCCGAGCGATTCGGCGTACAGGCCCCAGCCCTCGATGAACGCCGTCTCGCCGCCGAAGCGACGGAAGTCGGGAAGGTCGGTCAGCTCCTGCTGCAACGCGAGCTGGAAGTGGTGGCCGGGGATTGCCTCGTGCAGGTACAGGTCCTCGGCGTCCCAGGTCTTGCGCGTGGGCAGGTCGAAGGTATTCACGTAGAAGATGCCAGGCCGGCTGCCGTCCTCGCTCGGGCTCATGTACATGCCGCCGGCCGCGGATTCGGCGCGGAACGGTTCGACCGCGCGGATCTCGAAACCGGCCTTCGGGATCAGCGAAAACTGTTCGGGAATGCGCGCGTTGATGCGATCCTCGAGCGCGCGGTAATACGTGAGCAGCGCGTCCTCGCTCTCGAACGAGAAGCGCGGATCGGTCTTCATGAAGGTGAAGAACTCCTGCATCGTCCCGTCGAAGCCGACCTCGGCCATCACGCCGCGGATTTCACCGTGGATGCGCTCGACCTCGTCGAGACCGATCTGGTGGATCTCGGCCGGCGTCAGGTCGGTCGTGGTCTGGTTCTGGACGTTGTATGCATACCAGGCCTCGCCATCGGGCAATGCGTCGAGTCCGAACGTCGCGCGGGTATGGTCCATGTAGTCGTTCGCAACGTAATCACGCAGCTTCCGGTACGCGGGCATCAGTTGCTGCTCGATCAGGCTGCGATACTCGCCGGTGATGCGCTCGCGGTCGGCTGCGGCGAAGGATTCCGGCAGGTTCTCGACCGGCTTCCAGAACAGGGTGTCCTCGGCCTTGTCGTGGATCAGCGCATCGAGCTGGTCGACGACGTTGTCCATCAGCACGCGCGGCTGCACGACGCCCGCGGCGACGCCCTCGCGCAGGTTCGCGATCAGCTGGTCGAGCAGCACGGGCACTTGCTCCGCGCGCTTGTACCAGTTCGAGTAATCCACGACCGTCTTGAACGGCTGGGCACTGCTGCCGGAACCGAGCTGCACCGCCATGCCGGCGAGGTTGAACGACTGGTTGAGCGGAATCATCCAGCCCGGAAACCGCTCGCCCGCGAGTTCCTGCTTCGCATTGCGCACGAAGATCTCGTAACTGATGAGATCCTGGCCCTCGAGTCCTTCCGACCCGACCGCCTCGACGCGCGCGAGCCAGCGCGTCGTGAAATCGTGGGTCTTCTTGCGGAACTCCGCGGACAGGAAGTTCGGCATCCGATCGTTGTAGCGCGCATCGCCCTGGAAGGTCGCCTGCAGCGGGTTCAGTTCGAGGAACTCCTCCCAGTACGCGGCATACAGCGCGTCGAGCCGTTCCGCCTTGTCCCCTGCGTCCGGCGCGGCCGCGGCAGCCGGCGCCGGGTCGGCGGCCGGGGTGGGACCGGTCGCCTGGCATCCCGCGAGGGCGGCGATGGCGGCGGCGAGCAGGGCACTGCGGACGTACGGCTTCATGGCGATCTCCAATGGGAACCGCGTCATCCTCGCCGCGCGGCGGCGGGCATGCAACCTCCAAACGTCATGCCCCGACCCGGGCCGTCGGGCCGCTCCGCCACCTGCCTGGCGCCCGGGGAACCTGAGGTCACGCATGGCCGGACGGGTTGCCTGCGGCGCCGATGGATACCGGCGCCACGGGCCCGGCGCGCGCCCTGTACGGTTTGCGCCGCCGGCGGTGTTGATTGCACGACCGTACGCTACATCGAATGGAGCCGCCAGCATGAAATCCCGCCCCAACGTTCGTGTGTTCCGCCGCTACGTGCTCGCCGTCGCAACCGCGCTGCTGCCCGGGGCCGCCGCGCACGCGCTCAACGACCTGGATGCGCCACCGACCGAGTCGATGTACTGGCACCAGGACGTCCCCGGCCTGGTCCTTCCATCCGGCGTCGGCACGGCCGAACCGTCTGACCGCTTCGGCGGCGCCGTCGCCAGCGGCGACTTCAACGGAGACGGCTTCGACGACCTCGCGATCGGCTCGCCCGGCGAGGACGTCACGATCAAGCAGCTGTCGCTTCCGTCCGCCGGCATCATCACGATCCTGCCCGGCAGTTCCGAGGGCCTGACCACGGACGGCAATGCGATGCTGCTGCTGAACCAGCCCGACGGCGGCCCGGGCATGGCGCTCGCCGCAGGCGACATCGACGGCGACGGCTACGACGATCTCGTCGTCGGCTTGCCGCTCTGGGATGACGGCGGCCTCCAGGATGCCGGCATCGTCGCGGTCTGCTTCGGCGGATCCGGCGGCCTCACCGGCTTCGACCTCTCGATCGCGCAGGATTCGCCGCAACTCGGCAACAGCTCCGAGGCCAACGATCGCTTCGGTGCGAGCGTATCGGTCGGCGATGTGAACGGCGACGGCCATGCCGACGTCGCGATCGGCGCGCCGGGCGAGTCGTACGTCAACAGCGGCCAGGACTCCGGCGCGGTCTTCCTGTTGTACGGCGGCGCGGACGGCCTGCAGGGGCCGAATGCGCCACACGCGCACCAGGTCATCGTCGAATCGGATGCGGACCTGGCGTACGAGTCGACCGCCGGCAACCAGTACGGCTACGCCGTGCTGTTGCACGACCTCGATGGGGACGGTGCCGACGAACTCGTCGTCGGCGCGCCGTTCAGCGATGTCCAGGACACGGACGCCGGCCTGGTCTACGTGCATCCGTCCGACGGCACGCAGATCGACATCCCCGGTACCACCTACCTCGCACCGGCGAGCTTCGAGGACGGTGACTACGCGGACCACTTCTTCTTCGGCAGTTCGCTGTCCGGTGGCGACACCGCCGCGCCGCTGGCGGGCTACCTGCTGCTGATCGGCGCGCCCGGTTACGACGAAGGCGTGGAGTTCGACCTCTTCATCGGTCGCGCGTACCTGTACCGGCCCGGGAGCATCGACGGCGAGTACGTCATCGTGCACCAGCAGTCGCCCGAGTCGCCCGAACCCGGCGACGAGTTCGGTCGTTCGGTACTTTTCGCCGACCTCAACAACGATGGTCTCGCGAACGAGCGGATCGTCGCAGCGCCGGGCGAAGACGATGCGAGTGGCGCGATCCAGTTGCGCGACCCGCTTCCGGAGCCGAGCTACATCCCGCTGCGCGAGGGCGACCCCGGTGTCGGTGGCGTCGCCGAGGCCGGCGAGCGGTTCGGCGAGATCCTCGCACATGGCAACTTCAACGGCCGCGACGGCGAGGAACTCGTGGTCGGCATCCCCGAAGAAGCGGTGTCCGGCAACGGTGCCGCGGGCAAGGTGCTCGTGCTGGGCTGGGATCCGCAGGTAGAAGACGTGATCTTCGCGGACGATTTCGAACTGATCGTGCACTAGCAGCCCCGCCGGAGAAACCCTCTCCGGCGCCCCGTGATGCGGCGCAGGGATGGAACCCCGCGCGCATCGATCACGCAAGCGATGGATTCGTCGCGGTCGAGTCCGGGCGTGTACCGGACCCGGCGCGTGGAAGAAGTCCACGACGGACGCGCCAGCATCCTGCCGGAGGTCTTGCGCCGCCCGCCGGCCGGGGCCGGAATCGCACGGGCCGGACCCGCTGGCCGGGCCGGCCTCGACGCGAGCCGTTCCGGCTGCGCTCAGGGCTTCGCGAGGCTCGTGGCCTCGAGCGCGGCGAGGCGTTCGCGCAACGCGAGCGTGGACGGGTGTTCGGCGCCGTAACGCGCGGCATTGCGTTCGATCGTTTCACCCAGCAAGCGGCTTGCGCCCGCACGATCCCCGGCGTCCGCAAGCAGCTCGGCCCGATGCGCGTTGCAGTTCGCCGTGTCCTGGCTGTCGGCGCCGAGCGCCCGTGCCTTGTGATCGCACACTTCCGCAAGTTCACCGAGCGCGCCCTCGCGGCCCCCCTCCACGAACCGCCCGCGTGCGACCAGCTCGCGCGCATCCAGCGCGTACTCGTGGTCGGGATGGAAGACCCGCGCGGCGCGCTCCGCGGTTTCGGTCGCCAGCGCCACCGCCTCCCGGCCGCGTCCGGTCCGCACGTACTGGTCGGCGAGCCCGAGCGCCACCGTCAAGGTAAAGGGATGGTCCGCGCCGGAGCCGCGCACGGCGTCGGCATACAGCTTCTCGCGGATTTCCCCGGCCTCCTCCAGGCGCCCGGCTCCCGCCAGCGCATCGGCCAGGCTGTCCCGCGCGTCCTGCAAGGCCGAATCCATCGGTCCGCCATGCTGCTCGCCGAGCGCCACGGCACGTTCCAGGATCGGTACCGCTTCCTGGTACTTGTGCTGGAGAACCAGCACGTAGCCGAGGTTGTTCAGTCGGATTCGCAGGTTGCGATGTGCCGGCCCGAGCCGACTTTCCGCGACTTCCAGAAGGGCCCGGAACTCCGCTTCCGCCTCGCCCAGCCTGCCATGCCGGGCCAACGCGATCGCCAGGCTCGTGCGCAACGCCGAACGAATCGTGCTCCAGTCGGCCGGCAAGCGTCTTTCGGCTTCCGTCGCCCGCGCCAGCAATTCCCCGCCCTCATCGTCCTGCCCATACAGGCTCTTCAACGAGACCAGGTAGATCAGGGCCGTGATGCGCTGTTCCAGGCCCACGGCGTCGGTCGTACCCGCTGGCCGCTGCGCGAGCACGAATTCGAGCAGCTCGTGTGTTCGATCCAGGGTGTCCGGGTGCTGGCGAAGCAGGTGGGACAGCGACAGTGCGGTGTCGACGGTGATCTTGTGGCCGTCGCCGAGATGCCGGCGCGCCCGCGAATACAAGTCCAGCAAGGCGGCCTGCGCATTCGCGTATGGCTCGGTGCGAGCCTCCACGTGCCTCAGGATCGCTTCGATGTCCAGGCTCGATTCGGAATACGGCCCGGCAATGGTTCGGCTCAGGGCCAGGGCATCCACGAGAACGGCACGGGCCGGTTCCCACAACTCGAGGTCGCGGTAGCTGTCGCCCACGGTTCGCAGGATGGAAAGGCGCAAGCGCGGCTTGTCGGCGAATCGTTGCCGCGCGTCGAACACCGCCGCGTCCAGCACGTCGACGACGCGCACTTCGGCACCTTCGCCGTACGGACTCGGCGCGGACAGCATGTCGCGCAGGAAGCCGTTCACCGCGGCCTCCTGTTCGCGTGCGAGGACCGCTCCTGCACGCTCGGCTTCGACCCGCACCAGCGCGTACACGCTCACCGAGAGACCGAGCGCGAGGCTTGCGATGACCGCCCCGACCGCGGCGCGCCTGCGACGCCGTCGCGGGGCATCGACGATGTCCCACAGGCGCCGCCTGAGCTGCGTGGCATCGGGCCTTGCGCGGGTCGTGCGCGAGCAGTTCGGACAGCACGCCATGCAGGGCACGCGGTACGTTCCGCAGCGTCGCATCGATGCTCGACGTCGAGCGATTCGGGAACGTGCCGGTCGCGAGGTAGTACACGACCACGCCAAGGCTGTACAGGTCCGCCGCCGGCCCGACCGGATCGCCACGCGATTGTTCCGGCGACATGCTCGCCGGCGAGCCGAGCAGGCCGTGGCGCTCGGCGTCGGCGCGGTCGCCGGCGGAACCGAAATCCATCAGGACGATGCGGCCGCCCGCATCCTCGCGCATGATGTTGCCGGGCTTGACGTCGCCGTGGACCAGTCCCGCGGCGTGCACCGCACCGAGCGCCGCCGCAAGCGCGCTGGCGATGGACAGGATTTCGGCGACCGACCGCGGCCCGTCCCGCCGGACCCAATCCGCCAGCGATTGCCCGGCGATCAGGTCCGACCACAGGCCCGCGCGCCCGTCGTGGATCGCGGCGCCATGCACGGCGAGGACGTTCTGGTGGCGCACGCGCGCGAGCCGGCGTGCCTCGGCGATGAACACGCGCGAATGCAAGGCGTCGTCGCGGCGCAGCTTGAGCGCAACCTCGCGCTCGAGCAGCGGATCGAAGGCACGATGGACCTCGCCATGACTGCCCTTGCCGATCGATTCGAAGACCCGCAGGTGTCCCCAGGCCATGCCACCGTGCCCAGCCCGGGTCGGCGTGCCGACGGCGAACGTCTCGATGATTTCCGCGACGCGCCGCAAGCGCGCGAGTCCGGCCGAGTCCGCACCGAGGCGCTGTTCCAGCAGGGGCCAGTCGATGCGCTTGCCGTCGACCAATGCCGCCAGGTACTCACTCATGCGCTCCGCCATGGCCCCTCTCCGGAACGGGTCAGTCGGCTGCCATGCGCCTGCTCAACGTCTCGACCGCACGGTGCACGAGCATGCGCGCGGCATTCGCCGACGGTCGGTCCATCGCCGCGGCGATTTCCTCGTAACTGAAACCGAACTCGACGCGCAGCAACACGGCTTCGCGCGTCTCCGGCGCCAGTTCGGCGAGCGCGCGTTCGTAGTCGCACATCAGGTCCGTATCGATCGTCGGCGCCGGCACCATTCCCGCACCCGCATCCGCATCCTCGACCGCGACCCGCGCGCCACGGCGCAGGCTCCGCTCGATCTCGTTGCGCAATGCGTTCAACAACGCGCTGCGCAGGTACGCCAGGAATGCACCTTCATGGCGCGATTCGAACTCGTCGATGCGGCCGAATGCCTTGATCAGGGTCATCTGGACCAGGTCGGCGGTCTCGGCGAGGTCGCGCGCCGCCGCGGGCAATCGGCCATGCGCCCAGCGCATCAGCAACGGCAGGTACTGGGCGCACAACTGCTCACGGGCCGCGGCGTCGCCGGCTCGCACGCGCGCGAGCAGGGTCGCGGTCGATTGCGTTGGCGTCGCTGCGCTCAGCGGCGGTTCCCGGACGAGTGGAGTCCGCAGCATCGCACTCCGGTCCGGGCATCGCAACCGCGGTCCCGCGCGCCACCTCGCGGGCCGCGACGCGTTCGGCACGCGTGGACAGGGTGGGCCTGTATGCGCATCCGCGGCCTGGTGCGACAGCATGGCGTGGGCTCGTCGGTCGGTCTCCCTCCCCCCAACAGCCGCGGACGCGAAAACCGCACGCGCTTC
This sequence comes from uncultured Rhodanobacteraceae bacterium, assembly GCA_964462745.1. Taxonomy (GTDB): domain Bacteria; phylum Pseudomonadota; class Gammaproteobacteria; order Xanthomonadales; family Rhodanobacteraceae; genus Dokdonella_A. The sequence continues at coordinate 36,315 of CAYWZC010000015.1, forward strand.
GTCGCCGACTCGTCGCCAAGCCCGGTCGGCCGGTCCTTGCGGCGTGGTCGGCCACATGGGCTTCGCGGCGCCCGTGTGCATTTTCATCCCGCCCGCCTGTTGGATCGGATGCACCTCGTCATCCGCGGGAGAGACACCATGATTCGTCCGATCATCCAGCTGTGCGTGGCGGGCACGCTTTCCGCCGCCAGCCTCGCGCACGCCACGACCTACTGCGCCACCAACTCCGCCCAGTTGCAGAAGGTGCTGACGCTCGCCAGCGGCAACGGCGAGGACGACACCATTCGCATCGCCACCGGCACGTACCCGGTGCCGGCCGGCGGCTTCAGCTACGACACCCTCGTACCCGGTGGCGACGAAGGGAACCTCATGATCAGCGGCGGCTGGACCGCGTTCTTCGAAAATCCCTGCGGCCAGCAGTTGACCGAGACTCCCTGGTTGACCGTGCTCGACGGCGACGAAACCGAGCGCATCCTGGATCTCGGCATTCGCTCGGACAGCAGCCTCGACGTTCGCCTGTTGACGTTCCTGGATGGAAACGCGGTCGGCGACCAGGACGAGTTCTTCGGCAAGGGCGGCGGCATCCGCGTACGCCATTCCCCGAATTTCACAGGGGTCATGAGGATCGAACGCAATGTCTTCTACCACAACGCGGCGGATATCGGCGGCGGCCTGCATATCGCGGACGGCAACGCGCAGGGCACGGGTCGCGTGTACGTGGTCAACAACCTGTTCATCTCGAACCAATCGCGATACGAGAACAACGGCGCATCGGCTGCCTTCATCAGCCTGCCCCACGGGCACATCTACCTGACGAACAACACCGCGATGTACAACAGTGCGGAGGGATTGTCCGGAGGATTCATGCTTGCCTACAGCAACATCCTGGCCGCCAACAACAACATCTGGGCCAACGATGCCTGCGACCTGAACCTGGACCTGTTCTACAGCGACGACCGGGCCCGTCTCGACAACAACAACATCGAGGACTTGTGCGGCGACCCGCCGACCGCCGCATACGGAAACATCAGCGTCGAACCGGAGTTTGAAGGCGGAATCCTCAACTTCACCCCGGTGTACTACTCGCCGCTCGTCAATGCCGGCCGCCCGCCACCGAGCGTCGGCACCCCGCCCTTCTTCTGGTACCTGACCGACCTGGACCTCTCGGGCGAACCGCGCGTCGTCGGTCCCCGGGTCGACATTGGCGCCCTCGAAAGCCAGGAAGCCGAACTCATCTTCGTCAACGGTTTCGACTCCGCGAGTCCGTGAACCGAACAAGCCTCCCGACGCGCCGCGTCGTGCGTTTTTCGGATTCCGTCCTGTTGAAGGATCCGGATGCCACGAATCATGAGGAAGACCATGAACCGTTTGGTTGCCCTTGCCGCTTCTCTCGCCAGCCTGGCCGGCTTCGCAGGTCCGGTGTCGGCCGCGATCTTCTGCGTGAATGACAGCGCCGAATTGCAGGAAGCGCTGGATCTTGCAGAGGTCAACGACGAAGATGACACCATATTTATCGCCGCCGGTTTCTACCCGGCACCGAATGCGCCGTTCGGATTCGTGTACGACGTCCAAGTCCCGGTGGACGGCGACGATCAGGCGATTGCGCTCCTCGGCGGCTGGAGTGCCGGCGATTCCTGCGCGCAGCAAAGCCCCGATGCTTCTCTGACCGTGCTCGACGGCGGCGGGGCGAGTCAGGTGATGCGCCTGTTCCTGCGTCCTTCCAGCAATCTCACCGTTCGCTACCTGACCTTCGCGAACGGCAACGCGCCGATGTCGCAGCGAGGCGGCGCCTTGTACATTCCCAACGTACCCGGTTATGACGGCACGCTGCGCATCGAGAACAACGTGTTCCAGGACAACGTCGCGGACTTCGGCGGCGCCTTGTCCGTCGGGATCGCCGGCGTCGCGGACGCACGGTTGTTCGTGGTCAACAACCTGCTGACCTTCAACCACGCCACGAGCCAGAACGCGGCCGCCGAGTTCTCGCTGGGTTCCGGCCAGGTCTTCCTCACCAACAACACCATCTCCTTCAACACCAGTGGCGCCCCGGCGCCGCGCGCCATCGACATTTTCGGCGACTCCGGTTTCCTGATCGCCAACAACAACTTCGTGACCAACGGCGGCGGGTCGGACCTGCATCTGAGAACCACGACCGTGACCCTGCTGCACAACAACATCGGCGTGCGCACGGGTGATGTACCGGACGACGAAGCCGGCAACATCAGCGTCGTGCCGGATTACCAGGACGGGGAACCCTTCACCCCGGTGCGCGACTCGCCGCTGGTGGACGCCGGCATCGCCCCCGACGCCTCCTGGTATCTCACCGAGTTCGACCTGAACGTGCCCCCCCGCGTGGTCGGCCCCGCGGTCGACATCGGCGCCTTCGAGAACGAGCGCATCTTTGCCGGCGACTTCCAGTTCCTGCCTTGACGTCCATGCACGCGCGGCCGCCGTCCAATCACCGGCCTGTTGCCGCAGGCGCGACAGGCCGGCGAGGAATGCGTCGGCAAGCGGCCGGCCCGCCAGACGCCCGCCGACCACGATGCCGACCGTTCAGGACGACTGGAAGAAGCCGCGCATTGCGTCGATCGCGCGTTCGATTCCATCGTCGTCGATATCGAGGTGCGTGACGAGGCGCAAGGTCGGCAGGTAGCCGATGCTGATGCGGATGCGCGCTTCGCGCAGGTGCAGGTCGAGTTCGCGCTGGTGCTCGGGCGCGACATCGACGAATACCATGTTCGTGTGCTGGCCGAGCACGCGGATCCCGGCGATGTCGCGCAGCCCGTCGGCGAGGCGTTGCGCACGCGCATGGTCGTCGGCGAGGCGCGCGACATGATGGTCGAGCGCATGGATGCCGGCCGCGGCGAGCATGCCGGCCTGGCGCCAGCCGCCGCCGGCGACCTTGCGCCAGCGGCGCGCGGATTCGACGAGTTCGCTCGTTCCGACCAGCAGGGAGCCGACCGGCGCGCCGAGACCCTTGGACAGGCATACCGACACGCTGTCGAAGTGGCGCGCGATCTCGCCGGCCTCGACGCCGCTCGCGACCGCCGCGTTGTACAGGCGTGCGCCATCGAGATGCAGGACGAGTTCGCGTTCGCGCGCGAACTCCTGCGCCGCGCGCAGGTAGTCCATCGGCAGCACGCGGCCGTGCCAGGTGTTTTCCAGCGCGACGAGCCGGGTGTGCGCGAAGTGCGGATCGACCGGCTTGATCGCGGCGGCGAGGTCATGCAACGACAAGCTGCCATCCGCAGCATGCGCGATCGGTTGCGGCTGGATCGAGCCGAGGACCGCCGCGCCGCCGCCCTCGAACTTGTAGGTGTGCGCATCGGCGCCGACCAGGTATTCGTCGCCGCGCGCGCAATGCGACATCAGCGCGAGCAGGTTCGACTGTGTGCCGCTCGGCACGAACAAGGCCCCCTGGAAACCGAGGTCGCCCGCGATGCGCTCCTGCAATGCGTTGACGGTCGGATCCTCGCCGTACACGTCGTCGCCGACTTCGGCCGCGAGCATCGCCGCACGCATCGCGGGCGTCGGCCGCGTCACCGTATCGCTGCGCAGATCGACCCAGTCCATGCTCCCGCTCCCGTTAGAAGAACCCTGCAACGCACAGGTTGCCTCATCCGGTGAAGAATCGCATCCGGTCGCCGGGACCGGCAAGTTCCGCATGGGGAACAATGGGCCCGTAGAGCGCAGCTTGCTGCGCTGGAATGCGCCGCACGCACTCGTAGAGTGCAGCTTGCTGCGCTTGGATGCGTTGCGCGTACGGTGAGCGCAGCAAGCTGCGCTCTACGAGGGGTCGCGTTCCACCGTGCGCATCCATCTCCGCTACCATACCGTGGCGCGTCCTGCGCCATCACAGGGGAACGACATGTCGAGCGTCATCGCGGAAGCGGCAACGAGGGGTGGGTTCTTCAACGGGCCGTATGGCCGGTTCATCCTGCCGGGGGTGATCCTGCAATCCGTGCTGATTGGCGGCGGTTACGCGACCGGTCGCGAGATCGTGCAGTTCGGCGCGCGCTTCGGCGCGCTCGGCTGGATCGCCGGAATCGCGATCCTCGCCGGCTTCTCGGTCATGGCCTTCCTCATGTTCGAGATCGCCCGGCGTTTCCAGGCATTCGACTACCGCACCCTGCTCAAGCAGCTGATCGGCCCATGGTACTGGCTGTTCGACATCGTCTACGTGCTGCTCGCGATCCTCATCATCGCGATCATGGCGGCCGCGACCGGCGAGATCCTGAATCGCACGCTGGGTCTCGACTACTGGATCGGCGTCGTGCTGATCGTGGTCGTGGTCGGCCTGCTGAATTTCTACGGCGAGGGCCTCATCGAGCGCTTCAAGAGCGTCGGCACCGCGCTCCTCTACGCCGGCTACATCGTGTTCTCGGTACTGGTGATCTCGAAGAACTGGGACCGGATCGCGCTCACGCTCGGTTCCGGCGATCATTCGATGCATCCGGAAGCGGGCATCTGGACGGCGGTGTGGTCCGGGATCCTTTATGTCGGCTACAACCTCGCCGTGTATCCGGCGGCACTGTTCACCGCGCGCCGCCAGACCCGCCTGCGTGAAACCGTCGCCGCCGGCATCGTGGCCGGCCTGCTGATGACGATTCCGTGGTTGCTCACTTATTTCGCGCTAATGGGGTTCTATCCGCGCGAGGACATCTTCGGCGCAACGGTGCCGTGGCTGGAAATGCTCGGCAACGAAGGCGCGTGGGTCGTGGTGATCTTCGGCATCGTGGTCGGCTGGACCCTGATCGAGACCGCCACCGGCATGATCTATGCGCTGGTCGCGCGCGTGGACCAGAACCTGCTGGATACGCAGCGCCCCGCGATGAGTCGCCGCGCCAGCGGTTCGATCGCGGTGCTGACCCTGCTGCTTGCCCTGGCCCTCGCCCAGGTCGG
>CAYWZC010000016.1:0-11175 GCA_964462745.1 uncultured Rhodanobacteraceae bacterium
GGGCTGGGGCCGGGGGTCGCGTAGAATCGTGCGTCCTGCACAACGGGTCATTACGCCATGCGCTCCCGGAACATTCTCACTGGATGGTTGATGGTCGCCGCGCTGCTTTGCGGTTGTACGGCGACTCGGCACGCCGCACGGCCCGACGTCGCCGCGCCGGCCGATGCATCGGCGGTAGCCGACGACAACCTCAACGCGGTGCTCTGGACCCAAGCCGCGGTCGAGCACGACCTCCTCTTCGAGCAAATCTGGCGCGACGCGCGCGAACGCCTCGCCGAAGCGCTCGCCGACCCGGACTGGAACGCGCTCGCAACCGGCGAACGCGGGCCGGATGCGCCGCACGCGTTGCCGGCCGCGGTCATCGTCGACATCGACGAGACCGTGCTCGACAACTCGCCGTACCAGGCGCGCCTCGTCCGCGACGGCAAATCCTTCGACCAGGCGAGCTGGGCGGAATGGTGCCACGAGGCGCGCGCCGCGGCGCTGCCGGGCGCGCGCGAGTTCGCGCGGTTCGCAGCCGAGCATGACGTGACCATGTACTACCTCTCCAACCGTGACCACGATCTTGCCGCCGCGACCCTCGCGAACCTGCGTGCGGAGGGCTTTCCGGTGGCCGACGAGACGGTGTTCCTCGGCCGCGGCGCGGCCACGCCGGGCTGTGTGTCGCAAGGCGGCGACAAGACCTGCCGACGCCAACTTGTTGCGCAGGATCACCGCATATTGATGCTTTTTGGCGACCAGATCGGCGATTTTGTCGGCGGTTTCACGAATACGCCGGAGGGCCGCAAGGCTGCGGTCGCGGCCTATCGGGACTGGTTCGGCGAACGCTGGTTCCTGTTGCCCAACCCGACCTACGGCTCCTGGGAACCGGCCGTGTTCGACAACGACTGGAGCGCGCCGGCGGACGAGCGCCGCCGCGCCAAACGGGCGGCGTTGCGCACGCAATGAGCCGGTTTCCGGCATGGGCCGGCCGGGCTTTCTGGTAGAGTGCCGCCCCTGTCTCCACGGGGAATTCCCATGACCCGCGTCTCTTTCCGCGCGCTGTTGATCGCGCTCTCGATCCTCCTCCTCGCCGCGTGTAATTCGTCGGATGCACCCGGCAATGCCGCGGCGGCGCAGACGCCCGAGGACACGATTCGCCAGATCGCCGACCTGCTCAAGCAGGGCGATATCGGCGCGGTCATGCGCGTGTCGACGCCGCCGGCCGAATACGAGCGCATGAAGGCCGAATGGGCCGAGCAGAAGAAGAACAAGGCGATCACGGACGAGGATCGCCGGAAGTTCGCCGAAACGATGGAGAAGCTGACCGCGCCGGACGCCGAGCAGACGTTGTGGGCCGAGTTCGAGCCGAAGCTCGCCGAGTACGACGTGGCCGAGCAGCAGAAGAAGCCGATGCTGCTCGGCATGGGTCGCGGCTGGCTGCAGGGCATGGTCGCGCAGAGCGAAACCCTGTCCGATGCGGAGAAGCAGCAGGCCAAGGCCGCGATCGATGCGTTCGCGAACTGGGCCGAAACGACCCGCTTCACGGATCCGGAGCGGGTCCGGCAGGTCATCGCGATCGCGTGCCGAGTCGCGCGGGAGACCGGCCTCAAGACCCTCGACGAGGCGCATGCGATGGACTTCGATCAGACCATGCGGATGGCGCAGATCGTGTTCCTCGGCTTCAAGGAAGCGCTGGCCGTGTATGACTTCTCGCTCGACGCGAGCCTCGATTCGGTGAAGCCCGAGGTCGTCTCGCAGGCCGGCGACAAGGCGCAGGTGCGGATCAGCTACGACCTGCTCGGCACGCCGCTCGCGTTCGAGACCGGCATGGAGCGCTTCGACGGCCGCTGGTACGGCGAAAAGGTGCTCGAGGACATGCGCAAGCATGCCGCCGAAACCGCGGCGGACAGCGGCGCCACGCAGTCGTCCACGGCGCCCGCCCCGGCCACGGACTGATCGCCGCATACCCGTGTCCGCTGCGGACGCGGGTCCGGGCGACGACACTGCCGACATGACTACACCTTCGGTTCCAGCCGGCGCGAAGGGATCCGCGCGCCGTCCCGCATGGTTCGAATGGCTCGGCGCCCTGCTGCGCCCGTGGATCCGCATTCGCTGCGTGCCGGCCGATCCGCATGCGCTGCTGCCGGACGATCCACGCCCGGTCGTGTACGTCGTCGAGCGCTACGGCCTGTCCGACACCCTGATCCTCGACCGCGCCTGCGAGCAGGCCGGCCTGCCGTCGCCGTATGCGGCGGCCGCGGCGCTCGCGATCCGGCGACGCCGGGCGGTGATCGCCGTGGTGCCCCGCCCGCGGCTGTTCGGACGTGCGCCACGGCGCACGTACTCCGAGACCCTTGCGCGGATCGTGGACCGGGTGCGTGCCGACGCCGATTGCGACGTGCACCTGATCCCCGTCTCGATCTTCGTGGGTCGCGCGCCGGACCGCGACACCGGCTGGTTCCGCGTGCTGTTTTCCGAGAACTGGGGCGTGGTCGGCAGCTTCCGGCGCCTGCTCGCGATCGCCCTCAACGGGCGCGGCACGATCGTCCAGTTCTCGGCACCGGCCTCGGTGCGCGAGGCGATCGCCGAAGACGCGGAACACGGCGCGGAACGCAACGTGCGCAAGATCTCGCGCCTGCTGCGCGTGCATTTCCGGCGCGTCCGCGCGACCGTCATCGGCCCGGACCTGTCGCACCGGCGCACCGTCGTCGATGCACTGCTGAACACCGAGCCGGTGCGCGACGCGATCGCCGCGACCGCCGCGAAGGAAGGCATCGACCCGGACAAGGTGCGGCGCCGCGCGCACGATTTCGCGATGGAGATCGCGGCCGACTACTCGCATCCTTTCGTGCGCTCGGTGTCGTTCCTGCTGTCGTGGTTCTGGAACAAGCTGTACGACGGCATCGCGATGCATCATTTCGACAAGGCACGCGCGGCCGCGCCGGGGCACGAAGTGGTGTACGTGCCGTGCCACCGCAGCCATGCCGACTACCTGTTGCTGAGCTACCAGTTGCACCATGCCGGCGTGGTCGTGCCGCACATCGCGGCCGGGGTGAACCTCAACCTGCCGGTACTCGGTCCGCTGCTGCGCCGCGGCGGCGCGTTCTTCATGCGCCGGAGTTTCCGCGGCAACGCGCTGTATTCGACCGTGTTCAAGGAGTACATGGCGCAGTTGCTCGACCGCGGCGTGCCGATGGAATACTTCATCGAGGGCGGGCGTTCGCGGACCGGGCGGCTGCTCGCGCCGCGCGCGGGAATGCTGTCGATGACGGTCCGCGCCTACCTGCGCTCGCCGCACCGGCCGGTGCTGTTCCAGCCGGTCTACATCGGTTACGAGAAGCTCATGGAGGGCAAGTCCTACATCGGCGAGTTGTCGGGCAAGCCGAAGGAGAAGGAATCCTGGCTCGGCCTGCTGCGCGCGGCCGGCGTGCTGCGCCAGCGATACGGCCATGTCGCGCTGAGCTTCGGCGAGCCGGTCGAACTGACGCCGATGCTCGATGCGGCCGATGCCGGCTGGCGCGACGCGACGAGCGACGATCCCGATGCCAAGCCGGAGTGGCTGAACGGCCTGATCGAACGACTCGCCGAACGCATCCAGGTCAACATCAACCGCAGCACCGACGTGAACCCGGTCAACCTGCTCGCGCTCGCGCTGTTGTCCACGCCCAAGCACGCGATGGCCCAGGCGGATCTCGTCGCGCAACTCGAACTGCTGAAAGCGCTGCTCGCCGAGCTGCCGTATTCGGAGCGCATCACGGTGACCGCGCTCGATCCGGCTTCGATCATCGCGTACGGCGAGAACATGCAGTGGATCCGGCGCATTGCACATCCGCTCGGCGACGTGCTCGTCGCCGACGGCGAACCCGGCGTCCTGCTCAGCTACTTCCGCAACAACGTGTTGCACCTCACCGCGACCGCGGCCTGGGTCGCGTGCTGCTTCCTCAACAACCAGCGCATGACGCGCGCCTCGATCGTGCGACTCGGGCGGCTCGTCTACCCGTTCATCCAGGCGGAGCTGTTCCTGCCGTGGAGCGAGGACGAGTTCGGCGATCGCATCGGCGCGACCCTCGACTTCTTCATAGCGCGCGGCCTGCTGCAATCGCAATCCGACGGTCGCGTGGTCGCGCGCGGTCCCGGCCAGGGCGACGCCGCGTTCCGCCTCAAGGCGATCGCGCACAGCCTGCTGCAGGCGTTCGAACGCTACTACATCGCGATCGCGCTGCTGGTGAAGAACGGCCCGGGCGCGCTGTCGGCGAGCGAACTCGACAACCTGTGCCACCTGGTCGCGCAACGCCTGTCGCTGTTGCACGAACTGAATGCGCCGGAGTTCTTCGACCGCTCGTTGTTCCGCGGTTTCATCCAGAAGCTGCGCGAACGCCGCGTGGTATGGATCGACGACGCCGGCAAGCTCGTGTTCGACGCGGCGCTGGAAGCGGTCGCGCGCGATGCGCGCGTGATCCTGAGCCGCGAAATCCGCGACGGTATCCTCAAGCTGACGCCGGAGGCGCAGGCCGAGCTGGAACGCGCGGACGAAGCCGGCTGAAACCGGCGTTCACGCATCGAGATCGGGGATCAGCTTGTCCTCGAGCCATGCGATCTGCTCCCGGATCTGCGCGTGGCGCTTGCGCAGCCGGCTGAGCGCGAGTTCGTCGCCGGCCGTGGTCGCGCTTTCGATTTCCCGCACGAGTTCGCGCTCGTCGCCGCGCAGGACGGCAAGCCTGCGCGCGATCGCGGAAAGATCCTCGCCCGGCATGTCAAGGCTCCTCGGAGCATCGGCAAGAAACCCGCTCCCGCGGATGCTTCCCGTCACAAGGTCCGGTACGGGCCCGGATGGAATCGCAGTGTACCAGCCGCGCGACACGCGGCGCCGGTGTGGCGCGATCGACTAGAATGGCGCGTCGTCCCGATCCTGCACGATCGCGATCGGACGATTCCCCAGATCTTGTCCTTCCTCATCGACGGGCGCGCCCGTCCCGGGTGGTGTTCATGCTGTTCCGCAATCTGTCCCTGTTCCGCTTTCCGCCCGGCTTGTCGCTCGCCGATCTCGAAACCCGCCTCGACGACCGGCGCCTGCGCGCGTGCGGCCCGATGGAGCTGTCGACGCGCGGCTTCGTGTCGCCGTACGGCCGCGACGAGGAGGAACTCGTGCATCGCAGTGGTGCGTTCGCGCTGGTCACGATCGGCGGCGAGGACAAGCTGTTGCCCGGGGTTGTGATCCGCGAGGCGCTTGCCGAACGGCTGGCCGAGCGCGCGGCGAAGGAAGGGCGCAGGATCGGCGCGAAGGAGCGCCAGCGGCTCAAGGAGGAGGTCGTCGCCGAGTTGCTGCCGCGTGCGTTCAGCCGGCCGTCGCGGCGCCACACCTGGCTCGACGAGCGCGGCGGCTGGCTGGTCATCGACACCGCGAGCCGCAAGGCGGCAGAGGAAACAGTCAGCGAATTGCGCGAGGCGCTGGGCCGGTTTCCGGCCACCCCGCCGGCGCCACGGGAATCGCCGCGCGCCCTGATGACGGACTGGCTGATTCGTGGCAATCTGCCGTCCGGGCTCACCCTGGGTGACGAATGCGAATTGCGCGATCCGGCCGAGACCGGGGCGAGCGTTCGCTGCCGCCGCCAGGAACTGGAATCGGACGAGGTGCACGGGCACCTGAAGTCGGGCAAGCAGGTGTTCCAGCTCGGCCTCGAATTCGACGGGCGCATCCAGTTCGTGCTCGGCGAGGACCTGGTCGTGCGCAAGCTGCGCTTCACCGACGTCGTGCTCGACCAGATCGATGCGAGCGACATCGACTCGACTCGTGCCGAGGTCGACGTGCAGTTCGCGCTGGTGACGCTCGAAGTGGAACGCCTGTTGCAGAAGCTGGAAACGTGGTTCGGATGGTCCCGCCCGGGCAAGGGCGATCAATAGCGGTTGCCGCAGCGCACGGAGGGCGGGCTCGGCAATCTTCGGCGGCGCAGGCCGCATCGGAGTGGGCAGTGCGTCCCGGCAGCGATTTTCTGGAGTTGGCCAGCGCCGACGGTGCGCCGATCAAGGTACTGCGCACGAGCCACCCACGCGCGCGCCGCCTGCGCCTGACGGTGACCTCCGCGGGCGCGCGCATCACCTATCCCGAGGGCACCCATCCGTCGCGCGTGTCGGCCTTCCTGCGCGAACACGGCGAATGGCTGCGCCGCAAGCTTGCCGAACTGCATCGCGGCCCGGCGCCCGCGCCGCTCAAGGTCGGCGTGACCACCCTGATCCCGCTACGCGGCGAGGCGACGCGCCTCGTCTGGCGGCAAGGTCCGTACCCGCGCATCGAGCGCGCGGGCGAGCGGCTCCTGCTGTGGCTGCCGCCCACGCGCGGCGCGCCCGCGCTGGCCGCCGCGCGCGGCCTGCTGCGCTCCTACCTCGACGCACAGGTACGCCGCGACGTGAGCCGTTACCTCGGCCGCTACTGTCCGGAACTTCGCGCCGCCCCGAGCGCGGTGCGCGTGCGCCCGCTGAAAAGCCTGTGGGGAAGCCTCGACGTCCGCGAACGCATGAACCTCGACCTCGCCCTCGCGCTCGCGCCACCCGCCGCGCTGCGCTACGTGACCGTGCACGAATTGTGTCACCTGCGCGTGCGCAGCCATGCGCCGCGTTTCTGGTCGCTGGTCGAGACGCTGTACCCGGACTGGCGCGATCAGCGCGACTGGCTGCGCGAGCATGGCCAGTCGATCAAGGCCGAACTCGCGCGCCTGATCGAACCGGTCGAACACGAAAACCCATCGGGCCGGTAGGCCGGACGCGCCATCGCGCGGCCGGCGCCTTTCGCCGAACGTGATCCGGAGATGGACCTTTTCAGCGCCCTTCTGGTCCTACCAGCCCTGGCCGTGGCGCCGCGCCAGGCCCGCAATCAGTTCGACGTGCACGGGATCGGCGTTCAGCGCGGGGATGTATTCGAACCGCGTTCCGCCCGCATCGAGGAACGCCTGGCGGTTGCGCAACGCGATTTCCTCCAGGGTTTCGAGGCAATCGACCGCAAATCCCGGACACAGTACCTGCACGTGGTCGATGCCCCTGCGCGGCAACTCGCGCAGGACCTGGTCGGTGTAGGGCGCGAGCCACGGCTCGCCCGCGATGCGCGACTGGAACGCGACGCCGATCTGGTCGCCGTCGAGACCGAGGCGTTCGCCGAGCCGGCGCGCGGTCGCCATGCACTGGTCGCGGTACGGATCGCCGGCGCTGACGTAGCGCTCGGGCAATCCGTGGAACGACAACAACAGGTGGGCCGCGGAACCGTGCTCGCGGCGATATCCCTCCACCGAACCCGCGAGCGCTTCGATGTAGGCGGGGTCGTCGTGATAGTCGCGAATCCAGCGCAATCCGGGCAGCCGCCGCCAGAACCGGAGTTCGCGCGTGACCGCATCGAGCGCGGATGCGGTCGTGGTCGCCGAGTATTGCGGAAACAACGGCAGCACCAGCAGCCGATCCGCGCCGGCCGCGGCGAGTTCGCGCAACACGTTCGCGATCGCCGGCTCGCCATAGCGCATCGCGTGGCGCACGAGGATCGGTTCGCCCGCCGCATCGAGCCGGGCCTGGAGCGCGCGCGCGAGCGCCGCGGTGTGGACTTCGAGCGGCGAACCCGCCTCGGTCCAGATCTGCCGGTACGCATGCGCCGAGCGGCGCGGCCGCACGCGCAGGATGATCCCGTGCAGGATCGGCCACCACAGCCAGCGCGGTCGCTCGACGACGCGCGGATCGGCGAGGAACTCGGCGAGGTAGCGGCGCACCGCGGACGTCGTCGGGGCCGCGGGCGTGCCGAGGTTGACGAGCAGCCATGCGGTTCGCGCGGGCGCGATACGGGCGGGAGCCAGGTACTTCGTCATCGCGCGTCTCGGCGGCCTCGGAACGGGTTGCCGGGAACGCCCCGCGGCGCTTCCGGCCGGCCATTGTGGCGGCATCCGGCGAAGTCCGCACGCCTGCCAGCCAAGCCTTTGGCGAGACTCGAATTTGCTGCTAGACTCCGGATGCCCCGCGGAACATCGCGGGGCTGACGATTACTACTATAACGAACGACAACATCCGTATGCGCGCACTGACCTGCCTCATTGCAGTGGTGCTTTGCGTCGTCGCGTCCCCGGCGGGCGCGGCGCCGGTCGCCTATGCCGAAGCGTTCGATACGCTGTACCGCGTCGATCTTGCGGCCGGCACCGCGAGCGAAGTCGGATCGAACGGACGCATCGGCGTGAATTCGGTCAACGACGTCACCGGCCTCAGCCTGTCGGAAGACGGTTCGTTGTACGCGGTTTCGGATACCCTCAAGCTGCTCCTCCGTCTCGACAAGAGCAGCGGCGTGGCCACCGCGGTCGGCAGCCTCGGCCTCGCCGGCCAGGGCGTCGGCCAGTACGATTCCCTGGATTTCGGCATGGCGTTCGGCTGCGATGGCAACCTGTGGCTGTCCTCGGCCACGACCGGCAAGCTGTGGAGCGTGGACCCCGCGACGGCGGAAACCAGCCCGATAGGCAACACGGGCCACACGATCACGGGCCTTGCGGTGCGCGACGGCGTGCTGTACGGCGCGGGCACCCGCCACGACAACTTCCTGTACCGCATCGACACGCAGACCGGCGAGGCACAGGCGATCGGCAGCTACGGTGCGTCCGTGCCGGCCTGGATCAACTCGATTTCGATGAGCTTCGATGCCGACGGCACGCTGTGGGCGGTGCTCAACTACATCCCGCCCGAGCCCGGCACCAGCGATTATCCGGACTGGAGCGACCTCGCGACGATCGACCCGCAAAGCGGCGAGATCACGATCATCGGCCCGATCACCGGCAACGCCGGCCTGCGCGGCATCGGCTTGCGTGGATTCGCGCTCGGACCGAGCCTGTGCACGGCGCCGAGCGGCCCCGCGCCGATCGGCGCCCCGGTCGATTCGCGCTGGGCCCTGCTCCTGCTCGGTGCGCTGCTGGCGGGTGTGGCGGTTGGCGCGAGCCGCCGCCAGCGCGCACGGCGCTGAAGCGCCCGATCAGCCCCTGCGGCTTTCATCCTGGGGTCACGTGCCCGTGCTAGGGTACGGCGGCCTGTGCGAGGAACCTTTCATGCGTAACGGATTCATTGCCATCGCCGTCCTCCTGGTCGGCTTCATCGCCGCGCCCGCCGGTGCCGCCGAGGACGAAACGCAGCGCGCGCAGAACGCGGTGCGCGTACTCAACGAAATCATGCAGGCTCCGGACAAGGCGATCCCCAAGGAATTGCTCGAAACCGCGCACGCGATCGCGGTGATTCCCGACGTCATCAAGGCCGGGTTCGTGCTCGGCGGTCGGCACGGCGAGGGCCTGATCGCGGTGAAGATGCAGAATGGCGCGTGGTCGAACCCGAGTTTCGTGAACCTGACCGGCGGCAGCGTCGGGTTCCAGGCCGGCGTGTCCTCGACCGACGTCGTACTCGTGTTCCGCACCCAGCGTGGCGTCGATTCGATCGTGCACGGCAAGTTCACGCTGGGCGCCGACGCCTCGGCCGCGGCCGGACCGGTCGGACGCACCGCGACCGCCTCGACCGACGCCCAGCTCAAGGCCGAAATCTACTCCTATTCTCGTGCGCGCGGCCTGTTCGCGGGCGTCGCGCTGGACGGCTCGGCGCTGACCATCGACCACGACGCAAACGCCGCCGTGTACGGGGAAGGCATCACGCCGCGGCGCATCTTCGAGGGCGGCGTGAGCAACGTCCCGAACGCGATCGTGGACTTCCGCGACCGCCTCGAGGAGTACACTGCCGAATAACCGGCTGCGGGACCGCGATCCCGCGGAATTCCGGCCGTTCCGATCCGCTGGGCATGGCCCGTCCCGCGCTTGCGGCTCCGCGCCGCCGCGCAATGACTGAAGGTAGACGACATGGGTGGTTTTAGCCTCTGGCACTGGCTGATCGTTCTCGCGATCGTGGCGCTCATCTTCGGCACGAAGAAGCTGCGCAACATGGGCGAGGACGTCGGCTCGGCCGTGAAGAGTTTCCGCAAGAGCATGCAGGACGACGAACCGGCGCCGCAGATCAAGCCGGATCCGGTCGCATCGACCGGCTCCGAGTCGCAGCAGCAAAAGACCGGCAACGGCGACGCCTGAGCGCGCCATGTTCGACGTCGGCTTCAGCGAGCTCGCGCTGATCGCGATCGTCGCGTTGCTCGTGCTCGGACCCGAGCGCCTGCCGCGCGCCGCACGCACCGCGGGTGCGCTGGTGCGCCGCGCGCGCGCGAGCTGGAACACCGTGCGCGGCGAGATCGAACGCGAACTCGCAAGCGAGGACCTGAAGAACACGATCCGCGACGCGAAGCGTGGTTTCGAGGACTCCGCGCGCGCCGCGGACCCGCGAGCCGACATCGAATCCGCCGCGCGGTCGATCCGGCGCGACATCCACGACGACACCCCGCCCGGCGATGCGCGCTGAACCCGAATCGCAGGAGCCGGGCGAGGAAGCGACCTTTCTTTCCCACCTCGTCGAGCTGCGGTCGCGACTGCTGAAATCGGTGGCCGCGATCCTGTTGGTCCTGCTCGCGCTGATTCCGTTCGCGAACCGGCTCTACGCACAGCTCGCCGAACCGCTGCTCTCGAACCTGCCGGTCGGCGGCAGCATGATCGCGACCGAGATCGCGTCGCCGTTCCTGACCCCGCTCAAGCTCGCGTTCTGCGTCGCGTTCGTGATCGCGATGCCATTCGTGCTGTTCCAGTTGTGGCGCTTCGTCGCGCCGGGCCTGTATCGCCAGGAAAAGCGCCTCGCGATGCCGCTGCTGGTCTCGGCGGTCGTGCTGTTCTACGTCGGCTGCGCGTTCGCGTACTTCCTGGTTCTGCCGGCGGTGTTCGCGTTCATGGCCCACGTCGCACCGGCCGGGGTCGCGGTGATGCCCGACATCAGTCGCTTCCTCGACTTCGTGCTGGTCCTGTTCATCGCGTTCGGGCTGTGCTTCGAGGTGCCTGTGGTGCTGGTCCTGCTGGTCGCGCTCGGCGTGGTCGAACCGGACCAGCTCGCGCGCGGACGCTCGTACGCGATCGTCGGCGCGTTCGTGATCGCCGCAATCCTGACTCCGCCCGACGTGATGTCGCAACTGCTGCTCGCGATCCCGATGTGCCTGCTCTACGAGGCCGGCATTCTGGCCGCGCGCGTGATCGCTCGCGGCTCCCGCGCCCGCGAGCCGTCGGCGAGTGGATAGGAGGAATGCCGGCCGTGCTGCGCGCGTCCGGCCTACGG
>CAYWZC010000016.1:11275-16745 GCA_964462745.1 uncultured Rhodanobacteraceae bacterium
GGTGTCGGCCGGCGCAGCGCCATCCGCCGGCGTGGCATACACATCGCGATAGGCAAGGTATTGCGCGCAACCGGTCACGGCGGCGAGTACGGTGAACAGTGCGAGCCAGCCGAGCAGCGGAATGATCGCGAGCACCACGAACAGCACGCCGGCCACGACCATGAGCACCACCGCATACAGCAGGAATGCGCCGAGGTTCGCGAGGCACGCCGACAGGCTGTCCTTCATCGCGTCCCACGGCTCGGCATGGTCGAGCATGACCCGCGGGATCGCGAAGAACTGCAGCGCGTAGACCGCGACCAGCACGACTACCGCGACGAGGCCGAACGCGAGGAAGCCGCCGCCGAGTGCGGTCAACCAGTGCGAATCCGAACCCGCATGAACGGTCGAACTCATCAGGGTACCGCCGATCAGCGCGCTCAGTCCGAACACGAAGCCGAACACGAGGATCACGAACCCGCCGACCAGCGCCGGCAGGCACAGCATGAGCATCGGCGTGATCCGGCCCGGTTCCTGGAACGCGCGAAACAGGTGCACGATCTCGGGTTTGCGGCCCTGGTCCTGCTCGCGCGCGGCGAACACGATGCCGCCGGCCAGCGCCGGCCCGCACAGCGCGAGGAACAGCCCGCCGAGCACCGGCACCAGATTGATCGCGGCGACGATGAGGCCCATGACGAGGAACTCGACCGGGTTGCGCAGGACCGCGCCGATCGCGCCGGTCAGCCAGTTCATGCCGCTGGAAGCCTCGATCTTGCGAAAGCTCATGATGACGATCCTCGATGGGCGAACCGGGCCAGCATAGTCGTCCGCCCCGGCCCGCACAATTGCGCGCCGCGCACTCCCGGTGCGGTTCCGAGCGGCGGATCACCCGTTCCCGGCACGCTGGTATACTTGTTCGCACTTGCAGCATGCCCGGACCGGGAATTTCGCAACATGGCCATCGCGAGAAAACCCCGATCCGAACCGCAGGACGAACCGCGCGATGCGAGCCTGCGCGTGTCGCGGCACGTGCGCGACAACCTGAAAGCCGCCGCCGCGATGATGGGTCGACCGCTGTACGAGGTTACCAACGAGGCGATCCACGAATATCTCGCGAGGCTGAAGCTCGGCGATCCGCTGGCCACGATCCGGCGCAACGCGCGACGCAGGTCCTGACCGCGAGTCGGGCACAACGCCGGACCGGACGACCAGGACGCGGTGCATCCCCGCACCGCATCGATCAGGATGCAACATGCAGCGGGGTTGTTTCAGCCGCCTTGCTGGTCCACCGGTGGCAGCACCTTCGCGACTTCCGCGAGCGTGGTTACGCCACGCGCGACCTGCGCCGCGGCGGACGCCTGCAACGGTTGCATGCCCTCGCGGCGCGCCTGCGCGGTCAGCGCCGCGAGATCCATCGACGGCACGATCATCGCGCGCAACGCCGGGCTGACGCGCAGCATCTCGTAGATGCCGGTGCGACCGAGGAAGCCGGTCTTGCGGCATTCGAGGCAACCCTTCGGCCCGAAACCGCGCTCCGGCAACGCGAGGTTCCAGCGGCCCGCGAGCGCGTTCCACGCATCCGCATCGATCGGCGCCTCGACCTTGCAGTGCGGGCACAGGGTGCGCACCAGGCGCTGCGCGACGATACCGTTCAGGGTGGACTGGATCAGGTAGTTCGGCACGCCGAGATCGAGCAACCGGGTCAGCGCGCTCGGCGAATCGTTGGTGTGCAGGGTCGACAGCACGAGGTGTCCGGTCAGCGAAGCCTGCACCGCCATCTGTGCGGTTTCGAGGTCGCGTATCTCGCCGACCATGATGATGTCCGGGTCCTGGCGCAGCAGGGTGCGCACGCCGGTCGCGAAATCGAGGTCGATCGCCTGGTGCACCTGCATCTGGTTGAACTCGGGCGAAACCATCTCGATCGGATCCTCGACCGTGCACACGTTGATGTCCGGCGTCGCGAGCACCTTGAGGGTCGAGTACAGGGTCGTGGTCTTGCCCGAGCCGGTCGGCCCGGTGACCAGCACGATGCCGTGCGGGCGTTCGACGAGGTCGCGCCACAACGCCTCCTCGTCCGCCGAGAAGCCGAGCTGGCGGAATTCCTTGACCACGATGTCCGGGTCGAAGATGCGCATGACCATCTTCTCGCCGAACGCGGTCGGCATCGACGACAGTCGCAGCTCGACCTCGCGCCCGCCGGCCGAGCGCGTCTTGATGCGCCCGTCCTGCGGGCGGCGCTTCTCGGCGACGTCCATGCGCCCGAGGATCTTGATGCGCGCGGTGACCGCCGTCATCACCGGGGTCGGCAGTTCGAACACCTTGTGCATGACGCCGTCGATGCGGAAGCGGATCGGACTGGTGTCGCGGCGCGGCTCCAGGTGGATGTCCGAGGCACGCTGCTCGAATGCGTATTGCAGCAGCCAGTCGACGATGTGCACGACGTGACGGTCGTCGACGCCGACCTCGCCGGTCTTGCCGAGTTCGACGAGCTGCTCGAAGTTGAAGATCGCGCGGCCGTCGCGCGCATCGGCCTTGGCGTCGTGCGCGCGCTGGATCGAGCGTTGCACGCCCCACCACTCGGTCAGGTAGCGGTTCACGTCGAGCGGGCTGGCGACCACGCGCTGCACGTCCTTGCGCAGGATGTGGCCGAGATCGGCGATCCAGCGCGTATCGAACGGTTCGGGGGTCGCGAACACGATCTCCATGTCCGACACCGCGATCGGCAGGATGCGGAAGCGCTGCGCGTACGCGTGGCTGATGACCTGGGTGACCTGGCCCACGTCGATCTTCATCGGATCGATCTTGAGATACGGCAGGCCCGCGCGGCGCGCGAGCCATTCGGTGAGAACCTCGAGGCTCAGCGGCTTGCCCGGGTCCTGCGCGTTCGGGGGCTTGAGGTTGGCAACGAGAACCAGCGGATGCAGTTCGACGCGCCCGCGCGCGGTGCGCTGGTCGGCGCGCACGCGCGCCGCATCCGCCGCGTCGAGCAGGCCGTCCGCGACCAGCGCGGCGAGGATGCCGTCGAGTTCGATGCGACCGTCCGCATCCACCGGCGCAGCCGGTTTCGGCGGCGCCCCGCGTGGGGGTCGCACGGAGCGCGCAGCGGGTGTGGCCATGCGGCAGCGTCCTCGGAAACGTCGGTCGCCGCTATACTAGCGCGCTTTGCCCGCCGACCCCGAGCCCATGACCGGCCTGAGTTTCCAGGATGTGATCCAGACCCTGAACCGCTACTGGGCGGAACAGGGTTGCGTGCTGATCCAGCCGTTCGACTGCGAAGTCGGCGCCGGCACCTTCCACCCGGCGACCTTCCTCCGGTCGATCGGGCCCGAGCCGTGGTCGGCGGCCTACGTGCAACCGTCGCGCCGGCCGACCGATGGCCGCTACGGCGACAACCCGAACCGCCTGCAGCACTACTACCAGTACCAGGTCGTGCTGAAGCCGAACCCGGACGATATCCTCGAACGCTACATCGGTTCGCTGCGCGCGCTCGGCATCGACCCGCTGGTGCACGACCTGCGCTTCGTCGAGGACAACTGGGAATCGCCGACCCTGGGCGCCTGGGGCCTGGGCTGGGAGGTCTGGCTCAACGGCATGGAAGTCACCCAGTTCACCTACTTCCAGCAGGCCGGCGGCCTCGAATGTCGACCGGTGACCGGCGAGATCACCTACGGCCTCGAACGCCTCGCGATGTACCTGCAGAACGTCGACAACGTGTTCGACCTCGCGTGGACGCGCGCGCCGCACGGCGTGGTGAGCTACGGCGACGTGTTCCACCAGAACGAGGTCGAACAGAGCACCTACAATTTCGAGCACGCGAACGTCGCGAAGCTGTTCGACTGGTTCGATACCTGCGAGGCGGAGGCGACGCGCCTCGTCGAAGCCGGCCTGCCGCTGCCGGCCTACGAGCAGGTCATGAAGGCGAGCCACACGTTCAACCTGCTCGACGCGCGCCGCGCGATCAGCGTGACCGAGCGCCAGCGCTACATCCTGCGCGTGCGCGCGCTGTCGCGCGGCGTCGCACAGGCCTACTACGCGCAGCGCGAAAAGCTCGGCTTCCCGGGTTTGAACGCGAAGGCGGCCGCATGATGGCCACGACGCATTCCCTGCTCATCGAGATCGGCACCGAGGAACTGCCGCCGAAGGCGCTCGACGAACTCGCAGGCGCATTCACGCGTGGCGTCTGCGACGGCCTCGTCCAGCGCGGCATCGCGGCGGATGTCGCACACGCGAGAACCTGTTGCTCGCCGCGGCGCCTGGCCGCGTGGATTCCGGGCGTCGCACCGACCCAGCCGGACCAGATGCAGGAGCGGCGCGGGCCGGCGCTGTCCGCGGGCCTCGACGCGAATGGTGAACCGACGCGCGCCCTGACCGGTTTCGCGCAGAGCTGCGGCGTCGACGTGGCCGCACTCGAAAAACTCGAAACCGACAAGGGCGCGTGGTTCGTGTACCGCGCGAACCGGCCCGGTGCGAGGACCGCCGAATGCATTCCGGAGATCCTCGCCGACGCACTCAAGGCGCTGCCGATTCCACGGCCGATGCGCTGGGGCGATCACGAATACGCGTTCGTGCGGCCGGTGCACTGGCTGGTCGTGTTGCACGGCGAGGAAGTCGTCCCCGCCGGGCTGTTCGGCGTCGCGTCGGGGCGCGAATCGCGCGGCCACCGTTTCCACCATCCCGGTCCGGTGGCGGTCGCGTCCGCCGATGCATGGCTGGATGCGCTGCGCAACGCGAAGGTGCTGGCCGATCCGGCCGAGCGGCGCGCGCGCGTGCGCAGCGAGGTCGCGCGCGTCGCGCCGTCCGGACTGGCGCCGCGCCTGTCCGATGCGTTGCTCGACGAGATCGCGAACCTGACCGAATGGCCGGTCGCGATCGCATGCACGTTCGATGAGGCCTTCCTCGAGGTGCCGGCCGAGGCGCTGGTCATGACGATGGAGACGAACCAGAAGTTCGTGCCGGTGTTCGATGCGGACGGCGCGCTGACCGCGCATTTCATCGGCGTCGCGAACATCGAATCGACGGATCCGGCCGAGATCCGCAAGGGCTACGAGCGCGTGATCCGGCCGCGGTTCGCGGACGCGAAGTTCTTCTACGACGAGGACCGCAAGCAACCGCTCGCGGCGTACCGGGAATCGCTGCAACACGTCACCTGGCAGCAGGCGCTCGGCAGTCTCTGGGACAAGTCCGTGCGCGTCGCCGAACTCGCACGCGCGATCGCAAACCGGCTGCGCGACGCCGGCACCGAGGTCGACGCGGGCCTTGCGACGCATGCGGCAGCGCTGTCGCGCTGCGATCTCATGACGCGCATGGTCGGCGAGTTCCCGGAACTGCAAGGTGTCATGGGCCGCTATTACGCGGCCCAGGGCGACGCGCCGGAACGGCCGGAAGTCGCACAGGCGATCGAGGAATTCTACCGTCCGCGCTTCGGCCGCGACCGCATCGCCGAAGGCGCACTCGGCCAGGTGCTCGCGATCGCGGATCGCCTCGACACGCT
>CAYWZC010000016.1:16845-40844 GCA_964462745.1 uncultured Rhodanobacteraceae bacterium
TTCGATGCGCGCGTGCGCGCGGTCACCGAGTTCGCGCGCCTGCCGGAGGCGGCCGCGCTCGCGGCCGCGAACAAGCGCATCGGCAACCTGCTGCGCCAGGCGGACCGGCCGCCGCCCGCGGAAATCGATCGAGGCCTGCTCGAAAACGGCGCCGAAACCGCGCTCGCCGATGCGCTCGCCGCGGCCGAGCGCGACTGCGCGCCCCTGCTGGACACGCGCGACTACGTCGCGACGCTGAAACGCCTCGCGCGCCTGCGCGAGCCGGTCGATGCGTACTTCGACGCGGTCCTGGTCATGAGCGAGGACGCCGCGCTGCGCGCAAACCGCCTCGCCCTGCTCGGCCGCCTGCGTCGCATGTTCCTCGGCGTCGCCGACATCGCGCTGTTGCCGCACGCCTGAGATCCGGCATTCCCGATAGCCGAATCCCGCTCAGCCGCGCGCCGTCCACGCCAATGCGAGCAGGGTCATGTCGTCGTCCGGCGGCGCGTCGTCCGTGTGGCGCCGCAAGGCGTCGAGTACGCGATCGATCACGTTCGCGGGCGTGTTCGCGCCGCGTACGGCTTCGACGAGACCGTCGCGTCCGAAAGCGATGCCCGCGGGGGATTCCTGTTCGATCGCACCGTCGCTGTACAGCAACAACAGGTCACCCGCATCGAGCGGCATCGTCTCGGCGCGGAACGTGACGTCCGCATCGATGCCGAGCGGGATGTGACCGCCCGCCGCGAGCGGCGCGACGGTTCCATTCGACGCGATGCGCAACGCATGGCCGTGGCCGGCATCGACGAACCGGCACAGGCCTCGATCGGAGTCGAAGACGCCGAGCCACAGGGTTACGAAGCGGCCCGCCCCGGAATGGCGGTGCAGGTGGCGATTGAGGCGCGTCGCCGCCTGCGCCGGGTCGGCGTCGTGGGCGAACTGCGCACGCAGGAACGACTGCACCGACACCATGTCGAGGCCGGCCCCGAGTCCGGCGCCGCTGACGTCGCCGAGCATCGCGACGACACGTCCGTCCGCGAGCGCGAACACATCGACTATGTCGCCCGCGACGACCCGGCCCGGATGCAGGTGCAACGCGTGATCGAGGCCGGCCAGGCAACCGCGATCCGCCGGCACCAGGCGCCGCTGCACGTCGCGCGCGCGTTCGAGGTCCGCGGTGAGGGCGGCGTGCGCACGTTCGCTGGCCAGGCGCCGCTGGTTGGCCAGCGCGAGCGCGGCAAGGCGTGCCAGCGCATGGCAGTAAGACGGCGCATCGAGATGGTGGTTGCCGGAGCCGCGCTGCGAGTCGAGGTACAGGAACGCCTCGGCGCGGCCGTCGATCACGATCGGCGCGCACAGTGCATGACGCGTTTCCCGCGCGCCGCTCGCATCGTCGCCCGGATCGAGCCGCGCGATGCCGCCCCGGCGCGCCGAGTCGAGCAGCGGCGCGCTGACATGGAGCACGGCCTCGGCCGAACGTGCGACCGGACGCAGGCTGCACACCTCGCAGCCGGCTTCGCCCTCGACCAGCAGCGCGGCGCGCGCATAACCCGACCCGAGCAGGGCCGCCTCGACCACCGCGTCGGCGAGGGACTGCTCGTTGTCCGCGGCGGTGACTTCGCCCGCACAGCGCAACAGCAGCTCGAGGCGCTGCTCGGCGAGATTGCCGAGCGTGTGCACCACGCTGACGCGGGTTTCCGCGTCCGCCAGCGTCGCGACGCCGGCACCCGATACGGGAGCCTGCGCGCGAAAGCGCCAGCGGCCGATGCCGAGCACGTCACCCTCGCGCAGCACGGCAACGTTCGGTACCTCGATCGGCAGCTCATTGAGGCGCGTGCCGAGCTGGCTGCCGCAATCGCGCACCAGCCAGTCGCCGTCGCTTGCCTCGACGATCGCGTGGTGGCGAGAGATGCCGGGGTCCGGCAGCACGAGTTCGCTGCCCGCCGCACGCCCGATGCGGAACGGCTGGACGAGACGCCAGCGCGTGCCATGCAGCGCGGGACCACCGACCAGGCGCAACTCGAGCGGATCGGGCACGGAAGACATGCGGGAAGCATAGCCTCTGGAACGGCTGGTCGCGGGGCCCCGCGCAAGCGCCGGATATCTCGCGCGAACGCCGGGACTCGGACGCCCGTCCGGCGCGTCCGCTCGCATCGCACGAACGGCGCCGTTATGATGCGGGTATCGGACTGCGCGGCACGATGCCCGCGCCGGCCCGGTCCGGTCGCTTCTGGCGCACCCGGCACCCGCATACCCGGCACCGGGTCCGGCGCGGCTGGCGCATCGCAGCGCATGAACCGCGCCCGCCTCCCGGCATCAGGAGACGATTCATTTCGATCGCGCTATGCTGCGATCGCCAATCTACGATTCTTTTCGTTTTCGTTCCCATCTGGAGGATTGAACCATGCGCAAGTGGATCTTGCCGGCCGTTGCGTCGCTGGCATTGCTGGGCGGCTGCCAACCCGACGGCCAGGCCCCGGAAAGCCCCGCGGCGAACCGCGGCGCGCCGACGACCCCGCAACCGGCCGCGATCGCCGACACGATTCACGGCACCGTGAACGTGGGTGATGCGATCCCGATCAGTCCGGGATCGAAGCTGGACGTGCAACTCGTCGACGTCGCGCAGCCGGAGATCGTGCTTGCCCAGCAGGTATTCGATGTCGGCGCCACGCCGCCGCCGTTCACGTTCGAGCTCTCGCTCGATCCTTCGCGCGTGGACGCCTCGCGCACCTACGTCCTCAACGTCGTGCTGACCGACGGCGATCGCAAGTTCCTGTCGCCGCTCAGCACGCCGGTCCTGACCGGCGGCGCGGGTGCGAATCCGCAGATCGTGTTGAACCCGGAACCGACTCCGGCCGAGGCGATGAAGACCGCGTTCCAGAAATTGCAGTCGCAGATCGGCGGCATGAAGAAGGTCGACGGCACCTACACGACCGACGACGCGTCGGTTGGCTGGGATGCGTTCGCGCAGAACGGCACGGTTCGCTTCGCGCGGGTCAACACCGAATTCGATGCGGGCGGCAGCAAGGCAGTCAAGTTCGCCTACCTCGACGGCAAGCCGATGGCCCTGGTCAGGCAGGAAGGCGGCGCGACTTCGCGCGTCGGCTGGGACGCGGCGGGCAGTGTCGTGCTGAACGAGAAGACCGGCGGCGCGACCCTCACCGACGAGGAAATCGCGGCGCTCCGCGCGGATGCGGAAGCGGCCTTCAACCGTGCGCAGGAACGCGTGGACGCATCGCGCAAGCGGCGTCGCTGAGTCGCTTCGATCGATCGAAGGAAAGGGCCGGGCTCGAACCCGGCCCTTTTGTTTTCCCGGCATCGCTCTTGCGCGGACGCTCGTCTGGCGCGAACGGCGCTCAGGCCGCGCTGCACCGCGCGCGGGCAAGATGCACCAGCAGCAGCGAAATCGCGGCCGGCGTGACCCCGCTGATGCGCTGCGCCTGGCCGATCGTCGCGGGCCGCGAGCGGCTGAGTTTCGCGAGGACCTCCGCGGACAGGCCGCGCACGTCCTCGTATGCGAAGTCAGGTGGAATGTCGGTGGACTCATGGCGACGCTGGCGCTCGATCTCGTCCCGCTGGCGCTCGAGATAGCCCGCGTAGCGCGCGTCCGTCTCGACCGACGCGGCCACCCGCGCGTCCTGCGTGCCGGGACCCAGCGCGGGCAGGCCGGTGAGGGCCGGGTACGTGACTCCCGGTCGACGCAGCAGGTCGAGCGCGCGCGTCTCGCGGGACAACTCGATACCGAGCACCTCGCGAAGCTGGGTGCCGAGCGCGTTCGCGGGCGTCGCCCAGGTCGCGTGCAGGCGGGCGCGCTCGGCCTCGATCGCGTCGCGCGCACGGCACATCGCGCCATACCGGTCGGCGGGCACGAGGCCGAGCGCGTGGCCCCGTTCGGTCAGGCGCAGGTCCGCATTGTCCTCGCGCAAATGCAGGCGGTATTCGGCGCGCGAGGTGAACATGCGGTACGGCTCGATCGTGCCGTTGGTCACCAGGTCGTCGATGAGCACGCCGATGTAGGCCTCGTCGCGGCCCGGACACCATGGCGCCTCGCCGCGCGAGGCACGGGCTGCATTGAGTCCCGCGATGAGTCCCTGCGCCGCGGCTTCCTCGTAGCCGGTCGTGCCGTTGATCTGGCCGGCGAAGAACAGATTCTCGATGTTGCGCGTTTCCAGCGAGGGCTTGAGTTCGCGTGGATCGAAGTAGTCGTATTCGATCGCGTACCCCGGGCGCGTGATGTGGGCGCGCTCGAAGCCCCGGATCGACCGGACGAGATCGACCTGTACGTCGTACGGCAACGAGGTCGAGATGCCATTCGGATAGACCTCGGCGGTGCCGAGCCCCTCCGGCTCGATGAAGATCTGGTGCGAGGCCTTGTCGGCGAAACGCACGACCTTGTCCTCGATCGACGGGCAATAGCGCGGACCGGTGCCCTCGATGCGCCCGCTGTACAACGGCGAGCGGTCGAGCGCGCCGCGGATGATTTCGTGGGTGCGTTCGCTGGTGTGGGTGATGCGGCAACTGACCTGGCGCGGATGCTCGTCGCCGCGGCCGAGGAACGAGAACACCGGCGCCGGGTCATCTCCGGGCTGCTCGGCGAGTTCGGCGTAGTCGATCGTGCGCCCGTCGATGCGCGGCGGCGTGCCGGTCTTCAGCCGGTCCGCGGCGAGCGGCAGTTCGCGCAGGCGCGCAGCGAGCCGGGTCGCCGGCGCCTCGCCCGCGCGACCGCCCGCGTGCTCGGTGAGGCCGATGTGGATGCGCCCGCCGAGGAAGGTTCCCACGGTCAACACCACGCTGTGCGCGCGGAACACGAGCCCCATCGCGGTGACCGCGCCGGCCACGCGGCCGTTCTCGATGACGAGATCATCGACGGGTTGCTGGAAGAGGGCGAGATCCGACTGGGTTTCGACGATTTCGCGGATCGCGGCCTTGTACAGCGCACGGTCGGCCTGGCAGCGCGTTGCGCGTACCGCCGCGCCCTTGGATGCGTTCAGGGTGCGCCAATGGATGCCGGCACGGTCGGCCGCGCGCGCCATCGCGCCGCCGAGCGCATCGACTTCACGCACGAGATGGCCCTTGCCGATGCCGCCGATCGCGGGATTGCAACTCATCTGGCCGATCGTGTCGATGCTGTGGGTCAGCAACAGGGTGCGGGCACCGGTGCGCGCGGACGCGAGCGCGGCCTCGGTGCCGGCGTGACCACCGCCGATCACGATCACGTCGAAGGAATCAGGGGAATGCATGTGCGTATTTTAGCGGCACGCGGACGGAATCGCCGGCAGATCGACCCGGCAGCGCGGGGCATCGTTGGACTTGGCACGAAACCTGCTTCGGCCAATCCGCACTCCCACCGACGCACGCCGTTGCGAGCACGTCGATGGATCGGAGGTCAGGGGCCGGTCCGCGCGTCGGTGGGAGGACGCACCACCTTGGCGATCAAGGCTGGCGCCCGGCGGTCGTAGGAACAGGGGGAATCCAAGAGGACCGTGTGCCGGGCGCCAGTAACCGCTGAATCAAGCACTTTCCGAACTGTGAGCAACGCGACGCTGGGTTGCGCTGCGACGACACGCCGTCTGCGTGGCGTGACAGCCTGCACGATACCGGTAATCGTCCCTCGCAAACCGTGACGCCCTTCGCGGATTCGCGTTTCGACTGAAATCATCGGGCAGGGTCACATTGTGACAGATGGCGTCAGGAGACGGGAGACGGGAGACGGGAGACGGGAGACGGGAGACGGAAAATGATACGGGCCACAACCCCGTCGCGGCTCGCGCTATCCTGACACTTTCTCCCATCCGCGCCTGCCGATATGTCCCCACCGCAAGCCTTCGCGCTGCCCGGTTTCGCCGCCGTCGAAGCGGCGGCGGGCCGGATCGCGGGCCGGGTGCGGCGCACGCCGGTCCTGACCTCGCCCGCGCTCGACGCGATGAGCGGCGCGCGGCTGTACTTCAAGTGCGAGAACCTCCAGTACGGCGGCGCATTCAAGCTGCGCGGCGCGATCAATGCGGTATGGGCCCTCGACGAGGCGCTCGCCGCGCACGGCGTGGCGACGCACTCCTCCGGCAACCACGGCACCGCCCTCGCGCTCGCCGCGCGCGCACGCGGCATTCCGGCGCATGTCGTCGTTCCCGAAGGCGCGGTCCGCTTCAAGGTTGCCGCGATCGAGGCGGCCGGCGCGACCGTGCATCGCTGCGCGCCGAACCAGGCCGCGCGCGAGGAGGCCACCGAATCGCTGGTCGCGGAAACCGGCGCCACCCTCGTCCATCCCTACGCCGATCCGGCGGTCATCGCAGGCCAGGGTACCGCCGCGCTCGAGCTGTTCGAGGAAACCGGCACCCTCGACGCGCTGGTCACGCCGATCGGCGGCGGCGGGCTGGCTTCCGGCAGCGCGATCGTCGCTGCGCAGTGCGCGCCCGACGCACATCG
This sequence comes from uncultured Rhodanobacteraceae bacterium, assembly GCA_964462745.1. Taxonomy (GTDB): domain Bacteria; phylum Pseudomonadota; class Gammaproteobacteria; order Xanthomonadales; family Rhodanobacteraceae; genus Dokdonella_A. The sequence continues at coordinate 23,245 of CAYWZC010000016.1, forward strand.
CTACGCCGCGGAACCCGCGGGCGCCGCGGATGCGTGGCGCGCCCTGCGCGATGGCGCGCGACCGACCGATTTCGTGCCCGATACGGTGTGCGACGGCCTGCGTGCGCTGGTCGGCTTGCCGAACCTCGAACTGCTGCGCGAGCATCGCGTCGAGGTGTTGCGGGTCGACGATGCGCGGACCCTGGCCGCGATGCGCCTGATCTTCGATACCCTGAAACTCGTCGTGGAGCCCTCGGCCGCGATCGCGCTGGCCGCGGTGCTCGACGATCGCGAACACTTCGCGGGACGCCGCGTCGGCATCATCCTGTCCGGCGGCAACGTCGATCTCGACGCCCTGGCGTGGTGAGCCCGGGAACGGAAGGTGCGTCGGTTCCTCGGCCAGACCGCTTGAACCGACCTGCCAGTCCCTGCCGTATCGGAAGTTGGATCGAGCCGCAGGTCGGCTCAAGGCCCGAAGGGCTCGAGCCGACATCTCAGCTACGCGCGCCGCCGCAGAGTCACCGCAATCAGCGCCGCGCCAATCAAGACAATCCCGACAGCCTCTGGCAGCGATGGCGCCTCGCCGAGCAACACCCACGCGAGCAGCACGCCGAGGATCGGCACGACCAGGCTGGACAGGCCCGCGACGGCGGTCGGCAGGCGCTCGACGATGTAGGACCAGAGCAACCACGCGAGTCCCGACGACAGCACTGCGTTGTAGGCAAGGGCGGCGAGGAAATAGCCGTTCCATTCGACCGGACGTTCATTGGTGAACGCGGCGATCGCAACCAGGCCGATCGTGCCGGCCAGCATCTGCCACGCGGTCAGCGACAACAGACCGATCCCGCCACGCGCGAACTCGCGCTTGGTCAGGACCATGCCGATTGCCCAGCACACGCCGCCACCGATCGCGAGGCCCGCGCTACCCAATTCGTCGAGCCCGTCCCAGGGCGCGATCACGAGGACGAGCCCGGCCAATGCGACAGCGAGACTCGCGAGCTGGCCGCGCGACGGGCTCTCGTGCAGCACCAGCCACGCAATCGGCATCGCCCAGAACGGCATCGTGTAGGCGAACAAAGCCGTCTTGCCCGCGCCGCCATCGACCAGCGCCCATTGCACGAGCGCCTGGAAACCCATGGTCTGGGCAAGTCCGATCAGTACCACCGGCGCGAGCGGCGGCGGGCGCAACGACACACCCCGCAGGCGCAGGCTCGCGAACAGCACCACGGTGCCGAGCGCGTAGCGCCACGCCGCGAAATCGAACGGCCCCGAATAACGCAGCACCTGCTTCATCACGATCCAGTTGTAGCTCCAGATCGCACTGAGCACGATCAGGGCGAAGAGGGCGTTGCGTTGGGCTGGCATCGGGACGGGAGGCGATAGACGATAGACGAGAGACGGCTAGGAAGATCCGGCGACTTGCGGCGTGCATCGAAGGCGAACCATCATACGGCCCCGCCCAGCCCGCCAGGCGATCCGATGTCGAACCCGCGAAAGTCGATGCCGAAACCGCAAGCACCGGATGCCGTGCGCTGCCCGTGGGCCGGCGATGAAGCGCAGATGCAGCGCTACCACGACACCGAATGGGGCGTGCCGTTGCATGGCGACCGTGCGCTGTTCGAGTTCCTCGTCCTTGAAGGCGCACAGGCCGGGCTCAGCTGGCGCACGGTGCTGGCCAAGCGCGAAAACTACCGACGCGCGTTCGCCGGTTTCGACATCGCCGCGTGCGCGGCGCTCGGCGATGCCGCGATCGAGGCATTGCTCGGCGACGCCGGGCTCATCCGCAATCGCCAGAAGCTGTTCGCGGTGCGCGACAACGCACGCGCCGCACTCGAGGTGATCGCCGAACACGGCAGCCTCGACGCATGGCTGTGGTCGCTCGCCGGAGGCGAACCACGGGTCAATTCATGGCGCACTTCGAACGAGGTACCGGCGAGCACCGAAGTCTCCGAACGCATGAGCAAGACCTTGCGCAAACGCGGCTTCCGTTTCGTCGGCCCGACGATCTGCTACGCATTCATGCAGGCCACCGGCATGGTCGATGACCATCTCGTCGGCTGCTTTCGCCATGGGAAATCGCGGCCGCGTGCCGCCTCCACTGTCACTCGCCCGCGCAGCGGGAGAGGGCGGGACCGTTCGCGGACGCCAACGGTGGGGTGAGGGCACGCGACGCGAAGGGCCACGACGCACGAATCGTCGAGCCGCCACTTCCACCGTCCCTCACCCGAAAGCCCTTCGCGGACGCGAACCGCGAACGGAGGCATGCGATGGAAGGATGTCCCGGACCGCGACCCGCCGTCGGCGTCGCGGTATTTGAGACACGCACGGCGCAAGCTGGATGTCCGGGTGGGACAGACGGGCTTCGAAGCCCTCTTGTACCCGTAACGCGCCGGCAGCGACGTCATGCAGGGGGGTGACACGCTACCGGAGGAGCGCCAGCACAGGGACGTGCCGGCACAGGGACGTGCCAACTCGCGGAAGGGAAGGCGGTCGACGGCCGCGCGCGATCCTTCGCGGAGCCACGCCACTTCCCCTCACCCCAACCCTCTCCCCGGAAGGGAGAGGGAGTACAAACGCACGCGCCTCTCCCGCTTCCCGCTTCCCGTCTCTCGTCTCCCGTCTCTCGTCTCCCGTCTCCCCGTCAAATCGGCGCAAACAACTCCGCGAGATCCGCCTCGTCGAGTTTCAGTTGCTGGCTGCTGCCGCCTTCGAGGACCGCGCGGGCGAGATCGGCCTTGCGGGTCTGCAGGGCCTGGATCTTCTCCTCGACCGTGCCCGCGCAGATCAGCTTGTAGACGAATACGGCCTTGTCCTGGCCGATGCGATGCGCGCGGTCGGTTGCCTGCGCTTCGACCGCCGGGTTCCACCACGGGTCGTAATGGATCACGGTGTCGGCGGCGGTGAGGTTGAGTCCGACTCCACCGGCCTTCAAGCTGATCAGGAATACCGGTGCGTCGCCGTCCTGGAATGCATCCACCAGCGCGCTGCGCTGTTTGGCCGGGGTATCGCCGGTCAGGCGCAGGAAGCGCATCTTCCTGTGCTCGAGTGCCTGCGCGATGAGTTCGAGCATTTCCGTGAATTGCGAGAACAGCAGCACGCGGCGTCCTTCGCCGACGAGGCCGTCGAGGCGTTCGAGCAGCGCGTCGAGCTTGGCCGAGCCGCGCACCTTGCGCGCGCTGTCGAGCTTGACCAGGCGCGGATCGCAACACACCTGGCGCAGCTTCAGCAGCGCGTCGAGCACCACGATGCCGGATTGCGCGAGGCCGCGCTCGCGCACCGCCTGGCGCACGCGCTCGTGCTGGGCGAGGCGCAGGGTTTCGTAGAGTTCGCGCTGCGCGCCTTCGAGATCGAGACGCTGCACGATCTCGGTCTTCGGCGGCAGTTCGGTCAGCACGTCCTGCTTGCGCCGCCGCAACAGCAACGGCGCGACGCGCCGGTTGAGGCGCTGCTGGCGCTCGGCGTCGCCGTGCTTCTCGATCGGCGTGCGATAGAACTTCGCGAACTGGCGCTCGCTGCCGAGCAGTCCCGGTTCGACCGCGTCGAACTGCGCCCACAATTCGCCGAGGTGGTTCTCGAGCGGCGTGCCGGTCATCGCGAGGCGCCGCGTCGCGACGATCTCGCGCACGACCTGGGCGGCCTGGCTCTTCGGATTCTTGATCGCCTGCGCCTCGTCGAGGATCAGCAGCGAGAAACGCGCCTCGCGCAGGCGATCGCGATCGCGCGGCAATAGCGGGTAGGTCGTGATCACGAGGTCGTGGTCGGCGATCGATGCGTAATGCGCCGCCCGATCCGCGCCGTGCAGGACCAGCACGCGCAGGTCCGGCGCGAAGCGCGCGGCCTCGTCGCGCCAGTTGCCGACCAGGCTGGTCGGCGCGACCACCAGCGCCGGCAGTTCGAGTCGGCCGCGCTGCTTTTCCGCGAGCACGTGGGCGAGCACCTGCACGGTCTTGCCGAGGCCCATGTCGTCGGCGAGCACGCCGCCGAGCCCGGCGTCGGCGAGGAACCCGAGCCAGGCGAGGCCGTCGCGCTGGTAATCGCGCAGGCGCGTGCGGAAGCCGGGCGGTTCCACCCCGTCGCGCCGCTCGCCGCGCAGCAACTCGAGCTGCCGGCGCAGGCGTTCGCCGCCCTGCCAGTGGAGCTTCTGTTCCTCGCCGAGGCGCGCAAGGCTGGCCGCTTCGCTGCGATGCACGCGCAACGCGCCGTCGCGGCCGCCGTCGAGCCATTCGAGCAGCGGTTCGATCAGCGCACGCAGGCGCGCGAGCGGCAACTCGACGCTGCGCTCGGCATCGACCGACATGCGCAACTTCGCGTCCGCGGGTTCGCCCTTGCGCGGCTTCAACGAGAAACGCGGATCGGCCAGCACGCGACGCAGGATCGGCAACAGATCGACGCGTTCGCCGCCGAGTTCGATGCCGAGCGCAACCTCGAACCACGCGCTTCCGGTTTCGTCGTCCTCGTCGATGTCCGCATGCCAGGCGTCGATATCGACGATCTCGTCGCGCGGGAAACCGGGTTCGTACTCGATGCGGATGTCCTGGTCCGCGAGGCGCTTGAGCACCGGCTTCCACGCTTCGGGTGCGAACGGCGGCTTGCGGTCGTCCGGTTGCAGCAGGAAGTCGCTCTCCGTGATGGCACTCGCCTGCGCGCCCTGGTCCATCGCGTACACGTCCGCACTGAACAGGCCGGATTCCTCGAGCAGGTCCTCGATGCGCTGCTCGGCCTCGCGATCGCGCACGATCTCGAGCACTTCGCCGCTGCGCAGGACGCGCGTGCGGGATTCGAGATCGGCCGCGACGCGATGGCCCGCATACTCGAAACCGAGCCGCGCGCAGCCCGCCGTCAGGCGCCGACGCTGGTAGTTCTGCCGCCACCACAACTCGATCGTGCGCAGGCGCAGTACCGCTGTCGGCTGCACTTCGACGCGGCGTATTGCCCCGCGCTCGGCCGGGGCCGGGATCGGCACCGCGCTCTTGCGCGCGCCGAGGCGCTTGCGCAGCCCGGCGACTTGTTCGGGCGCGAGCACCGGCGCCTGTTCGATCGCATCCAGCCAGCGCGGATCACCCTCGACGCGACCATAGCGATGCGCCTCCGGATGCACGTACCACAGGCCTGCGCCACGCAGCAGCAGGTTGCCGGCCGTATCGCCCACCGCGAGCACGAGCCGCTGGCCTCCATCGGGAAGATCCTGCCAGTCGACACCCAGGCTCAGCGTCTCCCCGCGCTCCAGCGGGCCGTCGGCCGCGCGCTCGAAGAACACCGGATGGCGCGCCGCGAGATCGAGCAGCGCATTCTCCCGATGCACGGCATCGATATGCGCCCAGGAGATTCCGCCACGCGTTTCGTACGCGTCCTGCAGCAACAGGGCAAGCGATGCGAGATCCGACGGCGGCCAACCGTCCGGCGGCGCGGGATCGGGTCCGGCTTCGGTCAGTTCCAGGCCACGCGGGTTCACCAGGCCCGCCTTGCGCGTCTTGCCCGGCCGCAACCAGACCGGCGCGGCGAGCAGTTCCGGCACGCCGGAACCGCGGTCCGCACGCAGCAACAAGCCGAACACGCGGCCGGGTTCGGCGATGCGCACGCCTTCCTCATGCCGGGCGTCGACTCGCGCAAGCCAACGCTCCCAGTTGCCGATGCCCGACGACGCCGGTCGTTCCGCCCCGGCATCGGGCCGGTCCGCATCGATTCGCGCGATCAGCTCGCGCAATCGCTGGCGCGCCGCTTCGGCCTTGTCCGGTCGCGCCACACTCGGCGCGGCCGTCCCGGCGCGGACCAGGCGCGGCCAGCCTTCCGGCGAAAAGCGGGCCGCGAAGATCAGGGTCGCAACCGCATGCTTGCAGTCGCGCCCGACCGGGCAACTGCATTCGCACGTCCAGGTGCGTTCGGCACCGCCGCTGTCGATCAGGATCGAAACCGAATAGATGTGGTTGGCGTGGCCGCGCACATCGGCGATGAGGACATCGGCCGCACCGATCTCCTGGTGTTCGAGCGCGACCACGCGCGCTTCCTTGACGTAGCCGAGGCCGCGCTGCAGCGCGCCCGGTTCGAAACGGCGCTGCCATTCGCCACCGGCGAGAATCTGGCGCAGGGAAGCCGTCTGCATGAAGGGGTTCGTCGCGGCAAATCGGCTAGTCTGACACGCGCGCGCGGCGCTTCCAACACGCCCATGATGGACTTGCCACGAATGTCGAACCAAGGCCCGTGGAAAATCCTCACTCCGTCCCATAGGCGACGAGTGCCGCCAGCCCAATCTTCCCGGATCAAGTCCGGGACTGGATTTGGGCACGGGTCCACGGGGTCGAAGTCGAAGAGTCCCGGTGGCCAGGCGCTTCGATTTCACTTGCCGGGGCACGCTGCGCTCGGCGCGAACGGATCCAGCAACCCCCGAGATCAGCCATGCGCCGGTATCGGCAGCTGCGCGATCGCGTCGATGCGCGCCTTGCGCATCGCTTCGCCGATCGCGGGACCGGCGAGGCCGCGTTCGACGAATGGTGCAGCCGTGATCGCCGCGGCCGCTTCGCGTGCGGCGCGCAGGTAGCCGGCCTGTGGATACGCGGCCTCGCTGCTGCCGAGACGGCCACGCTTGTCCGCTTCGCAGACGACGAGGAAGCGCTCGAAGCGTTCGGGACGGCGCAGCGCATCGGTCTTCTCCAGGAGACCGAGCACGGTCGCGGGCCGCAGTTCGAAAGCGCGGTGCGCATCGAGGTGCAGGCGGCAAACCAGTTCCGCGAGCGCGGCGTGTTCGACCGGTACGCGCAGGCGCGCTGCGAGCGCTCGCAGCGGTGCGACGCCCGCATGTTCGTGACCGACGTGGCGCGGCAATTCGTCGGTCGGGGTCAGCGCCTTGCCGATATCGTGGGTCAGCGCGCACCAGCCCACGAGGTCGTCGCCGGGCGCGAGGCGCGCGGCCATGTCGAGGACCATCTCGACGTGCACGCCGGTATCGACCTCGGGATGGAACTCGGCGCGCTGCGGCACGCCGTACAGGGCGTCGACTTCCGGGAACAGCACGCCGAGCGCGCCGCATGCGCGCAGGCTGCGCAAGTACGCCGACGGCTGCGGTTCGGCGAGTGCCTTGCGTGTTTCCGCCCATACGCGTTCGGCGACGAGATGATCGACTTCGCCGTCGGCGACCATGCCGCGCAGGAGTTCGAGGGTTTCGTCCGCAATGCGAAAGCCGAGCGGTGCGTAGCGCGCCGCGAAACGCGCGACGCGCAGCACGCGCACCGGATCCTCGGCGAACGCGGGTGACACATGACGCAGGACGCGATCGTCGAGATCGCGCCGGCCACCGAACGGATCGACGATCGAACCGTCTTCCGCCTCGGCCATCGCGTTGATGGTCAGGTCGCGGCGCTCGAGATCCTGCTCTAGGGTCACCGACGGATCGGTATCGAACGCGAAACCGTGGTATCCGCGCCCACTCTTGCGCTCGGTGCGCGCGAGCGCGTGTTCCTCGTGCGTTTCCGGGTGCAGGAACACCGGGAAGTCCTTGCCGACCGGCAGGTAGCCGAGGCCGAGCAGTTCATCGGGCGTCGCGCCGACCACGACGAAATCGCGATCGACGACCGCCTGGCCGAGCAGCTTGTCGCGGACCGCGCCGCCGACGAGATAGGTACGCATGCGGCGATTGTGCCAGAGCGTGCCATGTCGGCTCCGGCCCTTCGGGCCTTGAGCCGACCTACGGAACGGATGCAGGTCGGCGCAAGCGAAGCGGAGCCGACAGCGACGGTTCCGTGCGCGGAGTTCGCGGTCGCTTGCGCTGCTGCGTGCATTGCGATAGCATCAAATCATCGCTCAACGAGAGATTCGAGGCATCATGATGCGCACCACGGTCAGCCTCGATCCCGACGTCGCCCGCCTCGTCACGCAACGCATGGCCGCGACCGGCCAAGGGTTCAAGCGCGTGCTCAACGAGGTACTGCGTCTCGGCTTCGCGGCCGAAGTTCGCGAGGCGCCCGCGTCGTATGCGATCCCCGTGTTCGATTCGCCGTTCGAACCCGGCATCGATGCGGACAAGATCAACCAGTTGCTCGACGAACCCTCCGAATCCGAATGATCGTCGTCGACCTCAACCTGCTGATCTACGCGCACAACCGCGGCGTGCCGCAACACGCGGCCGCGCACGCGTGGTGGCACGCGACGATGAACGGCACGAGCCGCATCGGCCTGCCGGAACCGGTGTTGTTCGGGTTCCTGCGTGTCACCACCCAGCGCGGTATCCTCGCGAGGCCGCTTGCGGTGCGCGATGCGCTCGCGATCGTCGATGGTTGGCTCGAATGGCCGCGCGTGGACGTGCTCTACGGAACCCCGGGCAGCGTGCGGCGCGCGCTCGCGATCGCCGCGGATCTCGGCGTCGCGGGACGCCTGACCACCGACCTGCAGATCGCCGCGCTCGCGATGGAATACGGCGGTGCGCTGCACAGCGCGGATACCGATTTCGCGCGCATCGCCGGACTGCGCTGGGTTAATCCCTTGTAGGCTGAAAAAGTCCATCGTGGACTTTTTCAGCTCGCCGAGTCCGGTACATGCCCGGACTCGGCCCCGACGAATCAATCACTTGCCTGATTGCTTCGCGAGCGGTGCGTCCCTGCACCGCAGGCAGCCGGCCAGGGGCGCTCAACCGCCGTCGAATCCGTCGCGGAAGATGACGCCCTCGTTGAGCACGCATTCGTCCGGCTGCTGTGATTCGAACAGCGCGCGCGTGGCCCATTCGGGATGGTCGATGAACGGATTGCGGTTGCCCTGGAAGCTGAAGATGACTTCGTCGCGCGCGATTTCGCGCGCATCGGGCGGATCGGCTTCGTGCCATGCGAGCAGATCCGTGAGCAGGCCCATGTAGGCCGGCCGGCTGTAGTCGGACGAGCCGACGATGAGGCCGCGATCGTCGGTGAGCTCGAGATCGGGCTCGCTCTGGCCGGTCAGCGGATCGGTGCCGCCCTCGTAGCGGATCGCCATGTACAGCACCGCGCGTGCGGTGTCGCCCTTGCGCTCGTCCCAAGTCTCGAACGAGTTGGCGTTGGTCCAGTTGGAGTTGCCCGGATAGCTGCCGCTGCCGCCGCCCGCGCCTTCGTTGACCTCGGTCGTGCGTTCGCTGCAACCGGCGCTTTGCGGGCAGTAGGCATACGGCTTGTTGCCCCGATCGGAATTCCACTGCGTGTCGGACAGGTACAGCATGTGGGTGTCGGTGTACGGCGCGTTCGGCAGGCCCATGTCGCCGAATGCGCTCGGGAAGCCGAGCGAGTTCGGCCAAGTGTGTTCGCGGTTGTAGGTGATACCCGAACCCGTGCCCGCGCGGTCGCTGACCGCGTCGTAGAGACGATTGCGATACACATCGAGGACCTTCGCGGGATCGGCCGCGCTGGCCTGCGCGAGTTCGAGGATCGTCCAGGTGTTCGTGCCCTGCCCCGAATACGGGTACACGGTGTGGCCGCGGATCGTCGCATGCAGCGAGCAACGCAGTTGTTCGGGACTGCTGGTGTTGACCAGGCCGTAGTAGTCGCCGCTGGTGTCGCCCACCGTCGTGAACGCGGACTGGAAATCCGCTTCCATGCCGAGGCCGCCGAGGTCGTGCACGGCATCGGCGTCGATCGTGAAGACGCAGCTTGCCGCGAACGGCAACACGCTCGCGGGGAGCAAGCTGCGCGTCGCGCCATTGCCGCTTTCGGAAAGTTCGATCGGATCATCCGCGCACACCAGCGCGAATGCTCCGGCTTCCGTGGTTACCGCTTCGCTGAACGTGACCGCGATGCTGGTCGCAACCGGCACGCCGTTCGCACCGTCGGCGGGTTGCACGGACGCGACCGTCGGCGCGACATCCGGCGGCGGATCGCCCGCGACCGCGAACGCAATGTCGTCGATCGCGAGGCCGTCGTCGATGCCGGACACATTGACGTCGACCCAGCGCAGCCACAGGCTCGCATTCGCGGCAAGATCCAGGCCCGTGATGGAACCGTTGACCGCGGTGCGGTTCGGCGTGGCATTGCCGTCGAGCGCACCGGTCGCACCGTTCGTCACCGGCGATGCGAAATCGAGCGCGGGAACCGCGATCCACGTCGCACCCGCGTCGTCCAGCGCGGTCGCGTCGAGGCTGTACTGCGCCTCGATGCGGTCGCTGCGTCCGGTCGCACCGAGGCGCCACTGCTCGCCGGTGAACGTGACGGCGATCTCGCCGAGCGCCGCGCCGCTGTCGTTGCGCAGGCGCGCGCCGATGACGGGTGCGAGCGATCCGGAGAACAACATGCCGAACGCGCGTTCACCGCTCGCGCCCGTACCGTATGAGTACGTGTTGCCGGCATTCGCACTTCCGTCGTCGGCCGCATACCGGTCGTCGGCATTGCTGTCGCTTTCCGCGAGATACCAGCCGTCCGGCAACTGGTCCGAGGTGCCGCTCGCGGCAAGGCCATCGAAATCCTGCACCGGCGGCGGACCGCCGACCAGCGACACGTATTGCGCGAACGCCGCGGGCGCTGCGGTGGCGAACAGACAGGACAATACGGCGCCGATGGCGCGATGACACGACTTCATTGTGGAACCCCGTGGATCGAAAGTTGGCTGCGCGAGTCGGCGCTGGCGCGGCGGTCGGAATTCTAGCCGATGGAAGGGCTGAGGGCTGAGGGCTGAGGGCTACGAAGTGTAGGTCGGCTCAAGCGAAGCGGAGCCGACAGCGATGAGGTTTTGCCAGGAGGTCGTGCGACGAAGTTCCTTCATGCGTTGTCGGCTCCGGCCCGATGGGCCTCGAGCGACCTACGCTGCCGGTGCGGGCGTTTGCGCCGCGTCGCTCGCCGGGCACGCGACCGCCTTGCGCGGCGCGTCCGCGGCAGGTGCGGTGTAGTTCGCGCCGATGCGCGGCATGCGTGCAGTGAGCGGAATCACCTTGCCGTTCATGCGCCAGTCGTAGAGCACGCTGAATGCGAGCACGCGCGCGACGTACTCGCGGGTTTCCTTGTACGGAATCGTCTCGATGAAGAAATCCGGATCGAGCTCGCCGCGTGCCTCGATCCAGCGCCCGACCGGCCGCTGGCCCGCGTTGTAGGCCGCACTCGCGAGCCACGGGCTGCCGTCGTAGGCACGCGCCATCTGCGCGAGATAGCGCGTGCCGATCGGAATCGCGAGATCCGGATCGAACAGGTCGCGCGGCCCCGCATACTCGAGCTTCTCGCGTTTCGCGACCTGTTTCGCGACCGAGGGCAGCACCTGCATGAGTCCGTATGCGTCCGCGTGCGAATGCGCGTCGGTCACCCATGCGCTCTCGGAACGGATGATGCCGTACACCCAGGCCGGATCGAGCCGCGCGGCGCGTGCCTCGTGTTCGACGAGGCTGCGCCGCGCGAGCGGGAACCGCTGCGTGTACAGGCGTTGCGTCTCGGGATCGCCGCCGAACGCGAAGATCGCGCGGTCGTACCAGCCGCGCCGGTAGGCGAGGTCCGCGGCGAGACGCCGGTGTTCCTCGTCCAGCTTGGCGAAACCGAAATCCCATTCGCGCCGCGCATCGGGCAGGCGCGCGAGTTCATACCATTCGAACGCGCGTGCGAGATCGGGCTGCTTCGCAACCGCGGCCTCGGCCGCATCATTGCGCGCAATGGTCGACGGACAGATCGCGTACGGCTGGCCGATCCAGTCCGCGGCGAGGAATCCGTGGAAGTTTGCGTCGCGCGCGGCGTCGGCGAATGCCGCACGCGCCTCGTCCTTGCGATCGAGCTTGTCGAGCACGCGTGCACGGGTATAGCGCCAGCGCGAATCCGTTTTCTGTTCATCGTCCAGCGCATCGAGCGCGGCAAGCGCCTCGTCCCAGTCCTTCGCCGCAAGCGCGACGCGCACGCGCCATTCGCGCGTGGTCTCATCGCCCGCGTCGGCCGGCAGCGCCGCGAGGCGCGCGAGCGCGTTGGGTGCGAAGCTCGTCGCACGAAACGTCGCGAGCGCACGCAGCACGCGGTTCTTCTGTGCCGCATCCCATTCGAAATGCGAGCCGAGCTGCGCCCACAGGGTTTCCGCGGCGGAACTGTTGGCGCGCGCGTAACGCGCGAGCCCCCAGGAGATCGCATCGCGCGTGCGCGGCGTGTCGTCCCAGGTCGCGGCGTTCTTCAACGTGGTCGCCGGATCGCGCACGGCCGCGGCGATGCGTTGTGCTGCGGCGCGGTCGCTGCCGTCGAGCAGGGCCGCGAGTTTCGACACGGCGCCGGCCGAGCGCGCCTCGGCCGCCACCTCGATGCGCTGCCAGATGCGTTCGTCGGTCAACACGCCGTGGCGATCCGCCCACGCGAAGACGGCATCGCAGGCCGACGGCGGCGTGCGGCTGCCGTCCAACAGCGGTTCGATGTCGCGCGCGTAGTCGAGCGTCTCGCCGCCGGCCATGCGTGCGCGCGCGGCAAGGCAGCGCAGGTCGCGATCGTCGCTGTCCGCCCACAGCGCGCGGAATCCGGCCCAGTCCTCGCGCTTGGCGAGTTCGCGCAGCGTCGTCTCGCGGAGCCGCTGCGCAAGCAGCGTGTCGGGCCAGCGCGCGATGAACCGCTCGACCGCTGCGCGGGTCGGTTTCGAGTCGTTACGGGTGAGTTCCGTGTATTCGAGATACGGAAACAGGGGGTACTCCTCGAGCCCGACCGCGAGGCGCTTCCACTCGTCGCCGCGGCCGGTTTCGGCCAGCGCGAGCGCGCTCACGAATTGCGCGCGCTCGAGATCGGTCGGTTCGGCCGCACCGCCAGCGAATGGAAGCAGCGCGCAAACGGCTACGGCGCAACGCAAAAAAATCAACCTGAACAAGAACATGGGTATGAAGTCGGAAAGGACGGCGAGCGGCCCAGTGTAGCGCGTCGGCGTGCGGGGAAAGTTCGGTCGCATCACACGCGCGGATCGCAAACGGGCCGGGCCGACCATCCGGCAAGTTCGCGAGCCGCTGCGATTGACAGTCATTCCGGCTTGCGGCATATCGATTCCGATGGCTGCGTATCGCTTCGGTGAATTCCTGCTCGATCCCGCGACGCGCATGCTGTGGCGCGGCGACGCGCCGGTGTCGCTCGCACCGAAGGCGTTCGACTGCATCGTGTACCTCGTCGAACAGCGCGATCGCGCGGTCGGCCGCGACGAACTCATTGCCGCGGTGTGGGGCAAGGTCGACATTTCCGACAACGCGCTCGGCCAGGTCGTGCTGCACGCGCGCCGCGCGCTCGACGACACCGCAAGCGAGAAGTATGCGATTCGCACCGTGCCGCGCTTCGGCTATCGCTGGGAAGCGCGTACCGAGGTGGTCGATGCGGCGCCACCCGACCCGGTCGGGGTCGCGCCGGCTCCCGGGAAGGCGCAGGCACCGCAAGCCGACGCGCCGGTCGGCGACGGCGGCCGCCGCAAACCGCAATGGCGTCGCGCTGCGCTGGCCGTGCTGGTCGTGCTCGGCCTCCTGCTGGCCGCGTGGGCAACGCAACGCTGGATGCGGTCCGCCGGACCCGGTGCGAACGACGCGCCCTCGACTAGCCGCGAGTTCGCCCTGGTCCTGCCGGTCGAGGTGAATGCCCCCGAGTCGTTCGCGTGGGTGCGGCTCGGGATCATGGACCTGATCGCCGAACGCCTGCGCGCGGCGGGCCAGGCGGTGATGCCGAGCGACAACGTGGTCGGCCTGTTGCGCGACGCCGACAACCCCGCGGACGCACCGGAGCAGGTCGCCGACCTCGCGCGGATCGCGGACGCGCACCTCGTGCTGCGGGCGCGCGCCGACCTCGTCGAAGGCAGCTGGACCGTGTCACTGCGCAGCGTGTACGGCCACGATCCGCCGATCGAGGTGCAGGGTCGTTCGCCGGACATCCTCGATGCGGCGCGCGCTGCGGCGGACCTGATGGCGCAGCGGCTCGGGCTCGGCACTACTCGGCGCGACGATGCGTCCGCCGACGGACGCTCGCTCGCGATCCTGCTGCAACAGGTTCGCGCGGCCCTGCTCGCCGGACAACTCGACGTGGCCGAGGCACTGCTCGCGCACGCGACACCGGCCCAGCGTGCGCATCCGGAGGTGCACATGCACCGGGCCGAGATCGACTTCCGCGCCGGACGCCTCGATGTCGCGCAAACCGCGCTGGAATCGCTGCTCGACGAGGTTTCGGCAGCCGACGCCCCGGTCCTGCGCGCGCGCATCCTCAACACGCTCGCGAACGTGGTCTACCAGCGCGGGGATTTCGCCGCCACCGAGCAATACTCCGATCGCGCGATCGACCTGCTCGAGGATCTGGATGCGCCGAAGGAACTCGGACGCGCCTGGATCGGACGCGCGTCGGGCCACTCCGGGCAGCACGAGTATCCGGCCGCGATGCGGGATTTCGCGCGTGCGCGCGTCGTGCTCGGCAGTGCGGGCGACCAGCTCGCGCTGGCCCGCGCGGATGCCTACCTCGGCCTGCTCGATGAAAGCCGCGCGCGCCATGCGCAGGCGCTCGAGGTGCTGCCGGGGGCGGCCGATCGGCTGGCCACGTTCCATGCGCTCATCGAGGAGCTGCACGCGCGCGTCGGCATCGCATCCGCGCAACTCGCGCTGTTGCGAAATGCGGATGCGCTGCAAGGCGAAGTGCGTCTCGGCGAGCTCGCCGCGCGCGTCGGTGACCCGCGGCGGCGAAATTACGCGAATCTCGCCCGCGTGCGGATCCTCGCCGCGAACGGCCGCCTGGCCGACGCCGGCGCGCTACTCGCGACGGTCCGTGCGGGGTCCGCGGAGGACCCGGATCAACTCCTCGCCCAGTCGCGCGTGGAACTGCACGTGATCGGCGCGCGACGTGCGCTGGAAGCCGGCGATGCGGCATCGGCCGCACGCGAGGCCGACGCCGCGCTCGCGTTGCCGCGCGACACCAACACCGCGAGTCAGTTCGCGATTGCGTCGCTCATGCTCGTTCGTGCACGCTTGCTGCTCGGCGACGACCAGGCGGCCGCGATGGCCGCGGAGTCGGCCGCCGACTGGGGCCGACGCAGCGAAGCGGCCGATGCGAAAGTCTATTGCGCACTCGCGGTTGCCGAGCATGCGGCAAGCCGGAACGCCAATGACGAGGCGCGCGCCGCGTTCGAGGACGCGCTCGCACAGGCCGATGCCAGCCGCTCACCGGACGACCTGCTCGCCGCCGCCGAGGCGTATGCCGGATACCTGTTGCGACGCGGCGACCTCGAACAGGCCGGCAGCATCGTCGGCCGGATCGCCGATCTCGGTTCGCGCGTATTCCGCGCGGCGTTGCTCCAGGTGCACCTGTATCACGCCATCGGCGAGACCCAAGCCTGGCGGGATGCCCTCGGGCACGCCCGCGACCTTGCCGGCGAACGCGTCATTCCCGCCGCATTGCAGGTCGCGCCGAAGCCCACGTAGGCCGGACGCGCGCAGCGTGGCCGGCCTGGTGAGCGCGGCGAGCGGAAAATGCCGGCCCGTGCAATGGCGGCGGCCAACCGGCCGCGATGCGATGCAAGCGCAGAATCGTCGTTCTCCCGCAAGAAGCATCGCGGCTGAAGCCGCTTCCTACAGGGTCATCCCGAATCCCGATTCCCGAATCCCGCCTTCACCCGTGATATCCCTCACCTGCAAGTACCTTGCCGCGAAACACGCGATACGAATACGCGGTGTAGGCGAGCGTGACCGGGATCATGATCGCGGCGCCGACCAGGGTGAAGCCCTGGCTGGTCGGCGGCGAGGCGGCGTCCCAGATGCTCAGGTCCGGCGGCACGATGTTCGGCCAGATGCCGACCACGAGGCCGAGGAAGCCGAGGCCGAAGAAGCACAGCGCGAGCACGAACGGTTGCACTTCGCGGTTCTTCAGCACCGCGCGCCACAGCAGCGCCGCATTGATCGCGGTCAGCACCGGCACCGGCGAGACGTACAACAGGTTCGGCCAGGTGAACCAGCGCTGCATGAGGCGCGCGTCGACGAACGGCAGCCACGAGGAGACCAGCAGCATGAACGCGATCACCGCGAGCATCAGCGGCCGGGTCAAATCGAACGCGATGCGTTGCAGGCGCCCATCGGTCTTCAGGATCAGCCAGGTCGCGCCGAGCAGCGCATAGCCGAACACGACCGCGACGCCGGTCAGCATCGAGAACGGGCTGAAGAACGCGAATGCGCCATCGAGGTACTTGCCGCCCTTGAGCGGCATGCCCTCGACCAGCGAACCGAGGATCAGGCCCTGCGAGAACGCGGCGACCAGGGAACCGACGTGGAACGCGACACCCCACAACCAGCGCGAGCCTTGCGCCTTGAAGCGGAACTCGAACGCGACGCCACGGAAGATCAGCGCGATCAGCATGAACAGGATCGGCAGGTACATCGAGCTCAGCACGGCCGCGTAGGCGGGCGGGAATGCGGCCATGAGCCCCGCGCCGCCGAGCACCAGCCAGGTTTCGTTGCCGTCCCAGATCGGTGCGGCCGTGTTCATCATGTGATCGCGTTGCGTCTCGTCGTCCGCAAACGGGGCGAGGATGCCGAGGCCGAGCACGAAGCCGTCGAGCAGCACGTACATGAGCACCGCGAAGCCGATGATGAAGTACCAGACCACGGGCAGGATCTCGGCGAGCGTCATGGCGCGGACTCCGCGGATTCGTCGGCGGCGGACATGGGTCGCGCGGGCGTCCTGCCGGGGTCGTCGCGCGGCGGCGCCGCGACCGGCCCGCGGCGCATCATGCGCAGCAGGTACCAGGTGCCGAAGCCGAACAGGATCGCGTACACGATCACGAACGTGACCAGCGACGCGAGCACGCTGCCCGCGGCGACACTGCCGCTGAATCCGTCGACGGTGCGGAACAGGCCGTAGATCAGCCACGGCTGGCGGCCGATCTCGGCGGTGTACCAGCCGGCCAGTACCGCGACGAAACCGGCCGGCGCGAGCGCGACCCATGCACGCAGGTACCAGCGCGTGTCGAACGCGCGTCCGCGCCGCCACAGCACGAGCCCCGCGAGTGCCAGGGCGAGCATCGCGACACCGAGCCCGACCATGACCCGGAACGCGTAGAACACCGGCGCAACCGGCGGCCGCTCGTTGCGCGGGAAGTCCTTGAGGCCGACCACCTCGCCGCCCCAGTCGTGGGTCAGGATCAGGCTGCCGAGACGCGGCACGTCGAGCGCGTAGCGATTGGTTTCCGCCGCCTCGTCGGGGATCGCGAACAAGGTCAGTGGCACGCCACTCGCGGTATCCCAGCGCGCCTCGATCGCGGCGAGCTTGGCCGGCTGGTGGTCGCGCACGTTGAGGCCGTGCAGGTCGCCGACCAGGATCTGCACCGGCACCGTGATCGCGATGAACACCAGCGCACACTTCAGCATGAGCTTCGCCGGTTCGGCGAAACGCGCGCGCAACAGGTACCAGGCCGCGGTTCCGCCGACCACCATCGCGGTGGTGATGAACGCGGCCAGCACCATGTGCGCAAGCCGGTACGGGAACGAGGGGTTGAAGATCACCGCCCACCAGTCGGCCGGCGAGTAGATGCCGTCGCTGACGGAGTAACCGGTCGGTGTCTGCATCCAGCTGTTCGCGGAGATGATCCAGAACGTCGAGATCAGGGTGCCGATTGCGACCATGCAGGTCGCAAGGAAATGCGCTCGATCGCTGACCTTGCGCCAGCCGAACAGCATGACGCCGAGGAAGGTCGCCTCGAGGAAGAACGCGGTCATCACCTCGTAGTTG
>CAYWZC010000017.1:0-25304 GCA_964462745.1 uncultured Rhodanobacteraceae bacterium
CCCAACACCTGGATCTTGTGCGACACCTGCCAAAGCAAGCCCGACTTCAATAACGCGGCGCTGATCTGGTATGGAAATCGCACTTACCGGACGGCAGTCGAGGTAGGCAATCCGATTACCGGCGTCCTGTACACCGTGCATATCGAGTACAACAACGGCGGCGACCCTGTTGGCTGGGAAGGCGATGACACGGTTGCGGACAGCCCGCCATCTGTCGAAATTTTCCAGCTTCCGAATGGCGGAAGAATCGTCGCCAGCACCGATGAGTCGAAAGAAGGCATCAATGCCTTTCCGCCTACCGGCTATCCGTATGTCAGTTCCTCGTTTCACGACACCGCGAATGAGCCAGATTTTATCGACGCAGTTGCATCCGTGAAAGTTGGTGTGTTGCTGCCAGCGGACGAGGATCACATTCCCGCCGGCACACCTGGGTTTGATTCGTTCGTTGGCTTCCTACCGGAATGGGTTTGTCCAAAACTCCATGACGCGATGACAGAGGCGCATCCTGGATGGGGGAGTTCGAGCAGATCATTAATTAGCGCGCTCAAGGCATGGGCTGGGCATGGTCCTTCTGGTGGAGTGGTATTCCGAAATGGTGACACTGCCAGTTTTCAGCTAAACCCCACTCAACCCAGCGCATGTGTGTACAAAAAGGACTCGGCCCGGGATCGCGATAATAATCCGATCCCAGACGACGGGATGACGAGTGTTGGGGGTGGAGGCGGAGATATCTCTGTGGACCCAAACCACAATGGCAATCCTGTGCTGACCGGCTATACGTCGGCTCATGATCATTGGTTGATATGTAGTTTCCAAGGTAACACGTTGCTTGGCTGCTACATTGAATGACATCAAAATCTTCAGGAGGCTGAGGTGAAAACCAATAACGGAAGAACGTATTTGGTTGGATGCGCCTGCGGGATTCTTGGCATGATTGCTGGTGGAATTATTAATTCCGCGCTATATACGAAACTGGCGAATCCATCCGACGTCATGGTTGAGTATGTGTCGATCCATGCTGCTGCGCTCAAGAACGTGCATTCAGTTCCTCCAGAAGGTAACGGTGCGCTGAATCGATTGTGGTGGTCCGCAGGAACGTACGTTGGAATTGCCGGGCTTGAGTACGCCAGTTTCAGCAACAGGGCGCAACAGGAGCTGGTGCGGAACGTGAAAGAAATCGATAAAGTGGCGCCGTACTTTCGGACCGGGAAATGGCATGATATGCCGGAAGCCGAGCGCTGGGCAGCAACACGAGCATGCATTCTTGCGCCATATACGAATGCAGCTGACGTTGTGGCCTGTGTTCGTTCCGTCAAGAGTATGGAATACGTTGCTGACGCGAAAACTGCAACACGACTGGTCGCTTCGCGCGTTCGGTAAAGAGTCGGGATGCAAGCCACTGCGAAGCCGACTCGATGCTGAAGTCCGTCGTTGGGATTCCTTTTAGATCTTGAGAGACTGCAATGAATCAGACAACTTCCACCATGCGTCCGTGGGTTGTCGGTGTGCTTTGTTTGCTCTTCGGTGCGGCTGTCGCTTCGATCGCTTGGTACAAGATGTGGACGTACACGGCATATGATCCGCTTGCGGGGAATGTCGGAGAATATGCAGACTTGCTGGAGAAGGTGAACTTGCCGCCTGACAACGACGACGATCTGGCCTCCTATGTCTGGGGCGTTTCGCAGGACATGGTGGTTTTCGCCGGTATGCGTTACGACTCGATGAGTGCGCGCGCGCAGCAATCGGCGGTGGAGGGTGTTACCCGTATCGACAAGCTCGCGCCACAGTTCGAGCACGTTCCGTTCGACAAGAAACGGGGTTACGCGGCGGAGCGATCAGCCGAAGTAAGGAGCTGCATTCTTGCCGCGCAAGACAATGCGGATGCGGACGTGAGCGCCTGTGTTCTGTCGGCTGTATCCGACTTGTACAAGCCACCATCGCGGGACGTGGCAGCACGGTAGGATTGGTAGCACGAACGGGCATCCCGGAATACCGGGACGTTGCATCGTGCGCAAGGCGCACGCTACCTGCCCTCCCGTGCCACCATCACCGCCGCGCGCCCGCTCGCGATTTCGCGGCCCGCGTATTCGACGCGGAACGCGTACTGCCAGCTCGCGTCGGTTTCGTGCAGGCATTCGGCGTGCACGTCGAGCGGGCCGGACAGGTCGTCGATGCGGGCCAGCCCGAGTTCGACATCGCGCAGCGAAACGAGGTAGCCGGGTTTTGCGACGCCGCCCGCGGTGCGGGCGCGCAGCGCGCCGTGCACGGCCATTGCCTGCGCGCCGTACTCGCACAAGTGCACGCTGCGCAGGATGGCGTCGCTGCGCAGTGGGTTGTCGGCGCGGCGGTGCGATTCGGTTCGCGCATGCAGCGTGGCCTCGTCCCATGCGACGACGACATCCAGCAGACACATCGCGCCGCGATGTGGGATCAGGTCCCCCCATTCAGACCGGGGAACACCGTCTGATACATCGTCATTCCGGCGCAAGCCGGAATCCAGCTTGTGCAATCCGTGCGCATGAGCAGAGCCGGATCCCGGCCCCGGATCGGGGTCCGGGGTGACGTTCTTTCGCCGGGATGACGGCAGAATCGGTGGCCTTCTATCGTGCATCGTCGATATCGTGCCGGTGCGGCGCCATGAGGATCGACAGGCAGAAGTGGAACGCGACGCCGAGTCCGACGGTCAGGCCGATCGCGCGCAGCACCGGCAGCGACGACCACGCCTGCATGCCGAACACGAGTAGCGCGGAGGCGACGCACACGAGCGTCGCGTGCAGGGTGCGGCGCGCTTCGGCCGCGTCCGCAACCGGGCGCTCGAAGAACAGCGCGTAGTGCAGGCCGAGGCCGGCGGCGAGGGTCAGCGCGACGAGGTGGAACAGCGACAGCGATATGCCGATCGCGCGTTCGACGACGAGCACGAGCAGGGTCGCGAGGCACATCGGGCCGAGCACGTGCCACACGCGGCGCGGGTCGCGCAGCGCGACACCGACGGTCAGCGCGAGCAGGACCAGCGCGCCGCCGAGCGCGGCGAGGATGCGTTCGCGGTACGCGACGACCAGCGATTCCGACGCGGCCTTGAGGTCGAGCAGGCGCACGTCGCCCGCACCCAGCGCGGCGATCGCCGCGGGATCGTGCACGCCGGACAGCGTCGCGAGCCCGAGCCAGCGGCCGTCGCGCTCGACCAGCATCGAATCGAGGCGCGCACCGAACGGCGACTTCGCGAATGCTGCCGGGGTCAGCGGAGCGAGCGTGCGCGCGGCTTCGACATCGTCGACGAACGGCGCGAACAGCCCGGCCCGGAATGGCAACTCCGGTGCGATCGCATCGAGCGACGCCTCCAGCGTCGTGCGCTCGGGAAGTCTCGCCTGGCGCGCGCGCTGGGTCGCGACGCTCGGCAGGTAGCGGCTCGGCAACTCCGCGCCATCCAGCGCACCTGCATCGACCAGCGATCGAAGTTTCGGCTCCAGCGATTCGGATAGACTCAACAGCGCGTCCGGCGTCGGCGCGTCGAGGACCAGCAGATAGCGTACGTCCGGCGCGCCGAGCTCGGCGCGCAGTTGCGCATCGCGTGCGAGCAGGTCGGCCGGCACCGGGGTCAGCGCGGCCAGGTTGTTCTGCCAGATCGGACCCGGTGCGAGGAACAGCACGACGACACCGGCGACCACGAGCAGCCACGGCAGCCAGCGCGGCCGCGGCAGCGCACCGAGCCAGTCGACCGCGCGCGCGACGCCCGGCGTTTCGGCCGCGTCATGGAAACGGGCGGGCAACACGCGCGGCAGCAGGTAGCGCGTCGCGAGGCCGGCAACGACGAGGCCGGTGATCGTGAACACCGCGAGCTGCTGCAGGCCGGCGACGCCCGAAACGAGGAACGCGAGATACGCGATCGCGGCCGATGCGATCGCGGTCAGCAGCAGCGGCCACAGCGCGCGCACGCTGGTCAGCGCGTCCTCGCCCGCGCGCCGGTGGCTGAGCACGCGGATCGGATATTCCTGGGCGACACCGAGCAGGGTGAAACCGAACGCGAGGGTGATGCCGTGCGCGGCGCCGAAGCCGAGCGCGAGCGCGGCAATGCCGGCCAGCGCGCCGCTCGCGATCGGCAGGCCGGCGAGCAGCAACACGGCGAAGCTGCGGTAGGCGAGCAGCAACAGCAACACGAAGCCGACACTGCTGGCCAGGCCGATGCGATCGGCCTCGGCGCGCGTCTGGTTGCCGACCACGACGCTGAAATAGCCGGGTCCGCTGATCGCGAGCCTCGCCGCGCCCTTGTCCGGGAGTGCGGCAAACGCCGATTGCAACGCGTCGATCGAGGCCTGTTGCGCCGCCGGATCGAAGCCGCCCGCGCGGGTTTCCGCGAGCAGCAGGGTGGCGCCGGTCGAGGAAAACCACACGCCATCGCGCGTTGCCGGCGCGTTCGGCGGCGTCCAGCGCGCGGCGAGCGCAGCGACTTCCAGGGTCGGATCGCGCGGCAGCAACGATTTCAACAGGCCCGCCGCGGGCGAGCCGAGATCGGCCACGCGCTCGTGCAATTGCTCGCGCAGATATTCCTCGTCGAATGCGTGCGTATCGAGCGTCGGCGACAAAAGGTAACGGTACGGCAGGAACGTCGTGTCGAGCTGCGCCGGATCGAACGCACCGTTGACGATTTGCTCGAAGTGCACGTCGTCGGCGAGCGCCGCTGCGAGGCCGCGGCTGAGTTCGGCCAGTCGATCGCCGGACTCGCCCTCGATCGCGAGCAGCAAAAGGCGTGAACCCGGGCCTTCGCCGATCTGTTCCATGAGCAGGCGCTGGTCCGCGGTTTCCGGCGGCGGCATGAAACTGCGCAGGTCGCTGGTCACGCGCAGGTTGTGCCAGGCGAATGCGGCCAGCGCCGCGAGCACGAGCAGCCACGCGACGACCAGCGTGCCGCGCGGCCAGTTCGCCGACGCGCCGGCGGTCATGCGGTTCCTGCGCTCGCCCGAACTTCGGGAACGGGACGGTCCGGCATGCGACAGGACTTCACGGCGCTTCCACGCCGCGGCAGATGCCATCCACGACCATCGGCGACACGCGCGGCGCGAGCTTCGTGTCGGCGAGCGCCTCGACCAGCAGCACGTTGACGTCGCCATCGGCTTCGCGGGTGCGGAAGCAGCGCGCGCCGTCCGCATCGCCGTCGACCTCGATCGCGGATACGCGCCGCCGCAGGCGCGCGTCGCGCGGCGTCAGCACGAGTCGCCATTGCTTCGCGACGCCGCTCGCGGCGAGTTCGAAGTCGGCCGCGAGCGCCTTCGCATCGCCGCCGAGCAACGCAGTGAAACCGCGCAGGAAACCTTCCAGCTCCGGCGCCTGGCCGAGCGAGAACTGCCGCGTTTCGCCGTTGCCACGCGTGACCTCGCCCTCGCCGTCGGCGACGCGCATCGTTTCCGTGTACGGCGAGGTGACCGTCTTGCCGAGCCGACCGGGACCGAGATATTCCAGTTCCCCGTGCAGGATCAGCGGCCGATCGAACAGGCCGGAGAAACGCACTTCGGTATACGCCGTGCGCGCGGGTGGATCGCGCTCCAGTGTCGCGACCAGCGCGGCCGGATCAGGCGGCGCGGCGAGACACGGCAGCGCGGTCCACGCGAGACTCGCCAGCATCGCTTTCCACATTCCAGATGTCATGCCAGTTGAACCAGTTGTAGGGCGCGTCGCGGACATGGGCTTCAAGACGCGTCGCAAAGCGCTGGACCTCCGCGCGCAGCGCCTCCTTGCGCGCATGCCGCGGCAACACGACGTGCTCGGCGAATCCTTCGAAGTACAGATCATAACGGCGCCCGCCGCGAAACAGGCCGAACGCGAGCACAACGGGCGCGTCGAGCGCCGCCGCGATCAGCATCGGGGCGACCGGAAAGCGCGCCGGTGAGCCGAGGAAGTTCACGCTCACCGTGCTTTCGTGCGGGCGCGCGCGGTCCGCGAGCAGGGTCGCGATGCCGCCGGCCTCGATCGCTTCGCGGATCGCGAGCACGATTTCGGTCGAGGGCCGCGAAGCATCGATGACGTTGGCGGCGACTTCCGGATTGAGCGCATGCAGCAGCTCGGTCAGGGCGGGGGTTTGCACGGTGTCGAGCACCGCGTGGACCGCGACATCGGGATGTTCGCCCGCGAGCGCGCGCAGCACCTCGAAGCTGCCGATGTGGGCGCCGAGCAGCAGCACGCCGCGGTCCCGGTCGAGGTGGCGGGTCAACTGATCGAGGCCCTCGACGCGGACGTCGAAGCGGCGAAAGCGGTCCGACAACAGGAATACGCGGTCGAGCAGGGTCGACGCGAAACAGTGGATATGCCGCAACACCTCGTGCATGCGTGCCGGTCGTCCGAGCACGCGACCGAGATACGCGTACGAACCGCGCCGCTCCACGCCGCGACGGAAGTAGAAATACAGTGTGATCGGATACAGCAGGACGCGCGCAGCGCGCCGCCCGCAATGCAATCCGATCGTGCGGATCAGCCAGATCGCGAAGCGGCCACCTCCCTCGCGACGACCACGCCATTGTGTGCTCACGCCCGTTCCCCTTCGCCGCGCAGGATCGTGCGGCCGTCGCTGTCCATCGCGAATCGCACCCGCCGATCGTCCACCTGCAAGCGTAACCCGACTTCGCGGTCCGCGCGAAGCGGGGCGAGGAACTTCACCGCCGCGATGCGCTGCAGGTCGCCGCATCCCGCTTCCTCCAGCGCCGCCGCGATACGATCCAGCAGGACCACGCCGGGAACCACCGGATTGCCGGGAAAATGGCCGGGCAACGCGGGATGCGCGGCCGGGATGCGCAGGCGGGTCGTCCAGGTGCGCTCGCCAGCGGGCGCATCGTCCGTCGATGGATCAGCCGGGCGCACCAGTTCCGGCCAGCGTCGTGCGAGCCGCGCGAAGAACACGTGGGCGGGCAGGTGCGCGACGTGGCGCAGGTGCCAGCGCCGGTACGCGTACTCGAGTACGAAGAATGCGATCACCGCGCCGAATCCGGCGAGGTGGATTGCGGCGGCATCCGAACCGTCGAGCGCAAGCGGCGACGCGACACCGAGGCTGGCCAACGCACCATCGGGCACGGTGAAGAGAGCGACCATCAGCGCGAGTACGGCCTGCGCGCCGAAGAACACCGCCCATGCGACGGTCAGGCCGTGCGCGTACGCCACAACGCCGGGCTGTGCCAGCCGGTACGCACCATCCGTCGCAACGATCGCGCGTGCGATGAACGGGACACGCCCGCGTGCGAGGCTGCGCGCGAACAGCACGCACAGGCCGGTTCCGATCGCGAACGGGACCAGATGAAGGAACAAGCTTGCGTGGCCGGTCGCGAGCAGCGTTCCGCCGACCACGAGCGCAAACGACCAGACGCGCCATGCCGGTGCACTGCGCCGCACGAGCGCGGGCGCGAGGACCAGGGTCACGAGGGCGAGCAGGGCGCCGGCGTCGATGCGCGGGTCGGGGGACAAGAACAGGATGGCGAGGAGACCGAGATACAGCAGGGCGAGGAACCCGGATCGAAGCGCCGTGGAGGATGCAGGTGGCGGCCGCTGGCCGTCCTCATCGAGAAGGTGCGGTGATCCTTCGCGTCGCGTGCCCTCACTCCACCGTTCGCATCCGCGGACGGTCCCCCTCTCTCCCGCTGCGCGGGCGAGGGCCCGAAGGTCATCGCAACTTGCCCTCACCCCACCATCCGCTCCGCGGATGGTCCCCCCCTCTCCCGCTGCGCGGGCGAGGGACGCTGGAGCCGGCCGCTGGCCGCGATTTTCCATGGGGTTCATCCGGCTACCGTACCATCGGGATGCCGGCTTGCGTTGCGCCGGTCGTCCGATCGCAATGGAAGGTCCGAATCCATGGCCACGAATGTTCCCGCCCGGCGCGCCTCGGTGGAAGAGGCGACGCCGGCCACTCGCCTGACCCGTTTCCTGCTCGATCTCGTCAGCGATATTCCGCGTACCGCCGAGCACCGTACGCCCGGCCCCGACGAGCGCGCGCGCGCGATCGCGGCAGCCGCGTCGAATCGCGCCGCGCTCACCGCTGGCACGCTCGCGCTGCCGCCCGGTGCGTTCGGCTGGATCACGCTGCTGCCGGAGTTGTACGCGATCTGGCGCATCCAGGCGCAGATGGTCGCCGACATTGCCGGCGCCTACGGCGTTTCCGCCGAGTTGCGCCGCGAGCAGATGATCTACTGCCTGTTCCGCCACGCGATGGCGCAGGCGGTGCGCGACCTCGCGGTGCAGGTAGGCGGGCGGGTCCTGATCCAGGAAGTGCCGCTGCGCCTCGTCGAACGCATCGCGGCGAAGATCGGCATCGGCGTCAGTCGGCGCCTCGTCGGGCGCGGTATCACGCGCTGGGTGCCGGTGATCGGCGCGTGCGGGGTCGGCCTCTACGCGCGCTACGATACCGCCCAGGTCGCACGTACCGCGATCGCATTGTTTGCGGACGCGGCGCAGGAGAAGGCGGCCGAGCCGGATTCAAGGGCCCCGTAGGAACTGGCTTCCGCCGTAATGTTCTTGCTATCGGATGCGAAAAGGCATCACGGCTGAAGCCGGTTCCTACTGGCTTGGACTTGTGGTGCTCGCGCAGCGTTGCTGGCAGGATGCGGCGATGCGCCTGGTCCTCTGCACCGTCCCCGACGAACCGACCGCGGCGCGCATCGCGCGCACGTTGGTCGAGGAAGGCCTCGCGGCCTGCGTCAATCGGCTCCCGGTCGGCTCGACTTATGCCTGGCAGGGTAGAATCTGCGAGGACAACGAGGTGCTGCTGCTGATCAAGACGGGCGCTTCGCGCTACGCGGCGCTCGAGGCGCGCCTCCTGGAACTGCACCCGTACGACCTGCCGGAAGTGGTCGCGTTCGATACCAGCACCGGGCTGGATCGCTATTTCGCATGGGTGGAATCCTCGACCCGGCGCGGTTGATCCGGCCGGTTTCTTGAACCCGCCGGTAAACTTGCGGTCCATGACTGGCGGCGGCGCCCCTTGGCGACGCCAGCTTCGCTGGGAGTATCCGAATGATCCGCAAATTTCCCGGTGGCCTTGCCGCCTTCGTGCTGCTCGCCAGCGTCCTGGCACCATCCGCGCACGCGCAGGAAGAAGATGGCCTGTTGCCGGTGGAACAGGCGTTCGCGCTGGATGCGCGCATCGACACGCCCGGCACGATCGCGTTGCACTGGGACATCGCGCCCGACTATTACCTGTATCGCAGCCGCATCAAGCTCAAGTCGGATGCGGCAACCCTCGGCGAGCCGGTCCTGCCGGACGGCGAGAAGAAGACCGATCCGTTCCTCGGCGACGTCGAGGTGTATCACGACCGTCTCGATGCGAGCGTCGCCTACACGCTCGCCGACGCGACCGCGACCACGCTCGAGTTGACCGTGACCGTGCAGGGTTGCCACGAGGTCGATCCGAAGATCTGCTACCCGCCGCACCCGACCCGACTGGTTCTGGATCTGCCGAAGACCGTGGCCGCCGCGGGCGCCGCGCAGGATTCGATGGCGGGGTCGGATGCGGCATCGGGGTTGCTGTTCGGCAACCACCAAACCGGCGGTCTCGATCCGTTCGGCGCAGCGACCCTCGCTGCACCGCTGCCGCCCGACGAGGCATTCCGGTTCGAGGCGATCGCGGCAAGCCCGACCTCGCTGCTCGCGCGCTGGACGATGCCGGACAACTACTACCTCTATCGCGACAAGAGCAAGCTGCGCCTCGTCGATGGCGCAGGGTTCGAACTGGGTCGCATGGACTGGCCGCCCGGCAAGGATCACTTCGACGAGCATTTCGGCAAGGTCGAGGTGTATTACGGCGAGGTCGAATTGCCGATCGCGCTGGTCCGCGAAACCGGCGCGGCGCAAACGATCCGCATCGAGGCCGAATACCAGGGCTGCCAGGAGGACGGCATCTGCTATCCGGTCATGACGAAGACCGTCGCGATCCCGATGCCGGAGGCGAGTGCGGAGCAGGTCACGGCGAGCCGCGGGAATGCGGTTGCAGGCGACAACGGCGTCACCGCGGAAACCGCTCCCGCACAAGCCGCATCCGCGGGCCTCGGCGAGGACCAGGTGCTCGCGGCGAACCTGTCGAACAACCGTTGGCTCGCGCTGCTGACCTTCTTCGGTTTCGGCTTGCTGCTTGCGTTCACGCCATGCGTGTTCCCGATGATCCCGATCCTGTCCGGCATCATCGCGGGCGCGGGCGAGAACATCTCGACGCGGCGCGCGTTCGTGCTGTCGCTGGTGTACGTGCTCGCGACCTGCGTGGTGTTCACGATCGCGGGCATCGTCGCGGGATTGGCCGGCGCGAACCTGCAAGCTGCGTTCCAGACGCCGTGGATCCTCGTGTGCTTCGCGCTGGTGTTCGTGCTGCTCGCGCTCAGCATGTTCGGCTTCTACGAACTGCAACTGCCGAGTTCGTGGCAGACGCGCATCGCGAACGTCAGCAACCGGCAGAAGGGCGGTTCGCTGGCCGGCGTCGCGATCATGGGGCTGCTTTCCGCGCTGATCGTCGGGCCCTGCGTCGCGCCGCCACTGGCCGCGGCCGTGCTCTACATCAGCCAGACCCGCGACCCGGTGTTCGGCGGCCTCGCGCTGTTCGTGCTGAGCCTCGGCATGGGCGCGCCGCTGGTCGTCGCGGGTACCGCGGCCGGCAACCTGCTGCCGCGCGCTGGCGCGTGGATGGACGCGGTCAAGGCGGTGTTCGGCGTCACCTTCCTCGGCCTCGCGATCTGGATGCTGTCGCGCATCCTCGATCCATTCTGGATCCTGCTCATGGGCGGGGCGTTGCTGGTCGCGTCGGGCATTTACCTCGGCGCGCTGGAGCGCCTGCCGGAACGGGCATCCGGCTGGCGCAAGCTGTGGAAGGCACTCGGCGTCATCGTGCTCCTCGTCGGTGCGCTCGAATTGATCGGCGCATTCGCGGGCGGCCGCAGCGTGTTGCAACCGCTCGCGGGCCTCGCATCCGGCAGCGGCGGCAGCGCCGCGGCACACGACGAACTGCCGTTCCGCACGATCAAGTCGGTCGCCGACCTCGAACGTGAAGTCGCGCAGGCGAGTGCGAACGGCCAGCCGGTGTTGCTCGATTTCTACGCGGATTGGTGCGTGTCGTGCAAGGAAATGGAATCGTTCACGTTCACCGACGACCGCGTGCGAGCCGCGCTGTCGAAGTTCGTGCTGCTGCGTGCGGACGTGACCGCGAACGACGACGTGGACCAGGCCCTGCTCGCGCACTTCGGCCTGTTCGGGCCGCCCGCGATCATCTTCTACGGACCGGACGGCAATGAGCAACGCGGCCGACGGCTGATCGGTTTCGAGAAGGCCGAGCCGTTCGCGGCGCGCGTCGCGGGCGCGGCGGGCTGACGCCGTGTTCAACCGCACCAACCTGCTCATCGTCGCGATCGCGCTGCTCGGAGCGGCGGCGGGGTTCGTCGTCGGCGGCTGGGTCAAGTCGCCCGGCCTGCCGCCGGAGCGCGGCACGACGGCACTCGAAGCGGGTGCCGAGCGGCCGCCGCTCGCGCTGCCCGATCTCGACGCGCGTCCGCGCGACCTCGCCGAATGGGACGGCAAGCTCGTGCTGCTCAATTTCTGGGCGAGCTGGTGCGGGCCGTGCCGCGAGGAAATGCCGCTGCTCGATCGCATCCAGCAGCGCCATGCGGATCGCGGCTTGCAGGTGATCGGCGTCGCGATCGACGATCGCGCTTCGGTGCAGGGTTTCCTCGCCGAACATCCGGTCGCGTATCCGATCCTGGTCGACGAACCCGGCGTCGGGCCGGACAGCTCGCAACGATTCGGCGACAACCGTGGGGCGTTGCCGTACTCGGTCCTCATCGGACCCGACCGCCGCGTGCTCGAGCGTCGCTTCGGCAGCTTCACCGAAACATCCCTTGAGGAATGGATCGCGCCGCATTTGTTGTAGCGCAATCTGTTGCGCGGCTAGCGATAGCCGTGGATGCCACGGGACTTCGGGCATTGTCGGCTCCGCTTCGCTTGAGCCGACCTACGGTCTCGAGTCGACCTGCGATGTCTCGCGGTGGGTAGGTCGGTTCAAGCGGCGCAGCCGCGGAACCGACAACGCACCGGAATCCGGCTCAACCCAGCCCGAAGAACGCATGTGCAGTCGCGCGGGTCGTCGCAGCGGTGACCTCGACCGGCTCGCCGCGCGCGGCCGCGACGGCGGCGCAGACGTGGGCGAGATACATCGGCTCGTTGCGTCGGTGCGAGGGTTTCGGCACGAGGTCGCGCGGCAAGAGGTAGGGCGCATCGGTCTCGATCATGAGCCGATCGGCCGGGATCAGCCCGACCAGGTCGCGCAGGTGCGCGCCGCGGCGCTCGTCGCAAATCCAGCCGGTGATGCCGATATGGAGATCCCGATCGAGACAGGCGAGCAGTTCGTCGCGCTCGCCGGTGAAGCAGTGCACGACCGCGCGGCCGATACGCGCGCGCCAGCGGTCGATGCAGGCGAGGAAATCCGCGTGTGCATCGCGCTGGTGCAGGAACACCGGCTTGCCGCAATCGGCCGCGATCGCGAGCTGGCGCTCGAAAGCCTCGACCTGGGCCGCGTGCGGCGAATGGTTGCGGTGATAATCGAGGCCGGTCTCGCCGACGGCGACGACTTCGGGCGCGGCGACGAGTTCGCGCAGCAGCGCGTCGGTCGCGTCGTCGTAGTCGATCGCATGGTGCGGATGCACGCCGGCCGTCGCATGCAGGTAGTCCGGATGCGCGCGTGCGAGCGCAAGCGCCGCGCGGCTGCCGGCTGCACTCGCGCCGGTCACGACGATCCGCTCCACGCCGGCATCGCGCGCGCGTGCGAGCACCGCGTCGAAATCCGCGCGGAACGATTCGTGGGTCAGGTTGGCACCGATGTCGATCAAGGGCATCATGCGGGGCGTCGGCGTGGTGGCCGCCGATTATGCGATGCCAATGCGAGATGCGCACGAGTACCGTCGCACTCCCCGGGGTTCACCACGAGTTCACTGCCTGCCAACGAAGCTTGTGTCACCATGCGCCTCCTGCCGCGCCCGTTGACCACCGATCGAGGGAGATTGACGATGAACATCCTGACCCGACTGACATTCGTGCTCGCCGCCGGTGCGTTCGCGATACCCGCGCTCGCGGCCGAGCGCGGCGGACCGTTCCCCGAACCGCCGCGGTCCCACAAAGCCGAGCAGGGCGCGCGCATCACGCTCGCGCATTCCGCCGCGGCCGCGAAAGCGGCTCGTGGCGAATCGGATGCAAAGTCGCTGCAAGCCAACTACTGGCGCACCTATCCCGCGAGCTGCCTCGCCGATCCGCTACCGGAGAATGCCACCGGGCCGGTGTATTCGGAGACCGTTACGCTCGCAGCGCGCAACACGTCGGATCTGACCCAATACTATGCGGAAGACGTGACCATCCGCATCTGGCGTGTCGCCTGCAGCAGCAGTGGTGAGTTCTACAACTCGGCGACGTTGATGCGCATCGATCGACAGGCGCAGTACGAGGGTGATAACGCGTACTACCCGTTGTTCCCGCACGTCAGTGTGGATCAGGTCAACGATGCGAACGACATTCCGTTCGATGACCCGGATCTGCGCGATTACGTGCGCGTCGCGGTCGAGCCGAACACCGTCATTTCGGACGTAACGATCGATTCTCCCATCGTTTTCAGCCAGACCTACGTGCTCGAAAACTTTCCGGGCGCGGCCTGCAACGGCCCGTGCTTCGATTTCAATTATCCGTTCACGATTCGATTCGACAACTTCCTCGGCAGCGCCGAGGAATCGCAATATTTCATCGACGTGCCGGTCTACAACCCGACCCAGTCGACCTATCCGGATGCGTTCGCTTCGTTGCCGATCAACGGCTACCTGAGTTCGAACTGGTACCAGCCCGGCAAGGGCGGCGAGGGCATCGTCGTGCAGGTGTACGAACGCCAGACCTCGAACGTCGGCACGTGCCTCGATGTCGGTGGCGGCACGATCCTGCCGTTCTCGTTCACCTGGTTCACCTACGATCCGCTCGGCCTGCCGTTCTTCCTGTTCGGCGACGGCTGCGTGCCGGCGTCCGACCCGACCCGCATCACGGTCGACACGTACTACATCACCGGGCTCGGTTTCGCCGGCAATTTCAACCAGGACAACCGCATCCTGAATCCCTGGGGCCAGGTAACCTTCGAATTCCCGACCTGCAACACGATGTGGGTCGATTACCAGGCCGACGGTGGATTGCCGGAAGGCATTCCGGCCGGCAGCGGCAGCCTCGACTACAGCCGCCTCGGCAACGTCAACGGCCTGACCTGCGAATAGGCGGAACCCTGCGGGGAACCCTGCAGGAACGATGTAGGAACCGGCTTCAGCCGTGATGCTTCTCGTGTTCGTGCAAGGTGGCGAAACGCATCGCAGCTGAAGCTGGCTCCCATGGCATCAGGTTCGCATCCTCATGGCAGGAACCGGCTTCAGCCGTGATGCTTCGCGTCGTGCTACGCCGAAGCCGACAACATCGCAGCTGAAGCTGGCTCCTATCCGCCTGTTCCGGATCATCCCGCGATACCGCCAACCGGCGTGAATCCCGAAACCTTCCCGATCCACGCCGTCCTGCCCGACGTGCTGCGCAGCCTCGCCGCACACCCGCGGCTCGTGCTCGAGGCGCCGCCGGGCGCGGGCAAGACGACCCGGGTGCCGCCGGCCCTGCTCGGTGCGGACTGGCTCGGCGACCGGCGCATCGTGATGCTGGAACCGCGCCGTATCGCGGCGCGTGCGGCGGCGGAGTTCATGGCCACGGCGTTCGGCGAAGCCGTCGGCCGGCGCGTCGGCTACCGCATCCGTTTCGAATCGCGCGTGTCCGCCGCGACGCGCATCGAGGTCGTGACCGAGGGCATCCTGACCCGCGTGCTGCAGGACGATCCGGAACTGGCCGGCGTCGGCGCGATCCTGTTCGACGAGTTCCACGAACGCCACCTGCACGGCGACCTCGCGGCGGCGCTCGCGCTCGACGTGCAGGCCAACCTGCGCCCCGACCTGCGCCTCGTCGTGATGTCCGCGACCCTCGACGGCGAACGCATCGCGCGCTGGCTCGACGCGCCGCGTATCACGAGCGCGGGACGCGGCTTCCCGGTGCGTATCGCGTATCCGCCTGCGCGAACCGGCGAGACGTGGCCCGCGCGCGGATGGAGCGCGCACGTGCGCCGCGCGATCGAGCAGGCGCTCGGCGAAACGCAGGGCGACGTGCTCGTGTTCCTGCCCGGCAAGCGTGAGATCGAACGCGTGCGGGCGCTGCTGGCCGGCGACTTCGAGGTCGTCGCGCTGCATGGCGATCTCGCGCTCGCGGCGCAGCACGCCGCGCTCGCGCCGGCCGCGCCGGGTACGCGGCGCGTGGTGCTCGCGACGAATGTCGCCGAGTCGAGCGTGACCTTGCCCGGCATCGGCGCGGTCGTCGACCTCGGCCTCGCGCGCGAACCGCGTTTCGATCCGGGATCGGGTTTCACGCGCCTCGCGACGGTCGCGATTTCGCAGGCGTCCGCCGACCAGCGCGCGGGCCGCGCGGGTCGCACCGGGCCGGGCGTCGCGTACCGCTTGTGGCCGGAAAGCCGTCGGCTCGAGGCCTCGCGCACGCCGGAGATTGCCCTGGTCGAGTTGTCGCAGCTTGCGCTGGAACTCGCGGCCTGGGGGTCGGACGCGCTCCCGTGGTGTGATCCACCGCCACCTGGCGCGCTCGCCCAGGCGCGCGAGCTGCTGCAAACCCTGGGTGCGCTCGACGCCGGGTTGCGCATCACGGCGAGCGGCCGTGCGCTGCTTGGCCTCGGCCTGCAACCGCGGCTCGGCGCGATGGTCCTGCACGCGTCGAAACGGGATGCCGCCACCGCGATGCGGGCGTGCGCGATCGCGGCGCTCGTCGAGGGCCGCAACCCGCTGCGCGGCGAGGCCGCGCGCAGCGACGACTTTCGCGTGCGCGTCGCGGCGCTCGATGCCTGGCGTCGCGGCGAGCGCAACGCGGCCCGCGCCGCGGGTGCGGACGCGGGCGCGCTGGCCGCGCTCGCCCAGGTTGCCGACGCGACGTTGCGTCGGCTCTGTGACGGCCACGCACGGCACGCAACGTACTCGCGCGACTCCGATCGTGGCGACGCCACCGCCGCCGGTGACCTGCTCGCGCACGCATTCCCCGATCGCATCGCGCGCCAGGATCCGGCCAACCCGCGGCGCTACCGGCTCGCGAACGGGCGCGGCGCGCATCTCCACGAGGATACCGCGCTGTTCGGTGAACCGTGGCTGGTCGCGATCGACCTGCACCTCGATGCGCGCGACAGCCGGATCCTCGTGGCCGCGCCGCTCGATCTGGCCGTGCTCGAACGCGAGTTCCCGGAACGCTTCCGCCGCGTCCGCGCGCAACGCTGGGACGACGCGCGCAATCGGGTCGAGGCATTCGAGGAAGAGCGCTTCGACGCGATCGTGCTCGAACGCCGCATCGTGCCGGCCACGGCGGACGATGCGTTGCCGGCGCTGCTCGGCGCGGTCCGCGAACGCGGCCTGGATGGCTTGCCGTGGAGCGATGCCGCACGCGACCTGCGCCTGCGCGTCGAGGCGTTGCGCGGCTGGTGTCCGGAGCTGGACCTGCCGGATTTTTCCGATGCCGCCTTGCTCGCGACGCTCGAGGACTGGCTCGCGCCGGCGCTGGCCGGCAGGACCCGGCTCGACGCATTGCATGCGAACGACCTGTCGAACGCGCTCGCCGCGCGGCTGGATTATCCGCAGCGCGCGTTGCTCGATGAGTACGTGCCGCGGACCCTGCGCGTGCCGAGCGGCCACGAACGGGCGATCCGCTACGAGCCCGACGGGCCGCCCGTGCTCGCGGTGAAACTGCAGGAGCTGTTCGGCCTCGCCGACACGCCGCGCATCGCCCGAGGCCGCGTTGCGCTGAGCCTGCACCTGTTGTCGCCGGCCGGCCGGCCGATCCAGGTTACCAGCGACCTTGCCGGCTTCTGGGAACGCACCTATGCCGAGGTACGCCGCGAGCTCAAGGGCCGCTATCCGCGCCACCCGTGGCCGGAGGACCCGTGGTCCGCGACCCCGACCGCGCGCGCCAAACCCCGCGGGCGGTAAGCATCACGGCTAAAGCCGTTTCCTGCAAAGGAATCCCTCGCACATAGTAGGAGCAAGCTTCAGCTGCGATGCTCCTTTCGGTGCCGGTCGAAGCAAGGGCACGGCTGAAGCCGGTTCCCGCGAAGACCACAATCCTGCGCTCGCCTCGCCACCATGGAACCCCGACGCCTGCACGTGGTCGCAGACAGGATGACCGACATGAGCCCCACTCCCCGCGCCCATTTCAGCAGCCCGTCACGCAGCCTCGTCTGGATCGGCGGCTTCCTCGTCGCGGTCGCGCTGCTCGTGATCCTCGTCGCGCCGCGACTCGTCGAGATGTTCCGCGTCAACCCGTTCTTCAACGGCGTGATCCTCGCGGTGCTCGCGGCGGGCATCCTCGTCAACGTGCGCCAGGTGCTGGTGCTCGCGCGCGAAGTGGAATGGATCGAGGGCTTCCGCCGCTCCGCACCCGATCGGCCGGTGGCGACCAGGCCGCGCCTGCTCGCGCCGATGGCGCGCATGCTGGCCGGCCGCGAACGCGGCCAGCACGCGTTGTCCGCGCCGTCGATGCGCACGATCCTCGACAGCGTGATGCTGCGCATCGAGGAATCGCGCGACTTGTCGCGCTACCTCGTCGGGCTCGCGATCTTCCTCGGCCTGCTCGGCACGTTCTGGGGGCTGCTGATCACGATCCGCTCGGTCGCCGACATCATCGCCTCGCTCGGCATCGGCAACGACGCGGCCGCGATGTTCGCCCAGCTCAAGGAGCACCTGCGCGAGCCGCTCGCGGGCATGTCGACGAGCTTCTCGACCTCGCTGTTCGGCCTCGCGAGCTCGCTCGTGATCGGCTTCCTCGACCTGCAGGCCGGCCGCGCGCAGAACCGCTTCTACAACGAACTCGAAGAGTGGCTGTCGGGCATGACCCGGCTGTCGTCCGGCGCGCTCGCGCTCGAAGGCGACGCATCGGTGCCGGCCTACGTGCAGGCCCTGCTCGAGCAGACCGCCGACGGCCTCGAACGCATGCAGCGCGCGATCGTCGACAGCGAACGCGAGCGCCAGGCCGGCCAGCGCCAGCTCGGCGAAATCGGTAACCAGCTTGCGCGTCTCAATGACGTGCTCGGCCACGACGTGCGCGAGCGCCAGGCCGGCGCCGAGGCCCGGGACGAACTGCGTGCCGTGCTGCGCACGCTGGCCGCGCAGGCGCCGGCGGGCGTGCAGTTGTCCGAGGAGTTGCGCGCGGAACTGCGTCTGCTCTCGCGCACCATCGCGGCCGCGCTGGACGGCCGCCGCGAGCGTCCGGCGATCGATCGATGAGCGTGCTCGCCCGGCGCCGGCGCAGCTCGGACATCTGGCCAGGCTTCGTCGATGCGCTGACCTCGCTGATCATGGTCATGATCTTCGTGCTGCTGATCTTCGCGATCGGCCAGTTCGTGCTGACCGATACCCTCGCCGGCAAGAACCGCGCGCTCGATTCGCTGAATGCGCAGGTCGCGGAACTCGCGAAGACCCTGTCCCTGACCTCGAGCCAGAAGGCGCAACTCGACGCGCGCGTCGCGGAACTCGCGGCGAGCCTCGCCGCGGCCGGCGACGAGCGCGACCGCCTGCGCGCGGGACTCGACACCGCGACCGCGCAATCGGCCGCACTCGGCGCGGACATCGCGGCGCTCACCGAACTCAAGGCGCAACTCGAGGCCGAGGTCGCCGACCTCACGACCCGGCTCGACACGTCCAACAGCGAGCTGGTCGAGCAGACCGAGCTCACCACGCGCGCGACTGCCCAGGTCGAGCTGCTGAATCGTCAACTCGGCGCGGTGCGCGAGCAACTCGCCCAACTCGCGACCGCGCTCGACGTCGCGAAACAGGATGCCGCGGACAAGGACGTGAAGATCGCCGATCTCGGCAGGCAGCTCAATCTCGCGCTCGCGAGCAAGGTCAACGAACTGGAGCGCTATCGTTCGGAATTCTTCGGCAAGCTGCGCGAGGCGCTCGGCGCGCGCGAGGACGTGCAGATCGTCGGCGACCGTTTCGTGGTGCCGACCGACGTGCTGTTCGCGTCCGGTTCGGCCGAACTCGGCGCGGAGGCGCAGCAGCACCTCGCGCAACTCGCGACGACCGTGCGCGAGGTCGCGGCCGAGATCCCCTCGAGCGTCGACTGGGTGCTGCGCATCGACGGCCACACCGATCGACGCCCGATCCACACTGCGCAGTTCCCGTCCAACTGGGAGTTGTCGACCGCGCGCGCAGTCGCGATCGTCAAGTACCTCGTCGTGCAGGGCATCCCCGCGAACCGGCTTTCGGCGAATGGCTTCGGCCAATTCCAGCCGCTGGACCCGGCCGACACGCCGGAAGCCTGGGCCAGGAACCGGCGTATCGAGATCCAGCTCACGAACCGGTAGGGCGCTTCGAGCGGCGCAGCCGCAGGGCCGACGGCGCTCCGGGCGTTGTCGGCTCCGCTTTGCTTGAACCGACCTGCGAGTTCCTGGGCTGGCGCGGGTGTCGTGCGGGGTGGAGGTCGGTTCAGGCAGCACAGCCGCGGAACCGACGGCGCATCACTTGCGGGTACGCAAACGCCCCGCGCGCAGGTGGAAATCCCAGCGCACCTCGCGCTCGCCTTCGCCCCAGGCCGCGCGAAGCCCCTCTTCCACGAGCGAGACCGGATCGACGCCGGTCGCGCGCAGGTAACGCTGGCTCGCCGACCACGAGCGCAGGTAGCCGAGCCAGCGATCGACGTCCCATCGAGCCGTCATCGCGAACGCGGGCGCCGCGATTTCCTCGTACGGAAACGGCAGGTCGCGGTAGCCCGTATCGACGTGCACGCGTTCGGGTGGCCAGTACGGCCCGGTCAGGTCGACGTAGACCCGATCCTTGAGCGCGTCGATGTCCGGCGCGACGCGACAGTCGGAATACGCCCACGCCGCGAACAGGCCACCCGGTTTCAGCACGCGCCGGACCTCGGCGTGGAAGCGCTCCTGGTCGAACCAGTGCAGCGCCTGCGCGACCGTGACCAGGCTCGCGCTCGCGTCGGCAAGACGGGATCGTTCGGCCGGTTCGACCCGGTACTCGATGCGCGGGTGCGCGCCGGCGTTCGCGATCTGGGTCGCGCTCGGGTCGGTCGCCACGACGCGGTGGAAATGGCCGGCGAGCGACTCGCTCGCCTGGCCGTTGCCGCAGCCGGCGTCCCACGCGAGCTGCCGGTCCGGCGCCTGGGCACCGAGCCAATCGAACAGCGCCTCGGGATAGTCCGGCCGCGCCGCGCGATAGGCGCCCGCATGGCCGGAGAAATGGTCCTGGAATGCCATGCGCGCATCATATGACGGCTGTGCCCTTCCGTGCTCCCGGAGCGGCCGTTATACTTGCGTGTCAACCCGGCTGCCGAGTGTGCAGCTAAGGCGGCCCGAGGAGCAACGCGTGAGCAATCCCATCACCTCCACCGACAGGACGTTTCTCAAGTACTTCGCGATCCTGATCGCGTTTCTCGGCGTGGTCGCGATCGGACTCGTTGCGCTCGGCATGTACGTCGCGCACAGCAATCCGCCGATGAAGGATCCGGGTTACCGCGCCAGTCAGGTCGCGCGCATCGCGCCGGTCGGCGGCGTGTACGCTGGCGATACCGGCCAGGCCGCGATGCTCGCCGCGCAGGAAGCCGCGAAGCAGGCCGCCGCCTCGCAGGTCGCCTATGGCGGCACCACCGACGGCAAGACGATCTTCGACCAGCTTTGCCATGCCTGCCACGTGAGCGGGGCGGGCGGTTCACCGATGATTTCCGACAAGGCGGCCTGGGCGCCGCGCGTGGCCGAGGGCCTCGACACCCTGGTCCGGCACGCGATCGAGGGGTACACGGGCAATACCGGCTTCATGCCGCCCAAGGGCGGCAACCCGGCGCTGACCGACGAGCAGGTCCGCGCGACCGTCGAATGGATGCTCACCCAGGTCCAGTAACAGGGATCGTTCCGCGCGTTGCGAGGAATAACCGGGTTTCGACGCCGCCTTCGGGCGGCGTTTTTCGTTGGCGTCGCCGATCGCGCCACGGCCGGGGTTCGGCGCGGACCCGGCTTGCCGTATGATCGGCGCATGTCGCCGAATCACCCGAATCCGGACTCGCCCGCCTTTCCGACCGAATCCGCCGAGGTGCGCCTGCCCGGGCCGGTCGGCGTGCTCGAACTCGCCTGCGACGTGCCGGATGTGGACGCCGCGCGCGCGGGCACCGCGGTCATCTGCCACCCGCATCCCGAGCACGGCGGCACGATGCACAACAAGGTCGTCACGATCATCGAGCGTTCGCTGCGCGAACTGGGTCTGGCCACGGTGCGTTTCAACTTCCGCGGCGTGGGCGCTTCGGCAGGCAGCTACGACGAAGGCAATGGCGAGAGCGACGACCTCGCCGCGGTGGTCGAATGGGCGCGCAGGCAGCGGCCCGGCACCGCCCTGTGGCTGGCCGGATTCTCGTTCGGTGCGTATGTTGCGTTGCGCTGCGCGGCACGCCTCGAGGCGGACCAGTTGATCCTCGTCGCACCGCCGGTCGGGCGCTGGAACTTCGATGGCATCGAGCCGCCCGCGTGCCCGACCCTGATCGTGCAGGGTGAGGCCGACGAGGTCGTCGATGCACCCGCCGTGTTCGCGTGGGCCGAAACGCTGGACCCCGAACCGGCCGTGGTGCGCATGGAGGAGACCGGTCACTTCTTCCATCGCCGCCTCATGGACCTGCGCGGCGCACTCAAGAACGCATTGCGCAACCATCTCCCGGCGCGCGAGGCCTGAGCGTGGCGTGGCCGCGCAAGCTGCGGCGCGTAGCGTCCGCATGAGTGCGGCAAACCCCGCGCCACCGAGCGTGCACTACGCGATCGGCGCCGCCGAAGGGCGTTGGCAGGACGATCCGGCCCAGCGCGCGGTGCTCGCCCATTTCGATCGGCTCGCGCACGATCTCCTGGAGCCGGTGCAGCCTGCGCCGTGGTGGCGGTTCTGGAACAAGCCGCCCGCCGACGCGCCGCGCGGCATCTATCTGTGGGGACGGGTCGGGCGCGGCAAGACCTGGCTCGCGGACCGGTTCATCGACAGCATTGCGGGCGTGCCGAAGCGACGCGCGCATTTCCACCGTTTCATGCAGGACGTGCACGCGCAACTGCATGACCTGGAAGGCCGCAGCGACCCGCTCGCGATCGTCGCGGATCGCATCGCGGCCGACACCCGCGTCCTGTTCCTCGACGAATTCGTGGTCGGCGACATCGGCGACGCGATGATCCTCGGCAACCTGCTGGGCGCGTTGTTCGCGCGTGGCGTGGTCCTGGTCACGACCTCGAACACGCCGCCGCGCGAGCTGTACCGCGACGGCCTGCAACGCGAGCGTTTCCTGCCCGCGATCGCGCGGATCGAACGGCATTGCGAGGTGGTCGAACTCGTGTCGCCGACCGACTGGCGCCTGCGCGCGCTGAAGCAGGCGCCGTTGTACTTCACGCCGCCCGATGCGGCGGCCGAACACGCGCTCGCGGCGATCTTCACGCGCGTCGCGCAAGGCGTCGTGCGCGAGGACGGCGCGTTGACCATCGCCGGCCGCACGATTCCGTTCCGACGCGAGGCGGATGGCGCGATCTGGTTCGATTTCGCCGCGCTCTGCGAGGGACCACGCGGGGTCGCCGATTACATCGAGATCGCGCGCTCGTACCACAGCGTGCTGGTATCGCGCGTCCCGCAATTCATGCCGCACAGCGACGATGCGGCGCGGCGTTTCATCGAACTCGTCGACGAGTTCTACGACCGCGCGGTGAACCTCGTCCTGTCGGCGGCCGTCCCGATCATCGACCTGTACGACGGCGAGCGCCTGCGCGCGGCATTCGCACGCACCGAAAGTCGGCTGATCGAGATGCAGAGCGAGGACTACCTCGCGTGCGAACACGGCGGCTGATCGTCGCGATCGTTCATCCCGGCGCGTGTGTGGACCGTTACACTGGCCTGCGTCGCCGCGTGGCGTCGCACCCGACCGATCCGCCGAGGCATGCCATGTCCTACATCGAAGAATCCCTGTCCGACGGCGAGAAGGTCGAGACGCTGTTTCGCCTGCACTGGCTTGCCTGGCTGCCGATGGTCCTGTGGCTCGTGCTCGGCGTGGTCACCTTCGGGCTCACCTGGCTGATCGCGGGATACGAGTACCTGAAGCTTCGCCACATTGAGCAGGGCGTCACCAACAAGCGCGTCATTCTCAAGCGCGGCATCATCAGCCGCCACACCGAGGAGATGAAGCTCGGCTCGATCGAGACCGTCGAGATCGACCAGGGCGTCTGGGGCCGCCTGTTCGGTTTCGGCACGGTCAAGGTCACCGGTCGCGGGCTCAGCGATGTCGTGTTCCGGCGCATCGACGATCCGATGGCGGTCAAGCGGGCAATCGAGAGCGTCAGCAATCCAGTCGATGCCGCGCAAGCGTGACGCGTTTCGCGCAGTCCCGCATCGTGCGCTAGTGCGCCTTTCTGCTCGCGATGGTTTGATACCCTGCAGATCGACTGGCTCAACGAAGAAGGTCCATGCCGGTTCATCGGCTTTCAGGATGGGTGCTGTTCGTGACGCTGCATGCGGCGGTGGCCGCCGCACAGGCTTCCGTGCACTCGGTTCGCGGTCTCGGCAGCGAAACCGGCGCCGCGCTTGAACCGGCGCCGACGCCGGAATCCGGCCCCGCGCTGCGGCTGCCCGCGGGTTGGGAATCGCATCTGGCGCCGCCGCATCGCGAGAGCGGCGACGCGCGTGGTGAAGCCACCCTGGTCGAGGTGGATCCGCAGGATCGCCATGCGGTCAGCCTGTTGTACCGCGACGTGTATGTACCCGAGGACGCGCTGGCGCTGGACGCGGTCAACGTCGATGTCGGGACCTGCGATCCCGGCAGTACGCCGCAGGCCACCATCGATGCAACCCTGCAGCGAATCAACGTGTTCCGGGCGCTGGCCGGATTGCCGGGCACGGTTAGCGAGCTGGACGCCGCATACCGCGATCAGGTACAGGCGGCGGCGCTGATCTTCGCCGCGAATCCCGACGATCCGCTCGACCACACGCCGCCGCAAAGCTACGCGTGCTGGACCCAGGACGGCGCCGATGGCGCGAGTCGCTCGAATCTGCACCGTGGCAAGGCCGTGGGGATTGCGACGGCTTCTTCCGGTCCGCGCGCGATCACCAGCTACATGGACGATGCCGGCAGCGGCAACACGAGTGTTGGCCATCGGCGTTGGCTGCTGTATCCGCCGCAGGTGCGCATGGCAAGCGCCGACGCCGTCGCGCCGATCGCGGGTCCGTTCCCGTTCGTGGCCGTGAATACGTTGTGGGTGACCGGCGAAGGCTCGTTCGATTTCGGTCCGCGCCCGCCGACACCGGACGGAACAGCGTGGCCGGCAGCCGGATTCGTGCCCTGGCAACTGCTTCCGGAGCGATCCAACCGCTGGTCATTCTCGTTTCCGGGCGCGAGTTTCTGCAACGCGCAAGTCGCGATGACCCGGGATGGCAACCCGGTCGGTGTCAGCATCGTCGCGGACGGGACATCCGAGGGCCAATGTCCACCCGACTCCGGCCTCGGGACCATCGGTGATCCCACCCTGGTCTGGGAACCGACTGAGGGCGCGGTCGATTACGAGAATCCACCGCTCGCCGACGTGCGTTACGAGGTGACGGTCAGCGGCATCGCGGGCAATGGCGTGCCGTCCGACGTCAGCTACACCGTCCTCGTCATCGATCCGTACGACGCGCTGTTCGAAGGAGACTTCGATTCCTGACCGGTATGGCCGCGAGCTGCCGACCGACAGTGCCGTGGGCAAGCCGGCGCCGCGTGCGCGAGTTGCTCAGTCGAAGCCGTTCGCGAAAATCAGCTCGCCACCTCCGCCGATGTTGCCGTCGTACTGGATATTCTGTGCCGCGATGTCGCCTGCCTCGAAATCGCCGGGTGGGTTCTGGTCCCACGCGAATGCGGCATAGCCGCTGGTGCTGGTCGCCGCGGTCAGGTTGTTGGCGGTCGCCGGACTGGTCTTGATGTCCACCGTCTCACCCGGGAACAGATAGCTGCCATCGCTGGCGAGTCGCGTCACGCGCACGGCCCGTGCGGCGTCGTAGTCACCGACGATCCACGCGGCGAGGACTCCACCGGGCGCCAGGAGCAGGGCCGGTGCTTCCTTGCGCACGTCGTCGAATGCGGACAGCTGCTTGCCCGTCGCGCCGAACTGGCGCTCGCCGGCCGCGTCGATGCGTTGCGCGAACGCAGCGTGGTCCTCGAACGTCACGCCGTCGTACTCCATCCACAGGCAATACAGATCGCCGCTGTCG
>CAYWZC010000017.1:25404-30819 GCA_964462745.1 uncultured Rhodanobacteraceae bacterium
ATCGAGGCGTTGCAGGTGGACGTCGTAGGAATTGTTGAAGTCGTCCTGCCAGGCGACATAGAAGCCGCCGTCCGGCGTCGCCGCGATCTGCGGGTAGAACTGGGTCGACGGCTGGTCGGATACGATCAGGTTGCTGGCCGGGTCGGTCGACCACTCGGCGTGCGCCGGCGAACCGGCGACGAGGCCGATCGCGAAGGCGGTGAGTGCGAACGACGCGGCGGGATGCGGTGCCATGGTGGATGTCCCCCTTGTGTGCGGATTGGCGGGTGTCCTCGCATCCTGAATCCGACGCGCGCAGGCCGCCATGGTGCATTCGGACCAAATGTCATGTGCGATAACGGCAAATTGCCGGAAACGCACAGGATTGACGCGAATCGCATCGTCACACCCGACCCGCGGGGTCCCCGTGGCCGGATGTTTCCCCATCGCGGCATGGCGGGGCACAATGGCGATCCGTTGCCGAGGAAACCCGATGGACATCCTGCATCCCGACCTCCACGAGCTGTATCCACCGCACCTCGATGTCGTCAAGGCGCGCAGCGACGCGGCGCTCGATCGCGGCGGTTTCGATCATCTCGTGGCCGCGGCCGGCACGCCGCGCTACCGGTTCCAGGACGACATGCCGGACCCGTTCGCGGTCAACCCGCATTTCAAGCACTGGCTGCCGGTCACGAATGCGCCCGGTTCGTGGCTCGTGTACACGCCCGGGAACAGGCCGAAACTCGTGTTCCTGCAACCGCGCGACTACTGGCATGTGGTTCCCGATGCGCCGGCCGGTTACTGGGTCGATTCGTTCGACATCGTGATCATCCGCGAGGCGGGCGAGGCGCGCGCGCACCTGCCGAAGGATGCCGCGCGCTGCGCGATCCTCGGCGACGACAATGCCGGCCTCGACGGGTTCGCGCCGAACAACCCGCCGGCGGTGCTCGACTACCTGCACTATCACCGCGCGTACAAGACCCCGTACGAACTCGCGATGATGCGCGTCGCGAGCAAGATCGGCGCGCGCGCGCATGTCGCGGCCGAGCGCGCGTTCCGCGCGGGCAAGTCCGAGTTCGACATCCACATGGCGTATCTCGCGGCCGCGCGCCTGACCGACGAGGAACTGCCGTACGGCAACATCATCGCGCTCAACGAACACGGCGCGGTGCTGCATTACATGGATTTCGACCGCGCCCCACCTGCGCATGCGCGCTCGCTCCTGATCGACGCGGGTGGCTCGTTCCACGGCTATGCGTCGGACATCACGCGCACCTGGGCCGCGCCCGACGCGGGCGAGTTCCAGGCGTTGATCGACGCGGTCGAAGCGGCGCAGCAGGGTTTCTGCGCGAAGGTCCGCGATGGCCAGGATTACGCGCAACTGCATCTGCATGCGCATCTGGTGCTCGCGGGCATCCTGCGCGAGCAGGGTTTCCTGCGCCTGTCGCCGGAGAGTGCGGTCGAGTCGGGCGTATCCGCCGCGTTCTTCCCGCATGGCCTCGGCCACGGCATCGGCCTGCAAGTCCACGACGTGGCCGGCTTCGCCGCGAACGACCGCGGCGACAGCATCGCGAAACCGGCCGGCCATCCGTACCTGCGCCTGACCCGCACGCTCGGACCCGGCATGGTGGTCACGATCGAACCCGGAATCTATTTCATCGACCTGCTGCTGGCGGAACTGAAGCAGAAGCCCGAATCGAAGGATGTCGACTGGAACAAGGTCGATGCGTTCCGCAAGTACGGCGGCGTACGCATCGAGGACGACGTGGCGTGCACCGACGGCGAACCGGAAAACCTGACCCGCGCGGCATTCGCGCAAATCGGCTGAACAAACCGGCGGCCCGCTGCTTCCCCCGACAGAAGGCGGGCTGCACGTCTCCGGCATCCGGTTAACCCGACTTTGACGGAAGACCGCGGCGGCGCGCTTATACTCGGCGAGGCGCGGCACAGGGTCGCGAAACCGGATCCCCACGCCCGATGCCGAAACCCGTCCCGTTCCGCTTTCCGGCCGCTGTCGCGGGTTTGCGCTACCTGGTACCGGCCTGGGGCGCATTCGCG
The DNA here is from genome assembly GCA_964462745.1 of uncultured Rhodanobacteraceae bacterium. Classification (GTDB taxonomy): domain Bacteria; phylum Pseudomonadota; class Gammaproteobacteria; order Xanthomonadales; family Rhodanobacteraceae; genus Dokdonella_A. Next base: position 27,442 of record CAYWZC010000017.1, read on the forward strand.
ATCGCGCTCGCATTCGGCAGCCCGTTCACCCTGGTCCTGTTCCTGGCGGGCGCGGCGCTCGCGATGACCGGCATCTGCCATGCGCTGCACCTCGACATGGAACAGGGCTTCTGGCGCAGCATCGCGCGGCGCGGGCTCGCGTATTTCGTGCTGTTGACCGCCTATACCGCGCTGGTCGCGATCGTGCTGGCCGGCCCGGCCTGGTGGCTGACCCGTGCCGCTTCACTGCCGGCCGCGCTGAGCATGTCGGTCGCAGCGCTGGCCGCGATGTTCGCGACGTGGCGCATCTGGCCCGCGTTCGCGCTGCCCTTGCTGTGGGACGATGCGTACGTCGACGACGATCACGGTTCCTGGCTGCTGACCGCGTTGCAGCGGTCGCTCGCGTTCGCGGCGCACATCACCGGAGAGCATCCGCGCATCGGTTACTGGCTGCCGGCGAGCGTCGCATTGCTGCTGCTGGTCGTCGGCGCGCTGGGGCTTGCCGGCCTCGGCGGGTTCCTGCCCGCCGAGTTCCGCGTCACCGCCGTGGTCCTGTATGGCGTGGTCGTCGTACCGGTCGCGTCGCTGGTGCTGGTCAATCGCAGCTTGCGCGCGTTGTTCGCCGAGGCTCGCGGTGCGGCGACGTCCGCGCTCGTCGAGGATCGAGAAGTCGCGGACCCGGCGGATCGTCCCGCAACCGGCGCCACGGCGGACGAGACGCTGGGCGCGCGCGCCGCGGAGATTCCCGCCGATCGCCTCGATGCGACCCTGGTCGAGTCCGCGCGTTGCGGCGACTTCGATCTCGCCCTTGCCGCACTCGCACGCGGCGCGCGCCCGGACAGCGCGCCGCCGCCCGACGCGCGCGACCAGCGCAGTGTGCTGTCGCTCGCGGTGACCGCACCCGACCTGCGCCTGCTGCGCGCCTTGATCGGCAAGGGCGTCGATCTCAATGGAGCGACGCCCGCCGCCCTGATCGTCGCGACCCGCGACAGCCACGAAGGCCGGCCCGAGGCGGTCATGACCCTGCTCGCCAACGGCGCGGATCCGCGGGTTGTGGATGCGGAAGGAAACACCCCGCTGCACCATGCGGTTCGTTGCGTGGAACCGACCGTGGCCGCGCTGCTGCTCGACGCGGGTGCGGCGATCGACGCGTTGAATCGTGACAAGGCGACGCCGCTCGGCGTGGCCTGCGCGTGCGCCAACTGGCCGCTCGTCGAGTTCCTGCTCGACAACGGCGCAAACGCGAATGTCGGCACCGCACAGCCGCCGCTGTCGCTGGCCGCGGCGATCGCGGACGACGATCCGGTCGGCGTGCGCCTGCTGCTGCGCCACAAGGCACGGATCGACGCCTGCGATGCGCTCGGCCGCGGTGCGTTGCATGGTGCCGCGCTGGCCGGGCACGCCGCGATTGCCGATGTCCTGCTCGGCGCGGGCGCCAACCCGAATCTCGCCGACCGGCACGGCACGACGCCGCTCATGGAAGGCGCGCGACGCGGCGCGGTGGCGCTCGTCGAGTTGCTCGGCAAGCGCAAGGCCGATTGTGCCGCGCGCGATGCGCACGGGCGCAGCGCGCTGGTCATCGCCTGCGCCTCCGCGCAGTCCAACGAGGAGACCGTGCGCGCGCTGCTTGCGATCGGCGCGGCGCCCGATGCGGCGGACAAGGATGGCCGGCGCGCGGTCGACCACGCGGCGGCGGCGGGCCGCTGGCACCTGGTCGCGTTGCTCGATCCGGATTATCCGCTGCCGAGCGGCATCGTCGACGGCGCGGCGCCGCTGGAAAGCGCGAGCGCCGACCACCTCCTCGACGCCCTGCGCTTCGATCACTGGAATATCGTCGAGGACTTCGCCGCCAGCGTGCGCGACTGGCCGCAGGCGGTGCTGGCCGATCTGTATCGCGCGCTCGCCGAGCCCGCGCAGGCGCGCGCGCGCGCGTGGCTGTTGCAGCACGGGTTGCGGGCCGATGCGAAGCTCGACTCCGGCACGTCCCTGGCCGACGCGTTGCTCGACGACCTGCCGCACAGCCACGCCGCGATCACGGATCTCGCCGTGCGCGGTGCCGCGGTCGGCGGCGCCGGCACTCTCGCGCGGGTGCTTGCGATCGCCGCCGAGCAGGACGATCCTGCGCCGCTCGGCGCGCTCGCAGCCGGACTGCTCGCACGCGGTGGCGACCCGTTCGGTACATGGCAGGGGACAGGTGCATTGCATGCCGCGATCGCGATCGGCGCGGACGACATCGCCGCCAGTCTGCTCGCGGCCGGTGTCGATCCGAACGCGCGCGACGCGCACGGCGCGACACCGCTGCATCTCGCCCTGGAACGCGATGCGGCCGCGGCCCTGCCGTTGCTGCAGGACCTGCTGCGGCATGGCGCCGATCCGGAGATCGCGAACGCGGGTGGCGAGACGGCGCTCGGTTTCGCGCTGACCCGCCACGGCAGCGACATCGCACAGTGGCTCGACTGGCGCGGCTGGCGTCCGCCGCGGCGTCCGCTGCGCGGTGCGGATCTGGTTGCCGCCGCCGCGGCCGGTGACGACACCGCCGTCGAACGCCTGCTCGCGCTCGGCCTGCCGGTCGACTCGGTGGACGAGCGCGGCGCGACCGCGCTCGTGCGCGCGGCCGGCGCCGGCCATGCCGCGTTGATCCCGCGCCTGCTCGCGGCCGGCGCGGACAGTGCACACGCGGCGCACTCCGGCGTCACCGCGCTGGCCGCCGCGGTCAGCGCGCAACGCGAGGCGGCGCTCGCGAGCCTGCTCGAACACGGCGTCGCCGCGGACCAGCGTCTCGCCGGCGGCATCACGCCGCTGATGATCGCCGCGGGACTCGGCCACGCGGCGATCGCGAAGTCGCTGCTGCAAGCGGGCGCCGACATCAATGCCGTCGATGAACACGGCACCACGCCGTTGCATGCGGCCGCGCGCTTCGCGTTCCCGGCCGGCGACACCCGCGCGGCGCTCGGCCTGCTCGAACTGCTGCTCGATTCCGGTGCGCGCCCCGAGGCGCTCGATGATGCCGGACGGAACGCGCTGCTTCTCGCGCTCGGCGCCGCGGCCGAACCCGGCACGCCATGCGAAGCCCGCCATGTCGCCGCGCTCGCCGACCTGCTCCTGACCCGTGGTGCGCCGCTCGATGCGGCCGACCAGCGCGGTGTCGGCCCGCTGCACGCCTGCGCGATGCACGGCCTGCTCGGCGCCGCACGCACGCTCAAGTCCGCCGGCGCCGACCTCGACCAGCGCGACGCCCTCGGCCGCACTCCCGCCGACGTCGCCACCGTACTCGGCTACGTCGCCGTCGCCGCCGAACTCGGCGCGCTGCGCCCGACCGTCCCCGGCGTGCGCCAGACGTTGCGGCGGCGGGTTACGGAGTAAGCGTGGGTCAGCAAAGCGAGACGAAAACGCGAAAGG
>CAYWZC010000017.1:30919-35429 GCA_964462745.1 uncultured Rhodanobacteraceae bacterium
TCGAGGCCGCGCTTGGCCGCTGCGTACGCGACGTTGCGACCGCGTCCGCGCGCGGACGCGATGCTGCCGATCAGCACGATCGTCGCATGGGTCTCGGCGAGGCGCGGCAGCAAAGCGTCGACTAGGACCAACGGCGCGTGCAGGTTGATTGCGAGCAACTGGCCGACCGCGGCGGGCGCGAGGGTGAAATCGTCATCCTCGCGCGACACGCCGGCCGCGACCAGCAGTGCGCCGGCCGGCGGCATGCCGTCGAGCGCGGCGAGGACGCGCGCGCCCGGATCGGGTTCGCGGCCGAGATCGAGCGCCAGCGCGCGCACCGCGACGTCGAAGCGCAGGTGCAGATCGTGTGCGACCGCATCGAGGTCGCGTGGGTCCGACGCGACCAGCAGCAACGGCCACTTCGCGCGCGCAAGCTGTTCGGCGAGCGCGCGTCCGAGGCCGCTCGACGCGCCAATCACGATTGCGGTTTCCTGCGTCACAGGCCGAGCCTCCGCGCGAGTTCCGACGTATGCAGGCCGCCGGGATTGTGCTCGGCGAGGCGTGCGCGTGCGGCATCGAAGCCGGGGATCGCGCGACGCAGCGTGTCGCCGTCGAGGGTCGAATCCTTGATCGGGTTCGGCCGGCCGCCATGTTCCAGCGCAAGTTCGGCGAGGGTTTCGAGGAACGCGCGTTGCGCGGATTCGCGCGGCGCGGGCAGGTGCAGCGCGAGCGCGATGCCGCGACCGTCGAACGCGAGGCCATCGGGTTCGCCCGCGAACAGCTTGCTCGAGATCAGCGCGATGCGCGGCCGATCCCGCGCGACGCGCTCGGCCAGCGCGCCCGCGAACGCATCGAAGCGCGCGTGCGGGATCAGCCATTGCGCTTCGACGAGCCCGGCCTTGCCGAAGCCCGCGAAGTAGCCGCGCGCGCCGTTCAGCGGAAACAGCGCTTCGGCGAGCGGCAACGGCGCATCGCCGGGGCGACACCAGCGCGCGCCGAGCCAGGTGTTCGCGGCCGCGATGCCGGCGCGGTTCCACACCGTGAATGGCGCCGGTTCGATCGTGACGGGCAAGTCCGCGCGCCGCGCTGCGCGTGATGACTGGGGCGCGTCACTCGCGAGACCGATGCGGATCACGCCGCGGCCGAAATGCCGTGCGCGACCGTCATGCCAGCCGTACAGGACCGGCGTGTTGGCCGCCTCGCGCAGCACGCGTGCGGCTTCGGCGAGATCCTTGACCGGCATGCGCCGCACGACGAGGCCGGCTGGCCGGCGCGCGAGTTGCAGGGTCGCGGTGGCGATGATGCCGGTCAGGCCATAGCCGCCGGTCGTCGCCGCGAACCATTCGGCGTGCTGTTCGCGATCGACGCGGCAGGTGCCGGTACCCGGCCGGACCAGGTCGAGCGCGAGGACATGCTCGCGAAACGTGCCGTCGCGCGCGGGATTCTTGCCGTGCACGTCGGCTGCGACGCAGCCGCCGATCGTCGACGCCGGATGGCCGGGCGTCACCGGCAGGTACCAGCCGCGACCGAGCGCGAAGCGCTGCACGTCGCCGACGCGCGCGCCGGCTTCGACTGCGAGGATCCCGGCGTCCGCGTCGAACGCGAGCAGCCGGTCGAACGCGGTCATCTGCTGGCTCGTCGCGCCCGCGCCGAAGCTCGCCGCGACGTAGGAAACCCCCGAGCCGCGTGTGATGCGCGGCATGTCCGCGGGCAGCGCCTCGAGCAGGCGGTAGCGGTCGGGCCGCTGGACGCGGGCGGATGCGCGGAACTGGCGGTCGAAGCTCGCGAGCCGCGTTTCGGCGAGGGCGAAACCACGCATCGTCATTCCGGCTTGTCCGCTTCGAACAGGCGTTCGAGATCCGCGCGCGCCTCGTTCGCACTCTGCAGCAGCGCGGCTTCGTCGTCGTAGAACGGATACTGCGCGGCGAGCACCTTTTCGTCGTGCTCGCGGAAGCGCCGGATGCTGTCGGCCGCGGCTTCCGGCTCGAAACCGAGCGCCTCGAGCGTGCTGCGCGCGACCTCGAGGCTCGAGAAGAACGTTTCGCGCACCGCGCGATCGACGCTGAGGTCCATGAGCTTGAACACGTGTTGGCGGTTGCGCGCGCGCGCGAACACCTTGAGATGCGGGAAATGCCGCTTCAGGAGCCTCGCGGTACGCAGGTTGGTGTCGGTGTTTTCGGTGGCGACGATGAATACCTCGGCCCGATCGGTATGTGCGGCGCGCAGGAGGTCCAGGCGCGTGGCGTCCCCGTAATACACGTCATGGCCGAAACGGCGGATGAACTCGACCTGGTCCGAATCGGTTTCGAGTGCGGTGAACGGAATGCGGTGCGCGTGCAGGATGCGCCCGACGATCTGGCCGAAGCGGCCGAAGCCGGCAATGATCACGCGCGGCTGCTGGCGCGCGTCGTCGATCGGGTCGTATTCGCGCACGCGCTTCTTCGCCGTGCCGGCCGGCGCGAACTGCGCGCGCGCGAACACCAGCAGCGGCGTCGCGGCCATCGACAGGGTCACGACGAGGATCAGCAGGTCGCGTTCGGCGCCGCCGATCAATCCGCTGTCGCGGGCCAGCGCGAACACGACGAACGCGAATTCGCCGCCTTGCGCGAGCAGGGCCGCGAGCGACAGCGACTGGGCGCGGTCCTCGCCCGCGACGAGGCGCGACAACAGGTACAGCACGCCGGCCTTGATCGCGATCAGCAACGCGAGCAGGCTCGCGACCCGCAGCGGATGCTCGACCACGAGGTCGAGATCGAGGCCCATGCCGATGCTGATGAAGAACAGGCCGAGCAACAGGCCCTTGAACGGATCGATCTGCGCTTCGATCTCGGGCCGGTACTCCGAATCGGCGAGCAGCACGCCGGCCAGGAACGCGCCGAGCGACATCGACATGCCGGCCTCGCCCATGATCCACGCGGTGCCCATCACGACGAGCAGGGCGCTGGCCGTGAATACCTCGGGGATGTGCGTCTTCGCCGCCGCACGGAACAGCGGCCGCAGCAGATAGCGGCCGCCGACCACGATCGCCGCGATCAGCGCGATGTCGCGCAGCCCGACCATCGCGGTGTGCGGGAAATCCGGCTGCATGCGCGACAGGCCGAGCACCGGGACCAGCGCGAGCAGCGGAATCGCGGCGACATCCTGGAACAGCAGGATCGCGAACGCATGGCGGCCGTACGCCTGCCCCAGTTCCTTGCGCTCGGCGAGGATCTGCAATGCGATCGCGGTGGACGACAGGGCGAGGCCGAGGCCGACCACCAGGGCCGCCTTCCAGTGCAGGCCGAACCCGGCCGCGATGGCGCCGATCAGGAGCGCGCTCACCCCCATCTGCAGGCTGCCGAGCCCGAACACGCGCCGGCGCATGACCCACAGGCGTTGCGGCGAAACCTCCAGGCCGATCACGAACAGCATCAACACGACGCCGAGATCGGCGACGCTCGCGATCTCCTCGGTGGTACCGAGCAGGCCCAGGACCGACGGCCCGATCAGCACGCCCGCGCCGAGATAGCCGAGTACCGCGCCGAGTTGCCAGCGCTTCGCGAGCGGCACCGCGATCACCGCGGCGAGCATCAGGATCACCGCGTATTGCAGGAAGATGGACGTTTCCAAACGCGTGCTCCGCAGACGGCGGAATTATTGCATGCGGCGGGCGAAGCAGAGTTCCGGCCATCATGGTGCATGGCCGGTTCGCGGTCACGTTCTTCCCTTCTCTCCGCAATGAGGTGAAACCATCTCGCATGCGTCCCGGCGAACGGATGTTGCGATACATCGATGCGCCAGTAGCCCCTCATCGGCGCTGCGCGCCACTTCTCCCCGCTTGCGGGGAGAAGAAAAGAAAGGGTGTGCCCCGCTTGCGGGGAGAAGAAGAAAGGGTGCGCCCCGCTTGCGGGGAGAAGAAAAAAGGATGCGCCTCGCTTGTGGCGAAAATAATGGGACGATGTGTCCTGCTCGGGGCATGACGGCGCCCCGCACGGGCCGTTGAAGGGTCGCGCCGAAGGCGCGTGGAATCGATCGCAGTCCGTGAGACGCGGCGCACCGAGCATGCCTGCACCACCATCGCAGGAGAGTCCGATGTTCGTCGCCCAACCTTCCTTTTCGATGCCCCATGTCGCGCCGCGTACCACCGGGTCGGGCGCGACCCCATGGCTGATCGCGTGGGCCGCAGCCGGCTGCCTGGTCCTGTTGCTGAGCGAGACGGCGCGCGGCGGCGCTGCGCTCGGCGCGAGCCTGCCGTTCTGGCTGGTTGGTGCGCCGCTGATCGACCTTGCCTGGGTCGAGCGCACGCGGATCCGCGCGTGGCTGGGCGACCAGGCGCATCGCTTGGGCCGAACGGCGCGACGGCGCCGAAACACGAAAGCATCACGGCGGAAACTTGTTCCCGCAAGATATCCGGCGCACCGGTAGGGCTTCAACCGCGATGCGGTTTGTGACGTGACACGATGGAGCACGAGCATCACGGCTGGAGCCTGTTCCTACGCCGGTTCCTGCGCTTCTCGACGATGGTTGGGCTGGCCTTTCGCGCCGAGCCGCT
>CAYWZC010000017.1:35529-37049 GCA_964462745.1 uncultured Rhodanobacteraceae bacterium
GCCGGTTCCTGCGCTTCTCGACGATGGTTGGGCTGGCCTTTCGCGCCGAGCCGCTTGTTCTCCATGCGGCGCAGGAACTCGGCCATGATGCGTTCGTAGAGCGCGTCGCCGATGCAGGCGTCCTCGACTCCCGAATCGATGGACGGGTTGTCGTTGACCTCGATCACGGCGATCCGGTCGCGGGCCTGCTTGAGGTCGACACCGTACAGGCCGTCGCCGATCGGCGCGGTCGCGCGCAGGGCGAGCCGGACCACGTCGGCCGGCACCTGGTCGATCGGCAGGGTCTCGAAGCCGCCGGTCCTTGCGGCGCCTTTCGCGGCGTGGTTGTAGATCTGCCAGTGGCCGCGGGACATGAAGTACTTGCATGCGTACAGCGGCTCGCGGTTCAGCACGCCGATGCGCCAGTCGAACTCGGTGAACAGGTATTCCTGGGCGATCACCAGCGCGGTACGCTCGAACAGCTTCTCGGTTTGCGTGCGTAGCGACGCCGCATCCTCGACCTTGACGATGCCGCGCGAGAACGAGCCGTCCGGGATCTTCAGCACGATCGGGAAGCCGAGCCGGTCCGGCAGCTCCGCGAGGTGGCGCGTGTCGTCGCGATACAGGATCTCGGTGCGCGGCGTCGGCAGGCGCCGCGTGCGCAGCATGTCGTGCAGGTAGATCTTGTTCGTGCACTTCAGGATCGAACCCGGGTCGTCGATGACGACCATGTCCTCCTTCTCGGCACGATTCGCGAAGCGATAGGTGAAGTTCTCGATCGACGTGGTCGCGCGCAGGAACAGGCCGTCGTACTCGGCGAGGTGGCCGTAGTCGTTCTTGCCGATCTCGTCGACCTCGATGCCGAGTTCGCTGCCGGCCTCGATGAAGCGCTTGAGCGCGCGCCGGTTCGAGGGCGGCATCGCCTCGTGCGCATCGACCAGCATCGCGAGGTCGAAGCGGAACTTGCGCCGCGCGCGCGGCTTGCGCCAGATCTTCTTCGAGAAATGATCGAGGGCTTCGGCGAAGCCGTCTTCCTGGTCGTCGGACAGCGTGTGCAGTCCGGCCGGCTTGATTGCGCTGATCTGCCAGACCCGCTCGCGTTCGAACTCGATGTGCAGGATCGGGCACGGGAACGCCTCGAACACCTGGCGAGCGAGATCCTCGAGGCTCGGATACGAGGTTTCGCCGAAATACACGAGGATGCCGAGGTCGGTGGTGTCGCGGCCGCCGGCCGGCAGGAACCTGCCGAGTTTCGCGTTGAGGTCCTCGATGTCGAATCCGTACAGGGAGCGCCGACGCAGATCGTTGATCGCGCGCACCGACGGGATCACCTTGTGTCCGCGCGCCTCCGCGAGCAGCGACACGTAATACCCGGTGCCGAGGTACTTGTAGTTGCGGCACAGGTTGATGACCTGCGCGCGTTCCTCGTCCGCGCCCGCCGATTCCTTGAGGTACTGGCGCGCGGTGACGACGTTCTCGGACGGATGATAGGAAGCCCAGTCCGAGGCTTTCTCGACCACGATGACGAGGCGGCTCATGCG
>CAYWZC010000017.1:37149-40770 GCA_964462745.1 uncultured Rhodanobacteraceae bacterium
GATAGGAAGCCCAGTCCGAGGCTTTCTCGACCACGATGACGAGGCGGCTCATGCGCGCGGATCAGGCGAGCGGCGCAATCGCGGCGGATCGCGCCACGCGGAAGGACGAGAGTCGGCAAGGGTTGGCATGGCGCGGTGCGCAGTGTGCCACACGCGTTCGTCGCCGTGGCAATCGCGGTAGCGGTGGTCGTTCCCGGTTGCCGATCGTTCAGGCATCCGCGGACCCGAGCGTTGTGGATTGTGTCCGGCACGGCGCGCGTCTAGTCTCGCTTCCGTGCCGCAACCTGCCCGCTCGTTCCGTATCCGCCGCGCCCGCCCCGCCGACATCGCGGGTTTGCTCGCGCTGGAAAACGCGAGCTTCGCGACCGACCGCATGGGCGCGCGCCAGTTGCGCCGGCATATCGACAGTTCGAGTGCGGAATTCCTCGTCGCGACGGATGACGCGCAGGTGCTCGGTGCCGCGCTGGTGTTCCTGCGTCGGCGCAGCGCGGTGGCGCGCCTGTATTCGATCGCGGTGGCCGATGCGGCGCGCGGCCTGGGGTTGGGCACGCGCTTGCTCGAAGCGGCCGAGCGGCGTGCGCAGCGGCGCGGTGCGCGTGCGATGCGCCTCGAAGTGCGATCGGACAACCATGCGGCACGCCGGCTCTACGAAGCGAACGGCTATCGACGCATCGCGTCCTTGCCCAGCTACTACGAGGACGGCGCGGACGGCGCGCGCTACGAGCGCGAGTTGCGCGAGCGGGACGGGCAGGTTGAATAATCCGCTCCCGTCTCCCGTCTCCCGTAAAAATCACCAATTCGCCGCTTCGAGCTTTTCCGCCGTCGCCGCATCCGCGGGCCGCGCGACGAGGCCGCCGGCCGGCGCGAGGCTCACTTCGAAGCGACCGCCGTCGACGAGCGGCAGGTACGCGGCGCTGCCGTAATCCGCATCGAGCCACGGCATCCAGCGCGGGAAGCGCTGCTTCAGGTTCCACGCGTCGAGTACCGCGAGCGGGCGCGCGGGGGCGAGATCGACCACGCTGCGCGGCGCCTCGCGTTCGGCCGCAACGTCGCGATAGCGACCGCTGAGTCGTTCGACCCGGTACAGGGCTGGTGCACCGAGCACGACCGCACGCGGATCCCATTTGATCACACGCGCGTCCAGTTGCCACTGGTCGCCCGAGAGTTCGATGCTGCGGTGTTCGCCATCGGGATAGTCGATGCGCACCGCATAACGTTGCGGTCCGATGGCGCGCGTGGTCAGGCTCGCGACCGGCGCTTCCGCGGTCAGGCGCCGATAGCCGAGCAGGGCGAATCCCGCCAGTGCGCTGGCCAGGGTCAGGACCAGGAACACGAGACTCCACAGCAGGCGATGCCCGCACGCGAACCGGCGCCGCTCACGCCAACGTCGCCGCGCACCGGCCGCGTGGCCGAGCGCGATCAGCGCGCACACGCCGGCGAACACGAACAACGCGATGAGGATCGGCGTCAGCGGCATGTCCGCAGCATAGCGCGTCCGGCGGCTCGCGGAAGCCCGTCGGGCCGCTCCCGGCGGGTGCGCGGCCTCTCCACGGGCTCGGAATCGAGCTCATTCCTGCTCGAAACGCGCGAGTGCATCGAGTTGCGCCCTTGCCTTGCGCAAGCTGCTGCCGGTCAGGCTGTCGTCCATCCTCCGGCCGAAGTCGGCGCGTTCGGCGCGCCGCGCCCAGCGATGGAACCACCAGGTCGCGAGCAGGCCGGCGGCGCCGACGCCGAGTCCGATCGCCACCCATTCGGGTTCCCGGGTGAGCAGGTCCGTACCATCGAGCCCGGCGAGCACGATCAGGACCACGATCCACAGGAACCACCACGGTAGTCCGGCCAGCATGCCGCTGCGGACGTATAGTGTGCGCAGGCGCGCGAGCTGCTTCTGGATTTGCAGGACGGGTGCGGCATAGTCGATCTTCGCGATCTGCCCGAGCACCACGCCTGCCGCGATCACGGTGATGACACCGTAAGCCTGCAGCACGATGCCGGCCGCGATGACCGACGCCGATTCCGGCCCCGTCATCCACAACAACGTGGCCAGCGCGATGAACGGAATGCCGAACAGGATCTGCGCGACCTGGCCCCGGAACAATGGTCGCAGGCTGTCGTGGACCTTGCCCAGCTTGCGGTCGCGCAGGTCGTCCAGGCGCAGCGAATTCTCGCGCTCCAGCTTGCGGTCGAGCGCCTGCCATGCGGATTTGAGTTCATCGAGTTCCATCGGGATTTCCTTGTGGACGAGGTTCGTGGTCATGCCATGTCTTCGCGGATGCGTTTTCGGAGTCGGGCGAGCTTGGTCGCCACATTGGTTTCGGTGATGCCGAGGATGTCGGCGATCTGCCGATGGCCGTGGTCGTCGAGATAGAGCAGCAACAAGGCGCGATCGAGCGGGCCGAACCGACCGATGATGCGATGCAAGGCGCGGAGGTCCTGGCCGGTCTCGTGGCTGGCGGTTTCGTCGGCGCAGTCGTGCAGGCCCTCGTCCAGCGGCACGACATGCCGTTGGCGATGGCCGTCCCCGCGCACGAACGAAATCGCGACGTTGAGCGCGATCCGGTACATCCAGGTCGAGAACGAGCGCGACGGGTCGTACTTCGGATACGCGCGCCAAAGCTGCGCGGCAATCTCCTGGGCGAGGTCGTCGCGGTCCTGTGGATGCCATGCATAACTGTTGGCGACCTTGAACACGATCCGTCGATGGTGTTCGAGGAGCGCGGCGAACTGCCGGCGTGCGTCCGTCGTCATCGTCGTTGCCAATGCCATCTGCCATATCCCGCGGGTCCGGCGTGTTGCCGTCACGAGCATGATTCGCACCGTGGCGGGAATCATCACACTTCGCGGTTCGCGGAGTATCCGCTTGCGTGCGCTCCGGTGATGCTTCGCTATACTCGGCGCACCGATGGACACTGTCAGGAACCTTCGATGAAACGTTCGATTCCGCGGGGGCGCCTGCTGGCGTCCGCGTGCCTCGTGCTGGCACTCGGCGGCTGCGGCAACAAGAGCGACCTCGTCCGGCCGGATGCGACTCCCGATTCGCGCGCGACGCCGACTGCGCCGGAAGCCGTCCCGCCCGCAGACGGCAGGCCTGCGACCGATCCCGCCTGACTCCGAACGCGCGCATGGCCCTGGCCTTTACCAAGATGCACGGCCTCGGCAACGACTTCGTCGTGGTCGACGCGCGCACGCATCCGTTCGATGCGGACGCGACGCGCATCCGACGCATGGCCGACCGCCATACCGGCATCGGTTTCGATCAATTGCTGGTGATCGAGGAGGCGAGTGATGCGAGCTGCGCGTACGCGTACCGCATCTGGAATACCGACGCCAGCACTTCGCGGCAATGCGGCAACGGCGCGCGTTGCGTCGCCGCGTGGCTTGCGCGCGCCGGCGCATTCGATGCGACGAGCGCGTACCTGCAAAGTCCGGCCGGGCCGATCGCAGTGAACCTGCTCGACGGCGGCGACGTGCGGCTCGACATGGGTGAGCCGCGCTTCGCGCCCGCCGACATCCCGTTCGACGCCGAAGCCACCCAAGATCGTTACGCGATCGATCTCGGCGGTACCGCGATCGCGATCGGTGCGGTGTCGATGGGCAATCCGCATGCGCTGGTCGAAGTGA
>CAYWZC010000018.1:0-2469 GCA_964462745.1 uncultured Rhodanobacteraceae bacterium
TTGTCGAACGCCTTGTCGTGGATCGCCGAAAGACACAGGCCATTGCTCGGGTTCAGGCGATTTTGCTCGTCGATCGCCCACGGCACGATGTGGCTCGCGACCAGCAGGCGCGCATCGGAAACGCCGGAAATGCAGCAGCGGCCGCCGTAGCTGCCGAGTACGGCATGGCGAAAGAAGGTTTGACCGATCCGCTGGCGCACGAGGACTTCACGCGTTGCACCGGTGAAATCGGACGGCAGATCCGGCTCCGTCGGAGGTTCGATGGCGCCGCCATCCACCCCGCGCTCACGCGAGACCCACTGCCGCAACTGTTCGCATTCGACCGCGAGCCGTTCCCAGTCGGCGTGGAACTCGGCCCAAATCTCGCGATCGAGATCGGATGCGTTGCCCAACGCGACCCTGCCGCTCGCAATGACTTGTGGATCGAGACTCGCGATGTTGAGGCACTTCATCGCGACTGCGTCCGGAGTGCGGCCGATGAGCTGGGCAATCGCGATGACACTGCGGTTGCGACCATGCAATTGCCCGAATGGCGTTCGACAATAAAGCTCGAACGCGAGCTTGGTCTGCTCCGGCGTCCAACGACCGGTAGTAGGAAACGCATCAGACAGGGTTCGCATGTCCGTCATGGCTCCCCAGAATGCATCGAGGCACGTTGCATGTTCTCGTCATCCCGGCGAAAGCCGGGATCCCGTTCTACTGCCAGTCGCTGGGCATCTTCGTTACCGGTTCCGGTTGTCGTGCAGCGATCATGAAGAAATGGTACAGACGGTAGATCTCACCGATTGCGACTTCCTCACTGGCGCCGCCACGCATTCGCCTTTCAAGACATCCTGCGTTCGTTCCTCAATCCCCTCCTGCGCGCTCCGCTCCCATCAGCTCCCGGCGGAAGAAATCGACCGTTGCGCGGTCGGCTTCGAGCCACGACGCGTGGCGCAGGAAGCCGTGGATTTCGTTGGGCAGGATGCGTTCCTCGAAACGCACGCCGTGTTTCGTCAGGCGCCGCGCGAGATCGACGGTCTGCACGAAGCCGACGTTGCGGTCGTCGTCGCCGTGGATCAGCAGGACCGGTGATTTCCACGTGTCCATGTCGGCGACGGGCGAGGATTCGAATGCGATCTTCATCGCCTGTTCGCGATCGCCTTGCTCGTAGCGCGTGCCGGGTTTGCCGACCCACAGGGCGAGGAAGCGCGACCAGTCGTGCACGCCGTGCAGGTCGACGCCGGCCTTGAACAGATCCGAATCGCGCGCGAGGCCGAGCGCGGTAAGGTAGCCGCCGTAGGAGCCGCCCCAGATGCCGATGCGGTCGGCATCGACGCCGGGCAGTTCCTGCAGGAAGCGCGCGCCGGCGAGTACGTCGCGGTATTCGGCGGCGCCGGTCGGGCCCCAGCCCGGCGGCGCGTCGCGGAACGCCTGTCCGTAACCGATGCCGAGCCGGTAGTTGATCGACAGCACCACGAAACCCTGCGCGGCGAGGTACTGGTTCACCGCGTAGGCATTGCTGTAATAGTCCATGTAGTTCCAGCCGAGCAGCATCTGGCGCGGCGGCCCGCCGTGCACGAACACGATGCCGGGCGCGTCCGGGCCGGCCTGCGCGCGGCGGAACAACTGGCCGTGCACGAGCACATCGTCTTCGGCGGTGAACTGCACGGATTCCGGCACCACGAGTCGGGTGACGGGATAGTCCTTCGCGAGCGGCTGGCCGCGCGGGTCGCGGCGCTCACCGTCGCCGGTGTCGAGGACGGCGACGCGCGGCGGTTCGCGTGCGCCCGCTTCGATGAACGCGACGTGCCCGTTGCCGACCGTTGCCGGCTGCCATTGCAGGTCTTCACCCTGCGTGAGCGCGACCGGTTGCGCGCGGTCCACCGGCACCTGGAACAGGTGGCGGCGATCGTGGTCGTGCGCGGTCGTGCCGGTGTTCGCGTCGTAGATCATGTGGCGGCGGTCGCGGCTTTGCGCGACGTGTTCGACCATGAATTCGCCGGGCGTCAGCAGCAGCGGCTGGCCGCCGTCCTGCGCGATCGAGTACAGGTGCGGCCACCCGTCGAGCGTGGCCGCGAACACGAGTCGGCCGCCGGCCGCCCAGTGCAGGTTCGCACCGCCCTGGGTTTCCGGGAAGGAACCCGCGAACGTGTGCGGCGCGGTCCAGACCGTACGACCTTCGCCGCTCGCCGCATCCGCGACATGGATCGACCACGGCCGCGGCGTCCGTTCGAGGATCGACTGCGGCGGACCGCCGTCGCCCGGCTGGCGCACGAACGCGATGTGCGTGCCGTCCGGCGACCAGCGCGGCGAGCTGTCGAATCCGGTCGAGGGCGAGAGGTACGTGATCGGCGTGTCGTCGTCGCGATATACGCCGATGAAGGCGTGGTTGTCGCGGTTCGACACGAACGCGAGGCGCTTGCCGTCCGGCGACCAGCGCAGCGAATGCGCCTTGCCGCGGTCGAAGAACAGGCGTTTCGGTTCGTG
>CAYWZC010000018.1:2569-5195 GCA_964462745.1 uncultured Rhodanobacteraceae bacterium
CGGTGATTTCCCGGCCGTCGTCGGCGTCGAACGCGGTGACCTGCCGTGCCTCGAAGTCGGGGCCGTCCGCGACCCAGACATTGCGCACCCCGCGCGAGTTGACGACCCATGCGATGCGTTCGCCGTCTTCCGCGGCGACGAGACCGCTCGGATACGGGTAATCGAGGACTTGTTCCAGGGTGAAGCCGGTGGCAACCGGCGCGGCGCGTTGCGCGTGTGCGAGAGGCGCAACGGCGAGGCAGATCAGGAGAAACGCGAATCGGCTGTAGCGATGCATCGGTACACTCCCCGCGGACTGGTCGGCCCAGCCTGCCGCACGATGACAGGACATGGCAAGCCGGAGCGGAGCAAGCTCCGCTCTACGGGGGTCGGTTGCAACGGTGTGGCGAGCGGCCGTCTTCGTAGAGTCGAGCTTCCTCGACTCCGCGAGACGAAGAGCATCACGGCTGAAGCCGGTTCCTACACCGTGCACTGCGCAACTTCTCGCCGAAATGGTAGGAGCCAGCTTCAGCTGCGATGCTTTTCGCAACGTGCGGCAAGAGCATCACGGCTGAAGCCGGTTCCTACAGGGTTCCTGCGGGCTTGTTCGCGATGCCCGGCTGGAACAGTTCCGGGTATTCCGGTTTCTGCTCGCGGGCGAGGAGTTCGCGGACCGCGTCGGCGGGGGTGACTTCCTCGTGCAGGGCGCGTTGCACCTGCGCGGTGATCGGCAGTTCGACGCCGTGGCGTTCGGCGAGGCGCATGACGGTGTCGACGGTCTGCACGCTTTCGACCGCCTGGCCGATTTCCTCGAGCGCCTTGCCGAGCGGCACGCCGCGGCCGAGCGCGAGGCCGAGGCGGCGATTGCGCGACAGGTCGCCGGTGCAGGTGAGGACGAGGTCACCGAGGCCGGCGAGGCCCATCAGGGTTTCCGAACGCGCGCCGAGCGCGGCGCCGAGGCGCAGCATCTCGTTGAGGCCGCGGGTGACGAGGCCCGCGCGCGCGTTGAGGCCGAGGCCCATCGCGTCGGCCGCGCCGACCGCGACCGCGAGCACGTTCTTCATCGCGCCGCCGAGCTCGGCGCCACGCACGTCGGTGCCGGTGTAGGCGCGAAAGGTCGGCGAATGCAGCAGTTGCGCGAGGTCCTGCGCGAACTCGGCATGGGTCGAATGCACGGTGACAGCGGTCGGCAGGCCGGCCGCGACCTCGCGCGCGAACGAGGGTCCGGTGATGACCGCGGCGGGGTGGTCGGGCAATGCTTCGGCGACGAGTTCGTGCAGGAAGCGGCCGGTCGGCGGATCGAAACCCTTGGTCGCCCATGCGATGCCGGCGTCCGGGGCGATCCACGCGCCGATCTCCTCGAGCAGGCCCGCGAACGCGTGGCTCGGCACCGCGATGAGGATGGTGCCGGCATCGCGCACCAATGGTTCGAGCGCGGCCGACAGTTGCAGCTCGGGCGGAAACGGAAGATCCGGCAGGTAGCGCGGGTTGCAGCGCGCCGCGGCGAGATCCGCGACCGCCTGCGGGCTGCGTCCCCACAACGTGGTCGATACGCCGTTGCGCGCGAGCAGCACCGCGAGCGCGGTACCCCAGGAGCCGGCGCCGAGTACCGCGACCGGCGTGCCGCGCATGTCCGTACCGCTCACCGCTCAGTTGGCAGGCGTGTCGGTGGCCGGTGCGTTCTGCGCGGCCTCGGCGCGGCGACGCACCTGTTCGGCGTACAGCGACTCGAAGTTGATCGGCTGCAGCACGAAGGGCGGGAAGCCACCGTTCTGCACCAGTTCGGAGATCATCTGGCGCGCGTACGGGAACAGCACGTTCGGGCAATACGTGGACAACACGGCATCGCGACCCTGCGCATCGAAGCCGGTCAGGCCGAACAGGCCGGCCTGCTGCACTTCGGCGAGATAGGCGGTCTTGTCCTCGATCTTGCAGGTCGCGGTCACGCTGAGCACGACCTCGAACGCGTTGTCACCGAGCTGGCTGACGCGCTGGGTCAGGTTCAGCTCGACATTCGGCTGCACGCCGGCCTGCTGGAAGATCTGCGGCGCGCCCGGCGACTCGAACGAGGCATCCTTGAGGTAGATGCGTTGCAGGTTGAGTTGCGCCTGCGACGCGGGCGCCGCCTGGCCGTTCGCCTGGCCGCTGCCGTTGGTTTGTTCTGCCATGGTGATGAAACTCCGTCGGAATCGGGTAAAGGGGATCGATTATCCCATGCCGGGCCGGACGGCGCACGGCGGGACGCTCGTAACGTGGTATGCGGCCCGCGCTGCGCGATTCAAGCGCGCGCGGAGCCCTTGACCAGCGGCAACTGCGCTTCCTTCCACATGCGCAAGCCGCCATCCAGCCAGTGGACCTTCTCGAAACCGGCCTTCACCAGCCGTTTCGCGGCGCCCGCCGACGTCTGGCCCGAGCCGCAATAGACCAGCACCGGCAGCGATTTGACCTTGGCGAGATCCTTGCTTTCGGGGTCGAACTGGCTCATCGCGACGTGTCGCGCGCCCGGAATATGGCCGCTCTCGTAGTCGGCGAGCGCGGACAGGTCGAAGACCAGCGCGTTCTCGCGATTGATGAGCTGGGTCGCGCCGGCCGGGGTCAGCGCGCGGAAGCCGCGCGTGAAACGCTGCACCTCGACGACGACGAGCGC
>CAYWZC010000018.1:5295-36604 GCA_964462745.1 uncultured Rhodanobacteraceae bacterium
GCGCTGGATGCGCTGCGACGTGCGGCAAGCGCAGCAAGCTGCGCTCTACGGGAAGCGCGGCACGGCTGGCGCAGCAAGCTGCGCTCTACGGGGCCGCGGTGCGGTGGTGATTTCGGGTCGAAGGCCTCGACCTGCCGCGGTTTCAGTCGCGCTCGAAGGGATTGCGATGTTCACCCGCGCCGCTCGACGACGACGCCTGCGGTGGCGCGGCCGGCGGCACCTGGATCGTACCGAGCCCGCGCTTGCCGAGCGCTGCGTTGGCCGTGGCGAGATCGCCGCTTTCGAGCTGGTCGAAAGCGCCCTCGACGTCGCGCAGCTGGTGGCGCAGCACACCGATGCGTTCGATCTGGTAATCCGCCGGCCGACCTTCGTAGGACATGATCGAGCCGTACAGGTCGTCCGTGTATTCGCGCAGGCGCAGCTCGCCGGTGATGGCACCGCCCTGGGTGGTGGCGACGACCCGTTGACGGAAGCCGTCGGCCTTGCCCGCCAGCGCGTCGAGTTGCGCCCGCAGCGGATCATCCGCTGGCAGCTTGCCGGCCATCGTCGCGGCCTGTCCGCGCACCGCGTTGAGCTGGAATACCAGATCGGTCATGTCGCCGAACAGCTCGCGAACCTGCATCGCGGCATCGAATTGCGCCTGCCGATCGGCGACGCTGAACTGCACGCGACGGTCGAGGCCGATGGTCATCGGCTCGGTGTGGCTTTGCTCGCCCTTGGTCAGCCGCACCGTGTAGGTACCCGGTACCACGCGCGGACCGCGCGTTGCGTTGAACGCGAGTTGTGCCGCCGGCGGCGTGCGCGGCGGGTCGAGCCGCATGTTCCAGGTCACCCGGTTGATGCCGCGGCGCACGCTGGCAGGAACCGTGTCGATCAGCTTGCCGTCGCCATCGAGGATTTCGATGCCGATCTTGCCGAACAGGTGGCGACTCTTCTGGTACCAGGTGATCACCGCGCCTTCCGGCGGATTCGGGCCGGTGAAGGTCGCGTCGCCCTCGGACCAGCCGCCGAACGACTCGATGCGTTGCTGGATCGGCCGCGACGGCAGGAAGGAGAACTCGCTGTTGAGGATTTCCGGGCTCAGCGCCCGCAACGGCGTGATGTCATCGATGATCCAGATGCCGCGGCCGTGCGTGGCCAGGACGAGGTCGTGGTCGCGGTCCTGGATGGCGATGTCGCGTACCGCGACGGCCGGGAAATCACCGCCCTTGAACTGCGCCCAATGGCCGCCCCCGTCGATCGAGATCCACAGGCCGAACTCGGTGCCGGCGTACAGCAATCCGGGTTTGACGGGATCCTGGCGGATGATGTGGACGTAGCCACGCAAGCCCTTGTCGTCGTCCGGCGTCACCAGCGCATGCCAATGCCGCCCATAATCGTCGGTCGCGTAGATGTACGGCGCCATGTCGCCGAACGTGTGACGATCGAAGGCGACGAACGCGGCCGCCGGGTCGAAGCGCGAAGCTTCCACCCACGACACCCACGAGCCCCTCGGCACGCCGTCGATGTTGTCGATCACATTGGTCCAGTTCGCGCCGCCGTCGCGGGTTAGCTGCACGTTGCCGTCGTCCGTGCCGACCCAGATCAGTCCCGCCTGCCGGGGCGATTCGCTGATCGAGTAGATCGTGGTGTTCATCTCCGCCGCCGAGTTGTCGACCGTGATGCCACCCGAATGCTCCTGCTGCTGGCGCTCGGGGTCATTGGTCGTCAGGTCGGGCGATATCCGGTCCCACGACTGGCCCTGGTCGCGCGAGCGAAACAGGTACTGCGCGCCGATGTAGATCGTGCCGTTCTCGTTCGGCGACAGCGCAATCGGCGTGTTCCAGTTGAACCGCAGCTTCTCGCCGTAATCCGCGGTCGGCTGGATGCTGCGCATCTCGTGCGTGTGGCGATTGATGCGGGCGATGGTGCCGCCCTGGTACTCGGCATACAGATAGTCGGGGTCGGACGGATCGGCCCACATCCACATGCCGTCGCCGCCGTACATGTTTTCCCATTGCGAGTTGGTGATGCCGCCGGGATACGCGCTCTGCCCGACCCAACTCGAGTTGTCCTGCAGGCCGCCGTAAACCCGGAACGGGTCCGCCTGGTCGACACTGACGTGGTAGAACTGCGAAATCGGCAGGTTGTTCTGCATCCACCAGGTATTGCCGCCGTCGCGCGACTGCCACAAGCCGCCGTCGTCGCCGGTGATGACGTGCATCGGATCCTCGGGGTTGATCCACTCGACGTGGTGGTCGCCGTGGGTGCCGCCGCTGACATCGGAAAAGCTCTTGCCGCCATCGACGCTCATGATCAGGCCGAGATCGGGCTTGAACAGCCGATCGGGATTGGTCGGATCGACAATCAGGTTGGCGAAGTAGAACGGTCGCCACACCATCATCTGGCTCTTGTCGCGCGCCTCCCAGGTCTGGCCGCCGTCATCGGAGCGGTACAGCGCCGAGTCGGTCGATTCGATCAACGCATACACGATCTTCGGGTCGGACGGGGCGATCGCGAGCGCGATCCGGCCATACGGCTTTTCCGGCAGGCCGGCATTGGCGCCGGGCGTCAATTCGGTCCAGTGCGCACCGCCGTCGCGGGAATGGAACAGGCCGCTGCCGGACGGCGCATCCGCCGACTCGCCACCGGAACGGAACTCCCAGCCCTTGCGGCGGAAATCCCACAAGCTGGCGAACAGCGAGTCGGGCTGCTTCGGATCCATCGCCACCGAGGCGCAGCCGGTCGACAGGTTCGTGCCCGCGAGGACCAGCGACCAGTGCCTGCCGTTGTCGGTGGTCTTGTACAGGCCGCGATCGGGTGAGTCGCTCCACAGCTTGCCCGGCACGCAGGCGTAGACGGTGCGGCTGTCGCGCGGATCGACGAGGATCGCGCTGATGCGTTCGGATTCCGGCAGGCCCAGATACTGCCAGGTGTCGCCACCGTCGTCGCTGCGATAGATGCCGTTGCCGATCGACACCGAGTTGCGGGTCCATGGTTCGCCGGTACCGACCCAGATGACATCGTGATTGCGGTCATCGATGGTGATCGCGCCGATCGACTGCACGGGTTGCTTGTCGAACACCGGTGCGAACGTGGTGCCGCCATCATCGGACTTCCACACCCCGCCCGATGCCGCGCCGACGAAGATCGTTATCTTGCCGTCCTTCTCGTTGACGGCATCGAGCGCCGCGACCCGTCCGCTCATGGTCGCCGAGCCGATGTTGCGCATGTCGAGGCCGGAAATCGCGCCGCTGTCGAAGCGCGACCAGTCCTCGGCCGCGACCGAAGCGCCCGCCGCCAGCGCCAGGGCGAGAGCCGACATCATCCGCACGCGAGCGTTCATGGCGTACCCTCCGTGGAGCCGGCGGCAGCCGGTTCGGATGCCGCTGCCGGAAAGGCGAACATCGAATCGTCCAGCGATACGTTGGCCTGCATCGAGTCGATGGTGATCTGCTGCGTGCCCATGATGCCGTCGCCCTGTTCGGTGTGCGACGAAAACGGGAAGTACACGCCGGCGACCTTCTCGTAATCACCGAAATCGGTGGTGCTCTTGACCGTCGCACCGCGCAATTGCCGCTGCCAGACGGTGCGGATTTCGAGGAAATGATCGGGATCGAGATAGATGTATGCGACGTCGCCGTTGTCCAGCGTCAACTTGAGCTTGTGCGCCTCGGTGCCATCGATATCCTCGGTGCCGAGGTAGCTCAGGGTCCCGCCAAGCTGTTCCGCGCTGATCAGCAGGCCGCCGATCGGTGCGGATTCGGCGAGCGACTTGGCATCTTCCGCGGACATGCGCTCGGGTTCCAGGCGGCCCTGGAACGGCATGATCTGCCACGCGTCCCTGCCGTCCCAGGCATTGACCAGGGTCAGGCCCTGCAAGGTTGCTTCCAGCCGGGACTTGTCGGGCGCCTTCTGGTAGGTGGTCAGCGCCAGCACGATGTTGCCGCCGCCGACCACGTAGGAGCCTTCGGATTTCAGCGTCTTGATCGCCTCGATCGCAGCGCGACCGCCGCGCGCTTCGAGATTCTTCGCCACCAGTTGCTCGGCCGTAAGGCCCGATGCGGTCGTGGCGACCGCGAGCAAGCCCAACCCGACCCATACCCTGAATCCGCCCATGGCAATGCTCCAATAGACCGATTGGCCGATCCGAACATCCGCCCCGAGTCGGATCGGGAGCCCGACCATAGCACGGGATGGCCCTCCGGGCGATGCGTCGGATGCACCGAGGCGTCGAGCCGGTCGACGCTCCGCGGGGCGATGCACCGCCCGGTGGATGGATCAATCGCGTCGGGTGATGTCCGGCAAACCGCTGGTCAGCCACCACGCCTTCGCGGCTTCGTCGTAGCGCCAGGTCTGGCGGTCGATGATGCTGCGCGCGATCTGGGTGTTGACGTTGACGAGGCCGATCTCGACCACCTGGCGGATCTCGGTATCGCTGATCACGACCGGCGGCTGCTCGTGGTAGTAGCTGACCTGGACCTGGCGGTAACGGCCGCGGTCGGTGAAGCTGAGCGGATGCGCCTGGCGATACGCGGGTTCGAGAAACGCCTCGGCCTGCGCGATGTCGCTCCAGCGGATCGTCGCCGCGTAGGACTTCAGCGTGTCATCGAGGATCTTCTCGCGCGAGCGGGTATTTTCGAGCGAGGAACAGCCGGCGAGCAAACCGGCGAGGACGAGCAGCGACAGATACGGACGGTACATGGGTATTCCCCGATCGCGAACAGGAATCGTGGCGCCGATTGTGCCGCATCCGCGGATCAGGTTCGCGCGATCGCGACGAAGCGTGCGGACAGCGTCGCGGCGTCACCATCGGCGAGCGGCACGTGGCAGCGCACGCGACAGCGGCCCTTGCCGCGCGTCGCGAGCCCGTCGAACAGGCTCGCGAAATCCTCGCCCTCGGCCAGCCGCGCAACGACTTCGAAATCCTGCCACACCGGCGCGAGATAGCGGACCTCGCTGTCGGCGACGTAGATGTCGCAGGCGCTGCCGCGCGCATCGAGCGCGAGCCGCACCAGCGCCCAGCCGGCCACGGTCATGAGGCTGACCAGGCTGCCGCCGAACGCGCAGCCCTTGTCGTTGATGTTCGGCGCGAGCGGCGCCGCGAGGCGCACGCTCTCGCCGTCATGGCCGGTGATCGACAGGCCCATCGCTCGCGCGAGCGGAATCTCGGCGAGGATCTCGGCCTCGAGCGCGCGGCGCAGCGCGTCGCGGTCGGGTTCGATCGAACTGGCGCCCATTCCGGCCCGCTCCGTGCCGGTCAATCCGCCGCATCCTTCGATTCTTCCGCCGGCACCGAGGATTCGGCCGCGATCGGCAGGTACAGCGCGCTCGGTCGTTCCGCGTCGTGGTACAGGGTAACCGTCACCTTGCGCGCGTCCTTGCCCGATTCCTGCGCGACGACGCCACCGCTGTTGTAGTTCTTCTCCGCATGCAGCGAGTTGACCGGCGCGATCACGAGGCGCAGGCGGCTGTCCTTCCGGATCCGCCGCGCGCTGAACGTGAAGTGGTCGAAGTCGTAGCGCTCGACCCGGCCCGGGGTCACCAGTTCCGCTTCGCGCAGGCTGTTGCGGTAGCGTGCGCGCATCTGGTCGGATGCGAGGAAAACGCTGTCGCCATCGGCTGCGATCTCGAACACCGCGGCCTGGATGTCGGTGTCCGGCTGGTCGAGCGCGATCCACGCCGACAGCTTGAAGAAGCCGGCGAGGTCGGTGTCCTTCGCGAACGGCGGCGTGTGGTAGACGAGCAGCTTGCCCGAGGACATCAGCAGGCCGCGCTGGTCGGTCAAACCCTCCGCGGACGCTTCGACCTCGTACGCGAGCGGGCTGGTGTCGAGCGGGTCGTAGACGTAGTGATCCGGCGCGCCGTCGCCGGGCTTGCCGGTACGCAAGTCGCCGGATGCGAACACGTCGTTGGCGCGCGAATCGGTGGAGTCGAGGAAATACGCGTCCGTGCGCGCGGTGACCGCTGCGAGCGTCGGCGCGTAGCGCCACGCTTCCTCGCCGGCGACGTAGAACGCGACGCGGTCCTTGAGGAACTCCGGCTTCGCGGCGCCCTTCATCGTCCAGTCGTACCAGGCCTTGTGCAGCGCATTCATGTCGACGAGCGAGGCCGAACCGAAGGACAGGCCGCCGACCTTCGCCTGCGGCGTACGCGTGCCCGGGTGATCCCAGGGGCCGATCACGAGGTAGTGCTTCGCCTTCGCCGAGGGGGAACCGAATTTCATGTGCTCGTCGTAGAACGCGAGCGCGCCGGGCTGGTCGCCGTCGTACTGGCCGGTGATGGTCAGGATCGGCAGGTCGAGTTTCTCGTACTCGGCCGCGGTCGGCTTGTAACTGTCCCAGTACGCGTCGCGGGTCGGATGCGCGATCCAGGTCTGGAAGATCGGCGACGGGTTGCCGACGTATTCGTCGAGTTCCGCGAACGGCGCGTGGGCCTCGTACCAGCGGCGGAACTGCGCGACCCAGAACGCGTTGTCGCCGAAGATCGCATCCTGCACCGCATTGCCGCTGACGAAGGTCAGCCAGCGCAGGTCGTACGGATAGAACATGTTGTGCAGCATCGGGAAATCGACGCCGGGCATCGGCGAGGCGACCGGCACGATGGTCGCGAGATGCGGCGGGAACTCCTTCGCGGTCGCCCACTGGTTGTAGCCGGCGTACGAGCCGCCCCACATCGTGACCTTGCCGTTGCAGTACGGCTGCTTCGCGAGCCACTCGACGACGTCGTGGCCGTCCTTCGCTTCCTGCAGCAACGGCATGAACTCGCCACCGGAATTGCCGCGGCCGCGCACGTCGACGGTCAGGAACACGTAGCCATGGCCCGCGAAGTACAGGCCGCGGTCGTGGTAATTCGACGACACGTACGGGGTCAGGGTGAACACGCACGGCAGCGGTTCGTCCCGGCCGCGCGGGCGGTACAGCGTCGCGGCGAGTTCGACGCCGTCGCGCAACGGGATCTCGACGCCCCACTGGAACGCGACCGGATCGGCCTTCGCGCCGGATTTCGCGTCGGACCCCGCGGCGGCGACCGGCCCGACGGCGGACAACGACAACACGGCCACGGCCGTCCAGAACAGCTTGCGGATTCGCATGACGCATCTCCCCGTCGATCGATGACGTCGCCGCACGACGTGTGCGGCGACACCCGATTATGCCTGCGCGCGGCCGGGACGCGCGGGCGGATGGTCATGATCCCCGGCCGGATGCACCCACGATCCGCGACGAACCCTCCGATTGCATCGTGCGGGGGTTCCTGTACGGCGATCGCGGTCGCTTGCGACCCCGATACGCCGCAAGCGCGGCGCAGTACACTGTGCGCATGACGCGGATCCGGTCCCTGCGGCACACGGACGGGCAGCCTCTGGCGGGCGCTACGGTGGTCGTGACGCGTCCGGCGGGAACCGCGCGCGGAATGCGCCGGCGCGTGCTCGCGCTCGGCGGTCGCGCGCTCGGGTTGCCGGGCCTCGGACTGCGCTTGCCGGAAGATGTGGACGCCGCGCGCGCCGGACTGCGCGCCGCGCGCGCGGCCGATGACTGGATCTTCACGAGTCCGGCCGCTGTGCGGTTCGCATTCGGCCTGTTGCCCGAGTTGCGCATCCCGCGGCGCGCGCGCGTCTTCGCGGTCGGCCAGGGCACGGCGCGCGCGCTCGCGCGCCACCGCCTCGCGGCAATCGCACCGCGCGAACACCAGGACGCCGACGGCCTGCTCGCACTCGATGCGCTCGCCGCGGTTCGCGGGCGCTCGATCGCGCTGGTGACCGCGCCGGGTGGCCGCGGCGTGATCGGTCCGCAGCTCGAACGACGTGGCGCGCGACTGCATGCCGTGCACGTGTATCGGCGCACTGCGCCGCGCCTGACGCGACGGCATTTCCGCGCACTCGACGAGGCCACATCGCCACTTTTCACCCTGGTTTCGAGTGGCGAGGCGCTCGCCCGTCTGGTCGCCGCGTTGCCGGACGAATCGCTCGCGCGCCTGCGCCGCGAAACGCTGGTCGTGAGCAGCGCGCGGATCCGCTCGATCGCGCGGCGCCACGGCTTCACGACGATCGTGCTCGCACGCTCGGCACTGCCGGCCGATCTGCTCGCGGCGAGTGCGACGGCCCTTGCCCGGCACCGCCTGTAGATGAACGAATCCTGCCGCTTTCCCGCGACGCACGCCCCCGCTCAGGTAGCATGACGACATGGACGAGAACGAACGACCCGATAGCTCCCTGCCGGCCGATCCCGAGCCGGGCGATCCGAAGCCCGAAGCGCCGGTTCCCGCGCCAGCGCGGCCCCGTCGAACGGAACGGCGCCGCGGCGGCGGGTTGGGCATCCTGCTCGCGCTGGTCGCGATCGCGATGGCCGGCTTCGCGACATGGCGCGTGTGGACGCTCGAGCACGCACGGGAAGCCGATCACGACGCACGATCCGCCGCGATCGCGCAGCGCATCGACGCGCTGGTCGCGAGCGACGAACAGGTGAAACAGGGCCTGGACACCCTGCGCGCGCGACTCGCCGATGCGGACAGCGTGAACCGCAGCCTGCGCGAGGAGTTCCTCGGCCTCACGGAACGTTCGCGCAATCTCGAGGATGCGGTCTCGCACCTCGCCGAACAACGCCTGACCGGGCGCGACATGCTTGCGCTCAACGAGGCGGAGTTCCTGCTCCAGCTCGGCGCCGAACGACTCGCGTTGTTCCATGACGCGCAAGCCGCGCAGGAAGCCTACCGGCTCGCCGACAGCGCACTCGCCGCAGCCGAGGATCCGGTATTCGCGTCCGTGCGACGGACGATCTCGGCGGAACGCCAGGCGCTGGCCGCCGCCGGTTCGCTGCCGAGCCGCGCGACGCTGGTGGCGCTTGAGCGCCTGCGCCAGGAGCTCGCCGACCTGCCCGTTGCACGATCGGGGCCAAGCACCGATGTCGCCGATGCCGCGCCGCAATCGCGCTTCCTGCGCCTGCTCGAACGCTTCGTGCGCGTGCGCCATGACGCCGACGCCGCGGCCGAATTCGCGACCCGCGACGCTTCGCTTTCGCGCTCGCTGATCGCGCTCGACCTGCGCAATGCCGAAGCCGCGCTGCTCGCGCGCGATCCCGACGCATTCCGCGCGGCGCTGGTTCGCGTGCACGCAGGCATCGAAGGATTGTTCGCGAGCGGAGACGCGATGGTCGCCGCGGTGCTCGCCGAGATCGACCAGCTCGCCGACACGCCGCTCGCGCCGAACCTGCCCGAACTCGGCAGCGCCCTTGCCGAACTGCGCAACTTGCGCACGACGCGCGCCCTCGCGCATCCGCCGGCGCCCGCGGTGCCAACGGCGCCGGCTGCGCCCGTCGAACCCGCGCCGGCCGCATCCGATCCGCCCATCGTGCCTCCGGCCGCGACTGGCGACGCAAATGCCGAGGTTGGAGCATGAGGTTCTGGATCGCGATCATCGCGCTGCTCGCGCTGGCCGTCGCGGCCGCCTTCGGCTGGCAGTGGATCGCCGACGATCCGGGCCAGGTGCTGGTGCGCTTGCGCGGCATCTCGATCGAGACCAGCGTCGTGTTCGCGCTGGTCTCGATCCTGGTCCTGGCCGCGCTGGCCTCGATCCTTTGGCGCCTCGTGCGCTGGCCCTGGCGCGGCTGGCGCGAGCGGCGTCGGCGGCGCGGCCGGACCCGGCTCGAGAATGGCCTCGTTGCGCTCGCCGAAGGGCGCAATGCGGACGCGGAACGCCAGTTCGCCAAGGTTGCGCGCCACGATTCGCTGCGCACGCCGGCCCTGCTCGCGCAGGCGCAGGCCGCCCATGCGCGCGGCGCCGAGGCCGAGGCCGAAACGGCGCTCGACGCCGCGAGTGCGCGCGCGGAACCCGCTGCGCTCGCATTGCGTGCGCGCTTCCTGCTCGAACAGGGTCGCGCGGACGAGGCGCTCGCGCTGCTGCGGCCGAGGGCCGACGCCGGCACGCTGGCGCCGGTCGGCTGGCGCG
Source organism: uncultured Rhodanobacteraceae bacterium (assembly GCA_964462745.1). Lineage (GTDB taxonomy): Bacteria > Pseudomonadota > Gammaproteobacteria > Xanthomonadales > Rhodanobacteraceae > Dokdonella_A. The sequence goes on from CAYWZC010000018.1 coordinate 15,218, forward strand.
TGCTCGTCGATGCCGCGCTCGCGACCGGCGATACCGCGACCGCGCGAGCCGCATTGACCCCGCTGTTGCGCAGCGCGTCGCTCGGCGAGCCCGCGCGCGACGCGATCGAGAACCGGGTACTCGGCGCCTCGCTTGCGGCCGCGACCGACAGCGCACGCCTCGACACCGAGTGGTCGGGACTGAGCCGCGCCCAGCGGCGCCGCCCGCAACTCGTCGAAGCCTACGCGCGACGCGCGGCGGCGCTCGGCCAGATCCTGCCCGCGATGGATGCGATCGAATCGGCCCAGCGGCGCGAATGGAACGACGCACTCGCGACCTGTTATTCCGAACTCGGCCCGGCCGAGCTCGGCGCGCGCACGCGCAGCGCCGAGTCCTGGCTCAAGCTCGCGCCCGGAAGTGCCGCCTTGCTCGTCGCACTCGGCCGCCTGTGCCGCGACCAGGGCCTGTGGGGCAAGGCAACCGAATATCTGGAACGCGCGCTCGCGACCGACGAGAACGCGGATGCATGGGAAGTGCTCGGCGACTGCCGGCTTGCCGAGGACGCGAGCGCCGACGCCGCGCGATGTTATGCGAATGCGCTGCACCTGCGACGCGGGGAACCTACGGCGGCGTTGGCAGGAACCGGAAAATCCATCGACTTGTCCCGGCGCGCGCTGGTGTTCGACCAGCGCAATGCGCACGGTTTGCCGCAGTTGCCGGCGTCTTAGGAGGCCCGAGCCGGCCGCGCGGGGCGCGTCCGGCCTACGATGCTGCCGGCGATTCGATGCTTGTCGCGCGTCGTGACCCGAGCCCGGGTCGGCCGGACGTGCGACGCACGGCCGGCGTTTCGACCGCGCTTCAGCGATGCTTGTCGATGCCGATGAAGGTCAGGAACTCGGCGCGCGTGCGCGCGTCGTCGCGGAAGCTGCCGAGCATCTGGCTGGTCGCCATCGACACGCCGCGCTTGTGCACGCCGCGCGTGGTCATGCACTGGTGCACCGCGTCGATGACGACGCCGACACCGCGTGGTTGCAGAACCGACTGGATGCACTGCGCGATTTCCGCGGTCAGCTTTTCCTGCACCTGGAAGCGCCGCGCATACGCATCGACGACGCGCGCGAGCTTCGAGATGCCGACCACCTTGTCGGTCGGCAGGTAGCCGATGTGCGCGCGGCCGATGATCGGCGCCATGTGGTGTTCGCAGAAGGATTCGAACTCGATGTCGCGCAGCACGATCATCTCGTCGTAGCCGGCAACTTCCTCGAACGTGCGCCCGAGGTATGCGTGCGGATCCGTTTCATAGCCCGAGAACCAATCGCGATACGCCTTGGTCACGCGCCGCGGGGTGTCGCGCAAACCCTCGCGCGCGGGATCCTCGCCGGCCCAGCGCAGCAGGGTGCGCACGGCGTCCTCGGCTTCGGTCGCGGTCACGGGGGCGTCGACGGTCGGTTTCATGGCGGACTCCGATGAGCGGGCGCCCAGTGTAACGGTTGCGTCGCCCGACGCCGACGCGGATTGCGCAGGCCGTCACCTTTTGCCCCGTTTTGACGTTCCTTCCGGTATGGCGGGCGCATCGGGCGTTCGATATCGTGCCGGGCGACGTCATGCCTGTTGCAACGGGCGTTCGGCGGGGAGGTTACATGCGAATTCGTACTGCATTGATCGGGCTGTGCGTCGGCCTGTACGGGGCCGTTGCGGGCGGAATCGGCGTGCGCGCGACGCACGCCGCACCATCGCAGCCGAGCGCGTTGGCGAACCCCATCCTGTTCGTGACCCAGGTGCCGGTGCCCGCCGATTTCGCGACGATCGGCTCGGTGTTCGCGAACCACAAGGCCGACCTGCAATCGGCCGCGCGCGGCGGCGACCTGTGGATCCGCTATGCCGACGGCAGCCGCCGCAACCTGACCGCGGAGGCGGGTTTCGGCAACACCGGGATGCAGGGCGCGAACGCGATCGCGGTGCGCGACCCGGCGGTGCATTTCGACGGCGACAAGGCGGTGTTCAGCATGGTCGTCGGAGCGCCGACCGAGCAGTACCAACAGGGCGAATGGTACTGGCAGCTTTACGAAGTGACCGGCTTCGGCCAGGGTGAAACGGTATCGATCACGCACGTCGCGAACCAGCCGGAGGATTACAACAACGTCGAACCGGTGTATGCGTCCGACGGCAGCCTGGTGTTCGCGAGCGACCGGCCGCGCGACGGCCGCCGCCACCTGTATCCACAACTCGACGAATACGAATCGACGCCGACCACGAGCGGCCTGTGGAAACTCGCGCCGGACGGCAGCCTGACCCTGCTGCAACACGCGCCTTCGGGTTCCTTCGGTCCGCTCGTCGACAGCTTCGGTCGCGTGCTGTTCACGCGCTGGGACCACCTGCAGACCGACCAGCAGGCCGCAGCCGACGCGGAGGCCGAAGGCGAGGGCGAGGCGCCGCCGTACGGCACCTTCGACTACGCGAACGAATCGGCAGGCGCGGCGACCGGCCCGCGCCTGCCGGAGCTCCATCCGGAACCGCTGTACGCGGTGCCGGGATCGAACGTCAACGGGCACCGCTTCAATTTCTTCTTCCCGTGGCAGATCAACCAGGACGGCAGCGGCGAGGAGACCCTGAACCACGTCGGTCGCCACGAGCTGCACGAATACTTCGAGCGCAGTTTCACCGACGATCCGGCGCTCGAGGATTTCATCGCGGAGACGTCCGGGCGGACCAATCCGAATCCGGTCGAGAACCTGCTCCAGCTTGCCGAAGACCCGAGCCATCCGGGGCGCTATTACGCGATCGACGCGCCGGAGTTCGACACCCATGCCTCGGGCCAGCTCGTGTCGATCGATGCACCGCCGAGCGCGAATCCGGACGACCTGGTGGTCACCTGGCATGCGCCGCCGAGTTCGGCGGGGCTGTACGACGCCGAGCCGGCCGGTTTCGCGGGCCGGTTCCGCGATCCGGCGGTGCTCGCGGATGGCGAGGTCGTTGCGGCGTGGGCCGACCAGTGGGCCGCGGCGGACAACCTCGGCACGCGGGCCGAACCACGGTCCAACTACGCGTTTCGCCTGTATCGCCTTGCGTTCAACGGTGATGCGGCAGCCCCGGTCGAGGCGCTGACACCGGGCATCGACAAGGAAGTCTCGTACTGGGATCCGGACGTGCTGGTTCATTACGACGGACCGCTGTGGGAGCTGTCGCCGGTCGAAGTGCGCGCGCGCGCCGTGCCAGCCGCGACGGGTGAGGGCGCGCTGGCCGCACCGGAAGCGCAGGCGTTCGTCGAAGCCGGCGTCGATCCCGCAGCATTCCGCGCGTTCCTGCGCGCCCGCGACCTCGCGGTGCTGGTCAGCCGCAACGTGACCACGCGCGACGACGCCGACCACCAGCAACCGTTCAACCTGCGCGTTCCCGACGGCGTGCAGACCGTGGGCGGCGAAGGCGAGATGTACGACATCACCTGGATGCAGTTCTTCCAGGCCGACCTGTTGCGCGGCCTGGGTGGCGAAAGCGATCCACGCGCGGGCCGGCGCGTACTCGCCAAGCCGTTGCACGACGCCGACGCCCTCGCGTTCATGCCGCCTGCACCGGGCGCGCCCGACGGCGCGGTACGCATCGCGGCGGACGGCTCGGTCGCGGCGCTTGTCCCCGCACGCCGCGCCATGAGCTGGCAGAGCACCGGGGCGGACGGTACCGCCGTCGTGCGCGAGCGCTACTGGGTGAATGCGCAACCCGGCGAAATTCGTGCCTGCGCGGGCTGCCACGGCGTCAATCGCGACGACCAGGCCGGCAACCCACCCGCGACCAATGCGCCGATCGCGCTGCGCGACCTGCTGCTCTGGTGGAGCGAGCACGCCGACCCGATTTTCGCGAGCGGCTTCGAAGCGCCCTAGGCCGGACGCGCCCCGCGCGGCCGGCTCGAAGCCACGACGCGTGTCGAGCATCGAATCGAAACCGCGACGCCAAAAACGCCGGCCGTGCGTTGCACGTCCGGCCTACGCGGGTCGCTTGCGCGGCGATTTCGCACGCCGTGCGGGCTTTTCTTCGACCGGCGCGAGTACCCACGACAATGACACCAGCTTGTCGCTGCGTGCAGCACGCGGGCGCTGCAGCAAGGTCATGAGGCGCGCAAGCAACTGGTTGATCTCGGCGAGTTCATCCTTTCCGACCCAGCCTTTGCCGCGCGCGGCCCACAGATCGCGTCGCGGCCCCTCGACCACCGACCTGGCGTCGCCAATCGCGCGCTCGAAGTCGCGTCCTGCGATACGCAGCACGCTGGTGGCAACACGCGACACGGCCTCGGCGTTGGCGGTTGCACCCGGTCGGTAGCGCAAGGTCAGTCGCTCGCCGTTGCACGAACGGGTCCGGTAGCGGCGCCCGTCCGGCGAGTCCTCCACTTCGATGAGGCCGCCATCGGTGAGCTGGCGCAGATGATAGTAGAGGCCATCCGCCGGGCGCCCGAGTTGCGCGGCCAGTTCCGAAACCGACACCGCGCACCCCAACGCTTCCAGCGTGTCGACGATTTCGATACGTGTCGGCGAGGCGAGCAGCGCAATGTCGCGGGCGTCCTCCAGACGGTTCGATGTGCGCTTTCGTGCCATTGGTTGGCTTGCCTTGTTTGAAAATATGTAAGATTATTCAACAAAGGTTGGCCGCGCGCAATGGCTGCCCGTATCGCTCAACCGGCAACGGAACTGGAGAACCCCCATGTGGAAAGCCCTTCTTGCTGTCTGCCTACTGACACTCGCGTCGATCGGGGTGGCCGGTGCGCGCGTCGACAGTCCACCTGCCGAACTGGCGCGTTTCAAGGCAGTTACCGGCGGCGCTGCCTGGGATGCACTGAAGACACTGCACACCTCCGGCAAGCTTCAGGCCGGTGGCCTCGACGGTACATTCGAAGCCACCCTGGATCTCCTGACCGGTCGCTCGGTCAACTCGTACGAACTGGGCCCAATCCGGGGTGGCGAGGGTTATGACGGCACGCACGGCTGGACGCGTGATCCGGGCGGCGAAGTTGCGGCACACGACGCGCCGGAAGCACGGCGCCGCGCGCGCAGCCAGGCCTGGCTGGATGCGCGCGCGTTCTGGTATCCGGAACGTATCGCGGCAACTTATGGCGCGGCCACCACGCGCGAATCGGGCGGCAACGCCTACACCGTCCTCGTCGCGACGCCGCAAGCCGGCGATCCGGTGACACTGTGGTTCGACAAGGAAAGCGGATTGCTCACCCGCGTGGTGCAGGTGCAGGATCAGGACACCGCGACCACGACGTATTCGGACTGGCGCGAAGTCGATGGCCTGCGATTGCCGTTCCGCTCGGTCACCGATCTCACCGACGCGGCCGGGCGCACCGATGCGCGCCAGCGTACCGACGTGACCGTGACGAGTTACCACCTGAACGTGGCCGTGAGCGACGCGAATTTCGCGATGCCGAAGATGGCCGAGACCGCGCACATCGAAGGCGGCAAGACCACCACGCGCATTCCATTCGAACTCGTCAACAACCACATCTACGTCGGGGGGGAAATCGATGGCAAGCCAGCGCGCTTCCTGGTCGATACCGGCGGCGTGAACCTGCTGACACCCGCTGCCGCGAAGAAATTCGGCATCGCCGGTCAAGGCAAATTGTCGGTGCGCGGTGTCGGCGACAAACCGGCGGATCTCGCTTTCGCGCGCGCCGGCCAGGTGCGCGTCGGCGACGCGGTGCTCGATGATCCGGTGTTCTATGTCGTCGATCTCGGCGACCTGCCAAGAGTCGAGGGCGTGGTCTGCGACGGCCTGGTCGGCTACGAGATGTTCCGGCGCTTCGGTGTCACGATCGACTACGCGAAGCAGGTGTTGACCTTGAGCGACCCGGAATCCTTCACGCCGCCCGCCGATGCGCACGTCGTGCCGTTCGACCTGGCCGACCGCATTCCGATGGTGCAGGGCCAGCTCGACGGTGTGCCGGTGCGTTTGAGCATCGACACCGGATCGCGCGCATCGCTCAGCCTGTTCTCGCCGTTCGTGCGCGAGCACGATCTGGTCGCGAAGTATTCCGCCGCACCGGAGGCGGTGACCGGCTGGGGTGTCGGCGGACCATCGCGGTCGCGACCGGCGCGCTTCGGTAACCTGGAACTTGGCGGCTTTGCGATCAGCGGTATTGCCGGCGACCTCTACACCGGCGACAAGGGCGCGTTCGCCAGTCCCGATGCAGCGGGCAACCTCGGCGGTGGCGTACTGAACCGTTTCACCGTCGCGTTCGATTACGCGGCGCGACGCATGTATCTCGCTCCGAACGCGAATTTCCACGCGGCGGATCCGTTCGACCGCAGCGGCCTGTGGCTGCTCGGCGACGGCGATGCATTGGAAGTCGTCGATGTCGCGATCGACAGCGCGGCCGCGCGTGCCGGCCTGCGCGTCGGCGACCGCATCCGCTCGATCGGCGCACAACCCATCACCCAGCGGCCCCTGGCCGAGTGGCGCCGGCACCTGCGTGAGCTGCCGGTCGGCACCCAACTCGCGATCGGCTTCCTGCGCGACGCAGAGCCGGCCCGCGTCGAACTCGTCCTCGCCGACCGCATCCCCGCGACGAGCCCGGAGATCGTTCTGGATTCCGGTTCCGACAAGTCAACAGCACAAGACTGAACCACGAAGAACACAGAGAGCACGAAGGAAAAGCAATTCAGTTATTTTTCTTGTACTTCGTGTTCTCTGTGTTCTTCGTGGTTCAGTCTTTTGATTTTCGCATGCTCGCGAAGGTCGCCTGAGGCGCTACCAGACGCGGCAGAACACCGCTTTCAGGTAGCGCGATTCGGGCACGTGGGCGAGGAATGGGTGGTCGGCGCCGGCGCCTCGCACCTCGAGGACCTGCAGCGTTCGGTTCGAATAAAACGCCGCGCGACGCAGCATGTCGAGGAACTGTTCCTCGCTGACCAGGCCCGTGCACGAGCAGCTCAGCAGGAGGCCGCCCGGGCGGACCGCGCCGATCGCGAGCTTGTTCATGTCGAGGTATTTCTTGAGCGCGGGGATGACCTGCTCGCGGTCGCGGGTCATCTTGGCCGGATCGAGCACGACCACGTCGTAGCGCTCGCCGTTGTTGATCGCATCGCGCAACCAGGAGAACAGGTCGGCCTGCACGAAACGCACCTTCGCGCGATTGAGGCGCGCATTGCGTTCGGCGAGTTCGAGGATGTCCTCGTCGAGGTCGATGCCGACGACTTCGCGCGCGTCGCCGCGGACTTTCGCGTGGATCGCGAAGCCGCCGGAATTGCAGCACACGTCGAGCACGCGCGCGCCCGCGCAGAACTCCGCGAGGCGGCGCCGGTTGTCGCGCTGGTCGGCGAAGAACCCGGTCTTGTGCTTGCTGCCCGGCGCGGCGTGGAACGCGACGCCGTGTTCGTGGATCTCGGTCGGCGCGGGCGCGGGTGGCGGCGAGTGGTCGAAGCTCTCCTGTTTCTGCACGTGCTGCTCGGCGAACGCGTAGATCGCCGCATCCGGGAAATGTTCGAGCAGGCAGCGCCGGATCGTGTCGCGCTGGCGGAACATGCCGGCCGAGAAATATTCGACGACGATCGTGTCGGCGAAGCGATCGACGACGAGACCGGAAAGGTCGTCGCCCTCGGAGTGCACGAGGCGATAGGCGTCGGTGACCGCATCGAGCTTGAGCACGTCGCGGCGCAAACCGATCGCGGCGTCGATGCGCCGCGCGAAGAACGCGTCGTCGATCGCCTCGGCCGGATCGGCACTCAACACGCGCAGCGCGATCCGCGAGTGGCCGTTGTAGAAACCGCGGCCCGCGAACTCGCCGGATCGATCGCGAATTTCGACGATCGTGCCGGGTTTCGGTCGCACCGCCGGCTTCTCGACCATCTTCTGGAAGATCCACGGATGGCTGGAGCGGCGCTCGATCTTGAGCTGGATGACGGGGAGGTCGGCAGGGACGGCTCGATTCATCGACGCATGATAGCCGAGCCGGCCGTTGCCCACGGCCACTTGCGACCGCGCGCGCCGCCCCCACGTCGGATCGATGGACATCGCCCCGGTCAACCCCGTACCGAGCCCATCGCACGTCGCGCGGGACCGCGAACGCGGTCGCTACGCCGCGATCGGCGCCGGCGCCTTGCTGCTCGGCATCTGGCTGTGCTGGCTCGGTGCGTGGGCGCTCGGTTGGTCGATGGGCGATCTCGGCGTCGTGCCGCGACATGCGGACGGCCTCATCGGCGTTCTCACCGCGCCGTTCGCGCATGCCTCGTTCGAACACCTGATGTCGAACACCCTGCCGCTCGCGATGCTGACCCTGCTGATCCTGTACGTGTATCCACGCGCCGCGCGTTTCGCGTTGCCGTTGATCTGGGTCGGATCGGGACTCGGCGTGTGGCTGTTCGCGCGCGAGTCCGTGCACATCGGCGCGAGCGGCATCACGCATGGGCTCATGTTCTTCCTGTTTGTCGCGGGCCTGCTGCGGCGTGACCGGCTCGCGGTGGTAACGTCGCTGGTCGTGTTCTTCCTGTACGGCAGCATGCTGATGACGATCCTGCCGCGCGAGCAGCACATCTCGTTCGAGTACCACTTCTTCGGCGCGCTGTTCGGTGTCATCGCCGCGGTCGCGTTCCGCCGCCTCGACCCGCTGCCGCCGCGCAAGCGCTACAGCTGGGAGGACGAGGAGGAGAATCTCGCCACGGTCGATGACGAGCTCGAGCCGCCGCGTCCGGAGGATGTGCCGGTCCTGTGGTACGGACCGCAGCGCCGACCGGAACCGGTCGCGGTCGGCCAGGTCATCGCATTCCCCGGCGAACGGCGCGACGAGCCGGGCCCCGCGCCGCATCGCAGCGAGCAGTGAGGGTCCCGGCGCGCTAAGCTGGCACCATTGTTCCGGGATCAACGGAGGTGCGCCGTGGAATCGCCGCGTCGTGTCGAACACCAGCAAACCGACAAGGGCTACGTGCCGGTCTACACGACCGCCGTGGTCGAGCAGCCGTGGTCGAGCTATTCCGCGACCGACCACGAGACCTGGGCGACCCTGTTCCGTCGCCAGCGCGAGGTTCTCCAGGGCCGCGCGAGCCGCGAGTTCCTCGACAACCAGGAGCGTTTCGGCATGTCGCCGGACGCGATCCCGCGCTACGACGAACTCAACGAGGTGCTCGCGAAGGCGACCGGCTGGCAGCTGATCGGCGTCGAGGGCCTGCTGCCGGAACTCGATTTCTTCGACCATCTCGCGAACCGGCGCTTCCCGGTGACCTGGTGGATCCGCAAGCCCGAACAGATCGACTACATCGCCGAACCCGACCTGTTCCACGACCTGTTCGGCCACGTGCCCCTGCTGCTCAACCCGGTGTTCGCGGACTACATGGCCGCCTACGGCCGCGGTGGCGTCAAGGCGCACGGCATCGGCCCCGAGGCGCTGGTCAACCTGACCCGGCTGTACTGGTACACGGTGGAGTTCGGCCTGATCCGCGAGGCGGACGGATTGCGCATCTACGGCTCGGGCATCGTGTCGTCGAAAGGCGAATCGATCCACTGCCTCGAATCGCCGGCGCCGAACCGGCTCGGCTTCGATCTCGAGCGCATCATGCGCACGCGCTACCGCATCGACACCTACCAGAAGACGTATTTCGTGATCGACAGTTTCGAACAGCTCATGGACGCGACGCGCCCGGACTTCCGGCCGATCTACGCGCGGCTTTCCGAACAGGCTTCGATCCCGGCCGGCGAAATCCTCGCCGACGATCGCGTGTTCCAGCGCGGCAGCGGCGAAGGCTGGGCCACGGACGCGGACGTGTGAGCGCGCGACGGCCCGCCAAGCGCTACGACCGCGCGTATTTCGACAAGTGGTACCGCGACCCGCAGCAGCGGGTCGGTTCGCGCCAGGAGTTGCGCCGCAAGGTCGCGATGGTCGTGCATCTCGCCGAGTACTATCTCGCGCGTCCGCTGCGCAACGTGCTCGACGTGGGGTGCGGCGAGGCGGCGTGGCGTGCGCCGTTGAAGGCACTGCGCCCGGACATCGACTACCTCGGCCTCGATTCGAGCGACTACGCGGTTTCCCGATACGGTCGGGCGCGCGATATCCGTCTCGCGAGCTTCGGCCAGCTCGGCGAACTGCGTTTCGACACGCGCTTCGACCTCATCGTGTGCAGCGACGTGCTGCATTACCTCGATGCGGCGGAAATCCGTCGCGGCCTGTCCGGCTTCGGCGACCTGCTCGAAGGACTCGCGTTCCTCGAAGTCTTCACGTCGAGCGACCAGCCCGAAGGCGACCGGGTCGGCTTCGTCGCGCGCAGGCCGGCCTGGTATCGCAGCCTGTTCGCGGACGCGGGACTTGCCGCGTGCGGTTCGCACGTCTATCTCGGCCCGAGACTGATTCGCTCGGCCGCCGCACTCGAACTGGCCTGAAACCACTCTGCTGAGGGAAAACCGATGAAAGCATTTGGCGTACTGCTTGCCGTATTGTTTGCGGCCACTCCGGCCGCGGCCGCGGATCGCATCACCGGCAAGGCGTTTGCGACGCGCTCGGAAGTCATCGCGACACATGGCATGGTCGCGACCTCGCATCCGCTCGCGACCCAGGTCGGCCTCGACATCCTGAAGCGCGGCGGTAGCGCAGTCGATGCGGCGATCGCCGCGAATGCGGCGCTCGGACTCATGGAACCGGTGTCGAACGGGGTCGGCGGCGACCTGTTCGCGATCGTCTGGAATGCGAAGACGAAGAAGTTGTACGGTTACAACGGTTCGGGCCGGTCGCCGAAATCGCTGACCCTCGCGTGGTTTCGCGAGCACGGCTACGACGCGATTCCGCCGCTCGGCCCGCTGCCGGTCAGCGTACCCGGAGCGGTCGATGGCTGGTTCGCGCTGCACGATCGTTTCGGCAAGCTGCCGATGACGGACGTGCTCGCTCCCACGATCGGGTACGCACGCGAAGGTTTCCCGGTCACCGAACTCATCGCGTACTACTGGAACCTGTCGGTGCCGCGGCTCGCGAAGTTCCCGGGCTTCACCGAGCAGTTCACGCTCGACGGCCACGCGCCGGCCAAGGGCGAGATCTGGAAGAACCCGAATCTCGCGAACACGCTGGAAACGATCGCGAACGGCGGTCGCGATGCGTTCTACAAGGGCCGGATCGCGCACACGATCGCCGATTACATGAAGGCGCAGGGCGGCTTCCTCTCGTACGAGGATCTCGCCACGCACAAGGGCGAATGGGTCGAGCCGGTATCGACCAACTACCGCGGCTACGATGTCTGGGAACTGCCGCCGAACGGCCAGGGCATCGCGGCCCTGCAAATGCTGAACCTCCTCGAGGGCTACGACTTCTCGAAGATTCCGTTCGGCAGTACCGAGCACGTGCACTTGTTCGTCGAAGCCAAGAAGCTCGCGTTCGAGGACCGCGCGAAGTTCTACGCCGATCCGGATTTCTCCGACATACCGCTCGACGGGCTGGTGTCGAAGGAGTACGCGGCCGAGCGGCGCAAGCGGATTTCACCGGACCATGCCGCGCGCGAAGTGCCGGCCGGTGATCCGAAATTGCACGGCGACACGATCTACCTGACCACGGCGGACCGGTGGGGCAACATGGTGTCGCTGATCCAGTCCAACTATCGCGGCATGGGATCGGGCATGAGCCCGCCCGGGCTCGGTTTCATCCTGCAGGATCGCGGCGAATTGTTCGTGCTGAAGGAAGGCCACGCGAACAGCTACGCGCCCGGCAAGCGGCCGTTCCACACGATCATTCCCGCGTTCATCACGAAGGACGGCGAGCCGTGGATGAGCTTCGGCCTCATGGGCGGCGACATGCAGCCGCAAGGCCACGTGCAGATCGTCATGAACCTCATCGACTTCGGCATGAACGTGCAGGAAGCCGGTGACGCACCGCGCATCCAGCACGAAGGCTCGACCTCGCCCGAAGGCCAGGCGGAGCCGATGACCGATGGCGGCGTCGTGGATCTCGAAACCGGCTTTCCGTACGAGACCGTGCGCGGCCTCATGCAGATGGGCCACCGGGTACGGTTCGCGAACGGACCCTACGGCGGCTACCAGGCCATCGCGCGGGACGCGAAGAACGGCACGTACATCGGCGCCTCGGAAAGCCGCAAGGACGGGCAGGCGGCGGGGTATTGAGGTAGGGTGTTGGCGACGCACATCGGGAGGCCCGCATGACTCGTCCATTCCTCGCCCTTGCCCTCGCGTCGATCTGCTGCGCGGCAATCGCCGCCGACCGGTCGCCATCCGGCGTACCGGCAACCGAGTCGGATACCGCTGGCGAGCAAACCCGACCCGGTGATGCGCTGGCGGTCGCGTTCCTCGATTGGGACGCGCCGGTTCTTGCGGCGCTCGCGGCCAGCCCGGAGGCGCGCGACCGCGCACTCGCCGCGACGAGTCGATTCGATGGCCACGTCGACGAAACCGCGCTCGAGAATGCCGCCGCGCGGGCGCCGGACGACGCGCTGGTGCAATGGCTTGCCGCGAGCCATCGGTTCACCAACCGCGCGGGGTTGCGCGCCGCCGAACAGCTGACCCGCCTCGAACCCGACAACGGCGCAGCCTGGATGCTCGCGTATCTGCACGGTGAGCGCGACGCGGAATCCGCGCTTCTGCGCGCAGCCGGCGCCGCACGCTTCGACGATCACCACATGGATTTGCTGCATGCGTGGCTAGACGCCTACGCACGGCTTCAGGACGCCACCACGCCGCTGCCGTCGAACTTTCCATGGAGCGATCGGTTCGCCGCGGCGCAGGCGCATTCGGTCGCCGACGATGGACCGGCCTGGAAGCGGCTCGTCGATCGCTGTCGCGAGGGCAGTCCCGAAGCGGCGATACGGCGCCGTACGTGTGCGGAACTCGGCGTCCTCATGTCGCGCGAGGGCAGCAGCCTGGTATCCCGTGTCGTCGGATTCGCGATCCTGCGCGATGCGAACGGCGGCGTGCTCCATGCGCCGGAGCAGGCCGCACAGCGACAACTCGAATGGTACGTCCACGCGCAGGGCCACGCGTTCGATCGCGATCCCGGACCGGATCCGGAACAAATGGCCGCGATCGAGCGTGACGCGCTCGCGGCGAACGACGAAGTCGCGTTCGTCCGGGATTCCCTGCGTCGTGTCGGTGCGGCGCTGCAACCACCCGACGGCTGGGTTTCGCCGCAGGAAGCCGCGCGGATCGCGGTGGCCGACTCGGAGCAGCGCATCGATGCGACGCGTGCTGCGAAATCCGACAGGGACGGTCAGCCGAACCGGAATTCCGGCGTCGACGCGGTTCGCAGTGCGCTCGCCGACAGCGCGAATCCGCGCGATCGCGTACTCGCCGCGACGTCAGGAGCAAAACTGGACGTCGAGCGACTGCGACGCGACGCGGCGCAGGCGTCCGACGATGCGCTCGTGCAATGGCTCGCCGCGACGCATCTCGGCTCCGCGGACGACATGGCCGGTGCCCGCGAAGCTGCCACGCGCCTGACCCGGCTCGAACCCGACAATGGCGCGGCGTGGATGCTCGCATTGGCGCTGGACCGGCGCGGGATCGATGCGGCGGCGTTCGCGCAGGCGACCGCGAACGCATCGCGGTTCGACGATCATTCCGATGACATTTCGCGTGCATGGCTCGACGCATGGGATCGACTGGTGCCGCCGGATGCGTCCGCGGGCGACTCCGGCTCGACGTATGCCGCCGCGCTCACGACCGCGATGCTCGCTTCCCAAGCGGGTGTCGTGGAACTGGCACACGCATGTCGACGCATCGGGCCCGAGACGGGTGACCTGCATGCCGGCTGCACACGGCTCGGCCGTCTCATGCTGCAACACGGTACGTCGAGTTTTTCCCGTTTTCACGGTGCAACCGTACTGCGGAAGCTGGATGGACATGCGTCCACGAACGGTCCCGACCACAGCCTGGACGAGGCGGAGCGGGCCGCGCTGCGACTCGTGCACTGGTACCGCTTCGGAATGGCCGGCGACATACCGACCGACCAACGCGCCCGCGAATTGCGCACCTGGCCCGACTGGGCAACGATCGCGCAACACCGCCTCGCGAGCGCCGGCCTGCCGCCCGAACCGCCCGCCGACTGGAAGCCGAAGCGTCGAAGCGGTGCCGCGCCCTGATCGTGTCGATCGAAGTTCCGGCTACGGCTCGAACCCGTTCGCGTAGATGTCGTCCGCGAACGGGCCAGTCAGCTTGAACACGGTCCAGGTGGCTGCTCCGGGGAGATCATCGTAGTTGGCGGACACGAACACGCTGCCATCCGCCGCCTGCTGGATTCCGGTAGCGAAGCTGTACTCATCCGAGTCCGGCTGGGTCACGCCACCGGTCCACAGCACGTCACCGGTATGCAGGTCGAGATTCGCGACCATCGCGACGATCAGTCCCTCGTTTCCGGTATAGGCAACGAGTGCGTTGCCGCTGGTGTCGAATGTCGCCGCCGTGACCATGGTCCAGTTGCTCGAAGGAATCTCGGTTTCCCACTCGGAAACGCCGGATTCGGGGTCGAGCCGCTGGATGTTCGCTACGCTGGAAATGGATCCGAACGAGAGGATGTGTCCCTCCGGATCCAGCACTTGCCCCGCGCTGCCGATATGTCCGCGCTGCCACACGATATGGCCGTCGCCTGCGGCCAGCCGTGTCAGGGTATGGGAGTCGCCGAGCCAAGAATTGATCAGCAAGTCGCCTGCCGGCAAGGTGGTCAATCCGTAACTGTTGGTCTCGTACGTCCACTCCTGGCTTGGGAAGAATTGGCGGATCCATTGCGTCACACCGTCCGAGCCGCGCAATTTCGCCACCTGTACGCCGTAGTACTCGCCCGAACGGGCGGCTCCGACAACGAACGCGTCGCCGGATCCGTTGGCCGTGACATACAGGTCATCCCAGGCCGTGCCGGCATCGAGGAGCAGTCTCTTCCAGATCAGGGCACCATCGGAACCGGCGTATTTCGCGACGTACTGGGATGTGCTGTGGCCGGTATCCACGTTGCCGGTGACCAGCACGTCCCCAGCGGCATCCAGTGCCACGCTGAGCGCACTGCCATCCGCTCCACGACGCATCCAGATGGCATTGCCGGTCGCACCATCCAGTTTCACGAGCAGCGGGGCGGGGTAAGAGCCCGCGGGTCGACTGCCGCCGTACGCGATGATATTGCCGGCTGCATCCATAACCGAATCTTTGAATCGACCGTCGTGCCGCGGTTCGAACCCCTGGTTCCAGGTCCACAACGTGCGCCCGTCGTGAGCGGATACCTTGACGATCCACGGAGTCGAAGGGGTGAACGATTCGTCAGCCTCCAGGTCCGCACTGCCGACCAGGACTACGCCCGGCTCTCCAGCTATCGAATAATGTGTTGTCGAGCGCGTGGGAGGCAGGTTGAATTGATTGTGGAATGGGCTTTGACCAAGCAACCGTTCGTTGATCGACCAGAGAATCCCGCCGTTACTTGCCATGTTTCCGAGCCAGAGAGTCTGCGCCGCGAAATCGCGGGAGCGGTCGAGCAGCGCGGTCACGTGAAAGCCGCCGGAACCGGAAAGCGCCACGTCCACCAGCTCACTTGAGGTCTCCGGTATGCCGGGAAGCGCGATGGCGGACTCGATCGCCCCACTTTCCACGGTCACGAGGATCACGCTCACGCGAAGCGGCGATTCCCGTCTCTGCGCCAGTGAAATGGTCGGCGACCCGGTCACTGCCGGCAGGAAGGATCCGCCCACATCGGCACGCCACTGTTCGCTGAAGTTCACCGGGTCACGGGAAAGCAGCCGGCCGCTGATCGTGCTGACGAGGATCCGGTTGTCATCGATCGCCATGGCGTCGGACAGGTACTCCCCGTCGATGTCCTGTGCCGCCGCCAACTGCCCCGTGCCGGCCAGATATCTCTTCGCATGGATCCCCTGCGCTTGGTTCGCTGAGAAATTCGTCAACAGGATCGCATCGCCATTCGGCAAGGCCAGCAGTTGCGAACGCTCGTAGCGACTGACGCTGGAATCCGTGCTCGCTGCCCACGACACTTCACCGTCGACGATGGACAGGACGCGATGGGTCACGTCGCCGGTGAAGCTACCAATGATGCCCGCGGCGAGAATTGCTCCGTTTGGCGGTCTCGCGAGCATCGTGAACTCGCGCGCGATGGCGTCGCGATGGTCCCAGTCGATATGGCCGTCCCCGGCATCCAGGCGATATACGCGAGCGTCGTTGCCGGAGCTGTCCTCAATGCTTGCGGCAACGATGAGTCCACCATTGCCATCTTCGATCACCTGGTGGATGGGGTGTACGAACGTGGAATCGGGTGTCACGTCGCGATGCTGCCAGATCAGGCCTCCATCAACGGATCGTATTCGCAGGACACAGGTGGCGGACGAAGATCCGTCGTCGAACGTCACGGATGTCCAGACGATCAGGTCGCCTCCGTCGACCTGGAGAAGGCCGGGCTCGTCGACGGGATTGGCGCCGCAGTCCGCCGAAAGTGGGCGTGACCACACGCGATCCCCTTCCGAATCGAAATGCAGGATCAGGATTTCCCGCACGCCGAGCCCGGCAACCAGGAGTACGGTCGTGGAGCCATCGACTCCGGTCACGGAGCCGGACAGTGCCTGCCCGGACGGAACGCTTGCGTACACCGGCTTCTGCCATGCGACCGATTGGGCCGTGCCAGCGCACGGCGCGATCGACGCCAGAAACGCGATCAGGATGGCGACGCGGCTGTGAATCGACATGACGTTCCCCCCGGCGCCCCATGATACACGGGCAAGGTTGGCGGCCCGACGGGCAGGTCAGTGGTCATGCGGCCCCGGTTTTGCCGCCCGGCGGCCCTGGTGTACGCTTGGCGCCACCCTGCATACCGGCGGAGGCATCATGCGAAAGGTCCTGATAGCCAGTTCCAAGGGCGGCTGCGGCAAGAGCACGATCGCGACGAACCTCGCCGCGTACTACGCGAACCGGGGCAAGCGCACGGTGCTGGTCGATGCGGACCGGCAGGGTTCGAGCCAGCGCTGGGGCGAGAAGCGCGCGGGGCTCGAGAATCCCGTGCTCGCGATCCCGAACCCGCGCCGGGACTGGTATCGGTCGGTACCGGACGATGCGGAGCAGGTCATCGTGGACAGCGCGGCGGGCGTCAGCGCCGCGGACGTCGGCGATTATCTGGACCACGTGAATGCGGTGATCGTGCCGGTGTTGCCGTCGGCGATCGATTTCGAGGCCGCGGCGCCGTTCCTCAAGGATCTCTCGAAACTCTCGCCGATCCGGCGCGGCAAGGTGCCGGTCGGACTGGTCGCGAATCGCCTGCGACCCTGGACGAACGCGAGCCAGCAGGCGCTCGAAGACATGAAGGAACTGCCGTTCCCGGTGATCGCGCAGTTGCGCGATACCCAGGCCTATGTGCTGACCAACGCGCTCGGCAAGAGCATTTTCGACTACGGTTCGGAGCTGGTGCGTTCGCACCAGGACGACTGGAAGAAGCTCGTGCGCTGGCTCGGGCGGCAGGCCTGAGCGGCGGGCGGGGCCGCAAGCATGCTGCGCTGGACCCTGGTCGGGCTTGCGGTTCTCGGTCTGGTCGTGTCCTGGTCGACCTCCAGCGCGGCGGTCCTCGGACTCGCGCTGCTCGGGACCTTCGTATGCGTGTTCGGCGCGCTGCTCGCGTTTGCGGCGGAACGCATCGCCGATCGCAGCCGCCCGGACTCGGCCATGCTCTCGGCCGAGGACCTGACCGCGCTCGGAACGCGCAGCGGCCCGGCCGCGAAGCACGAAACCCGGCGCGGTCCCGGAACGATGCCGTAACCGGTCATTGCCACCACGGAACTTGCGGTCCGGAGGCGGCGTCCCAATAGTGGAATGCGGAAGGCCCGCCACGGGTCCTTTCCATTCGTCGAGCCGCATACCCGCACGGGTCCGGCTCCGACGCGCCGAATGCGCGCGCCGACGTTCCCTTCCAGCGAGGATTACGTCATGACCATGCACACCATCCGGGTTCCACGACCGAGCAGGTCCCGGCTTGCTCGCACCTGCCTGCTCGTGCTCTTCGGAGCCGCGGCGGGCATCGCCCAGGCGGCGGAACCTGCCGCTGCGAGCGGCGAATGCGGTCGCATCAGCATCTTCGACAATGCGCCACGCCAGCAGGACCTGCACGCCGCCACCATCATCAGTATCGACGGCCGGATTCCGGGCACCGCCGACCAGGACGTGTATCGGGTTCCGGTCGGTACGCATACCCTGGAGGTATCCGAGCGCATCGACGACCGCTATCTCGCCTTCAACGACCGCTTGCGTGACGCGGGCAAGACCTACAAGAAGCTGACCATCGATGTCGCTCCGGATATGACGTATTCGGTCGCGGCGCGGCTCAACGAGGATCAGCGCAGGAACTGGAAGGACGGTGCGTACTGGGATCCGGTGGTCTGGAACCAGGCGCCCGAGTCGTGCAGCTGATGCGCGGATGACGCGGCTCAGCGTCAACGTCAACAAGGTCGCAGTGCTGCGCAATGCGCGCGGCGGCGACCAGCCGGATCCGGCGCAGGCCGCGCGGGTTGCGATCGAGGCCGGATGCCATGGCATTACCGTGCATCCGCGTCCCGACCAGCGGCATATCCGCACCGAGGATGTCGAACGCATAGCGGATGCCGCCGCAGGCGTCGAATACAACATCGAGGGCAACCCGTTTTCCGCGGCACGCGATTCGTACCCGGGGCTCATCGAGCTGGTGCGACGCGCGCAGCCGGCCCAGGTGACCCTGGTTCCGGACGCAGACGGCCAGATCACATCGGACCACGGTTTTCGACTCGATCGCGAGCAGGCCGCGCGCCTCGCGGTACTGGTCCGCGAGTTTCGCGGCCTCGGTTGCCGGGTCAGCCTGTTCATGGACGCGGGATCGACCGACATCGGCCGGGTGGCCGACATCGGCGCAAACCGCATCGAGTTGTATACCGGTCCCTATGCGGCCGCGCACGAGCGCGGCGACTTCGGGCGCGAACTCGACGCGCTCGTGGCAAGCGCGGAGCGGGCACGAGAAGCCGGCCTGGCAGTCAACGCGGGCCACGACCTGGATCAACGCAATCTCGGCACCCTGCTGGGTGCGATACCCGACATCGCCGAGGTATCGATCGGCCACGCGTTGTTCGGCGAAGCGCTGTACAGCGGGCTTGCAACGACGGTGCGACGCTATCTTGCGATCCTCGCCGACCCAACGGGTTGAGAGACCGACCGGATTCCGCGCTTCCCGGCTGTTCGTCGCCCAAAAAAAAGGCGCCGCGGTGAGGCGGCGCCAGCAGGTTTGCATGCAAGAATCGAGATCGGACTGATGTGACCCGGATCAGTCCGACGTGATCAGGCGGACTTGATCAGGGTGTGCTCGCCGCCGTGATGAAGCCGATCTTGACCATGCCCGCGTTCTTCGCGTCGGCCATGACCGTCGCGATGAGCTGGTACTGCGTGGTCTTGTCCGCACGGATCTGCAGTTCCGGCTGCGGCGAGCGTTGTGCGACGACGCGCAACTGCGCCTGCAACATCGCCTCGGTCAGCGGCTCGTCGTTCCAGTAGATCTCGCCGGTCGCCTTGATCGCGAGATCGATCGGGTCGGGCGGGTTCTCCTGCTGTACGTTCCGATTGGCTTGCGGCAGGTCGATGCGGATCTTGTGCGACATGAGCGGCGCCGTGATCATGAAGATGATCAGCAGCACGAGCATCACGTCGACCATCGGAGTGACGTTGATCTCGGCCATCGGGCCGCCGCCCGACGAATTTGCGCTGAAGGCCATGGCTTACTTCCTCGAAGTGGCCGGTGCGGGAGCATTCGCATCGACACGGGAACCCGTCGCGAAGAAGTCGTGCAGGTCGTGGGCGAACTCGTCGAAGCGCGCGTAGGTCACGCGATTCATGCGCACGAAGAAGTTGTAGGAGAGCACGGCCGGAATCGCGGCGAACAGACCGAACGCGGTCATGATCAGCGCCTCGCCGACCGGGCCCGCCACGACATTGATCGAGGCTTCGCCGCTCGCGCCGATCGTGATCAGGGCCTTGTAGATACCCCACACGGTACCGAGCAGGCCGACGAATGGCGCGGTCGAGCCGACGGTCGCTAGGACGGTCAGGCCGCCTTCGAGGCGCATGCTTTCACGCGCGACGCTCTGGCGCAGCGCGCGGTCGATGAATTCGGAATGGTTCAGCGCCTCGACCAGGCGACTGCCCTCGGCGCGCTGGTGGTGCGCGGCGGCCGAAGCGGCTTCGATCGCGATCTTCGAGAACGGCTCCGAGCGCGGCTGGTCTTCCATGAAGCGCACGGCGTCGGCCAGCGACGGCGTGTCCCAGAACGTGCTGACCACGCGTTCCATGCGCGAGCGGACGGCCGCGTTGCGCAGGAAGTTGGCGACGATGAAGTACCACGACATGACGGTCATGCAGCTGAGCGTGATGAACACGATCCAGCCCATGGCGTCGAAGTTGTGGATCAGATGGTCGAAGCCCATCTGGGTGAGGGCCTGTGCATCGTTGCCACCACCACCCAGTGCGGCGTTGGGCAGCCCAGCGGACGGGGCGGCGTCAACCGGCGGGGGAACGGTGCCTGGCTGGTCCGCAGGCGGAGTCTGATTGGCATCTTGCATGGCGCTACCCTGATTTACTGAGAGAGAGAAAACGAAATGGGAACCAGGGCGTAACCACGACTCGGTTGCCCGTTCTTCATCCCGGGGTTGAACATCCAGGTCTTCACCGCGGCAATCGCCGCCTGGTCGAGCAGGCGTTCACCGCTGGATTTTTCCACCGTGATTTCTTCCGGCTTGCCGTCGGCACCAACGAGCACCTTGAGCACCACGTCGCCTTCGATATGGCGACGAATGGCCTGCGGCGGATACTTGGGCGGCCGGAGCTTACGATAGCTGATGTTTTCGCTCGGCGCGATGTCCTGCGGCGGCGCGGGCGGCGCGGGCGGCGCGGGCGGCGGCGCGGGCACCGACATCGGCGTCGCTTCCTCGACGACGATCGGCGGCGGCGGCTCCGGCGGCGGTTCCGGCGGCGGCTTGATCTTTTCGATCACCTTCGGCGGCGGCTTCTTCGGCGGCTCCGGCGGCGGCGGCGGGGGTGGCGGCGGCGGCGGCGGCGGCTCGATGAACTGGACGGTGACCTTGTTGTCCTTCGCCGTATCCTTCGGCGGCGGCGGCGCCACGGGCGCCAGCATCATGGCAAACGCGAAGGCGTGCAGCGCCAGGGACGTCGACAACGCGGCGACACGTTGCCAATTGAAGGTATCGCTGCTGGATTGATAAGTGCTTGCCATCTGTTATGACCAACGAGTTTGTCCTGAGCAGCCGCTGCCGGGTGCTGCCCGCCCCTGACTGCCCTCGGCGAGGACAGGAAGCCCGGCACGGTACAACACCCGGAGCCTGCACCACAAGCCTTTTGCCGGGTCGGTGCTCCGGTTGCAACCGGTCGGCGGCAATACAATGGTTTTCGACAGGGTACTGAAAAAAGTTCTTTGGTTCCCCGACCGGCGCGCCGCGC
>CAYWZC010000018.1:36704-39937 GCA_964462745.1 uncultured Rhodanobacteraceae bacterium
GCGCGCCGCGCGCGGATCAATTCCCCAAGTAGTTGATTTCCCGGAACCGGGTCCGGGCACGTGCCGGATTCGACCGATCCACGCACGCGACGAGGGATTTCGTTCGGCATCCGGTCAGTTCTTGCCGCGACGAATCTTGACGCCACCTTGCGCAAGCTTGATGCGCTGCTCCGCCATGGCCTTGGTGGTCGGGTAACCCTGTGCCTTCTTCCACTCCGCGATGGCAGCGGCCGTGTTGCCGAGATCATTCTCGGCATCGCCCTTGAGGATGTGCGCCTCGCCGGGCTGGCGCAGGCTGCCCCTCGTGAACGCGCGATCCAGGGAGGCCAGCGCTTCCTTGGACTTGCCCTGGTAGAACAGCAGGTAGCCGAGCTGGTAGTCGACATTGCCGTCCTCGGCCATCGGCGAGGCCTTGGTGTATGCATCCATCGCGCAGGCATCGTCCTCGGCCTGGGTGCACACGTCTCCGAGCAGCTTCAGCGAGTCGTAGTCCTCGTTGACGAGGCCCTTGTCGAAACCTTCCCGGAGCGTCGCGGCGGCTTCCTTCGGCTTGTCGGCGTTCGCGTACAACTTGGCGAGCTGCAGGTAATCGGCGCCCGTGGTGACGAGTCCGTCTGCCTTGGCCTTGGCGAGTACCGCCAGCGCCTTGTCATCCTGGCCGGCCTGCAGGTACAGGTTGCCGAGCTGGTTGACGAGCTTGATGTCGCCCGGATTCTTCGCGATCTGGGCCTGGATCATCGCCGCGGCCTCATCGTACTTGTCCTGTTCGATGTAGCTCGCCATGAGGATCTGGGTCCAGGTCGGACTCGGATCGTCGACCATCGAGATGGCCTTCTTCATCGCAGTGACCGCCTCGGGATATTTTTCCAGCCGGTAGTCGATGTTGGCCTCGAGCGCGAGCGCATCCGCGGTTTCCGTGCCGCTCAGCTTGCGCCATTCGGTCAGGGTCGTGAGCGCATCGGCGTACTTCTCGTTGTTCACCTGCAACTGGGCGACCTGGTACATCGCGCTGAAATGGCGCGAGTTCGGTAGCGCGTCCATTTCGACCGCCTTCCTGATTTCGACGATCGCCTTCTCGTCGTTGCCGTTCTGCCACTCGAGCTGGCCCTTCAGGTGATGGGCGAGCGCCTGCGCGTACTCGCTGGCGCGCTTGTCGCCGAGCACCTTGTCCAGCGACGCCATCGCCTTGTCGGTCTGTTCCTCGTTGATGTAGTCGACGGCCTTGTTGAGGTCGCGCTGGTTGCGCTCGGACATGTCGAGCTCGGGTTCCTCGCGCGTCGCGTTCGGGTACTCGTTGGCTTCCTTGTCCTGGCGGTCCGCGTGGACCACGCCGGAGAACAGCGCGAACACCAGCGCACACAGCGCGATGCGAATGAGTCGGGATGCTTGCATGGCGTACTCCACATTGACTGGCGAGCTTGCCCGTGATGTCGACCAGGGGCTCACTGAACCGGAAATCCGGAATCAGCGTAAACCGCGGCCGCGATCTGCACAAGCGACCGGCGCGCGGGAAGTCGGACGGGCTGCCGACTTTCCGCGTAATTTGTTACGGGAGGATTAACGGGGACGGAAACGGTCTGTCGTGCGCTTCTCGATCCGTCGTTGTATCCCTGCGTCGCGTCCGCACACGCGTTGCGACGCATTCCGGCGGATCGCGCCGACAGCAACGGAGCCGGCGCATCGCAACGATCGGGCCGAGTATACTTCTGGAAAATGCCGCGAATTCGCAAACCGTCTGCGCGGTTACACGTCCAGGTGGCTGACGCGCAGCGCGTTCTCCTCGATGAACTCGCGACGCGGTTCCACCACGTCGCCCATGAGGGTCGAGAAGATGCGGTCCGCGGCGATCGCATCCTCGATGTTGACCTGCAGCAGGCGCCGCACGTCCGGGTTGACCGTGGTCTCCCACAACTGCTCCGGGTTCATCTCGCCGAGACCCTTGAAGCGCTGGATCGTGCGGCCGCGTTTGGCCTCCTGCATGAGCCACGCATAGGCGTCGGCGAAGCGCGCGACGCGTTCGCTGCGCGCGCCCCGGTGCACCTCGATGGCACCCGCCTGCTCGAGATCGGCAACGCGCGCGGCGGCTTCGGCGATCGGGCGGAATTCGGCGCTCGCGAACAGGCCGGCCGGCAGGACCTGCACATGTTCGAGCCCGTGCTGCGCTCGCGTGCTGACCAGCGCGCCAGCCTGATCCTCCGTGCGCGGATCGATACGGATCGTGTAACGCGCAGCGCCGGGTCCGGTCGACGCCAGCACGGTTTCGAGTCGCTTCGCCCAGGCCTGGAGCGCTTCCGGATCATCCCAGCCGCCGGCCGGCACGGGAGTGGTCAGCAACGCGTCGAGGACGCCGCGATCGTAGCGGATCGCGAGGCGCTGGACCTGGTCGAGGCCGGCCTGCCAGGTCGCCATCAGCCGCTCCAGCGGCACGCCGCTGATCGGTGGCGCGTCCTCGCCGACGACCAGCGAAGCGCCGTCGACCGCGCTCGAGATCAGGTACTCGTTCAGCGCGGTTTCGTCCTTGATGTAGGTTTCCTGCTTGCCCTGCTTGATCTTGTACAGCGGCGGCAGGCCGATGTAGATGTGTCCGCGCTCGATGAGTTCGGGCATCTGCCGGTAGAAGAACGTCAGCAACAGGGTGCGGATGTGCGAGCCGTCCACGTCCGCGTCGGTCATGATGATGACCCGGTGGTAGCGCAGCTTGTCGATGTTGAACTCGTCCTTGCCGATACCGGTGCCGAGCGCGGTGATCAGGGTGCCGACTTCGGCCGAACCGAGCATGCGGTCGAAGCGCGCGCGTTCCACATTGAGGATCTTGCCCTTGAGCGGCAGGATCGCCTGGTACTTGCGGTTGCGGCCCTGCTTGGCCGAACCGCCGGCCGAGTCGCCCTCGACGAGGAACAGTTCGGACAGCGCCGGATCCTTTTCCTGGCAGTCGGCAAGCTTGCCCGGCAACCCGGCGATATCGAGCGCGCCCTTGCGCCGGGTCATTTCACGCGCCTTGCGCGCGGCCTCGCGCGCGCGCGCCGCATCGACCACCTTGGCGGTGATCGCGCGCGCATCGCCCGGGTTCTCGAGCAGGAATTCCTCGAGCTTGCGGTTGACGATCGACTCGACGATACCCTTGACCTCGCTCGATACGAGCTTGTCCTTGGTCTGCGAGGAGAACTTCGGATCCGGCACCTTGACCGACAGCACCGCGATCATGCCCTCGCGCATGTCGTCGCCGGACAGCG
>CAYWZC010000019.1:0-39652 GCA_964462745.1 uncultured Rhodanobacteraceae bacterium
CATCCGGCGCTGCGCGCCACCTTCTCCCCGCTTGCGGGGAGAAGGAGAAAGCATGTGCCCCGCTTGCTGGAAGACTGTGTTGCCGTTGTAGGAACCGGCTTCAGCCGTGATGCTCTTGCCCCGTGTGGCGATGCTGTGGAAAGCATCGCAGCGGAAGCTTGCTCCTACACGAATGGGATTGCGTTCGGTTTGGACTGTGTTGCCGTGTAGGAACCGGCTTCAGCCGTGATGCTCTTGCTCCGCGTTGGCAATGCCGCGGAGAGACGTAGCAGCGGAAACTTGCTCCTGCATCCTCTCAGGAATCACAGCATCTCGAGCTGCGCATACGCGAGTACCAGCCATTTCTGGCCAGCGTCCTCGAAGTTGACCTGAACGCGTGTGTGGTCGCCGCGACCTTCGCAATCGACCACGACGCCTTCGCCGAACTTCACAT
The DNA here is from genome assembly GCA_964462745.1 of uncultured Rhodanobacteraceae bacterium. GTDB lineage: Bacteria > Pseudomonadota > Gammaproteobacteria > Xanthomonadales > Rhodanobacteraceae > Dokdonella_A. The sequence continues at coordinate 434 of CAYWZC010000019.1, forward strand.
GGCGCACGCGCTGGCCGAGCTTGAGCGGGGCCACGTCGTCGAGCACCGCGTGGCCGCGCGCGGGCGCGAGTGGACGGCTGACCTGCACGCGGGGACGCACCTCGTGCAGCAATTCGCCCGGAATCTCGCGCAGGAATCGCGAAGGACGTCCATATGTCTCCAGACCGTGCAGGCGCCGCGATTCCGCGTAGCTCAGGATCAGGTGCCGGCGTGCGCGCGTGATGCCGACGTACGCGAGCCGGCGTTCCTCTTCGAGGCGACCGGGTTCCTCGGTCGATTTCGCACTCGGGAACAGGCCGTCCTCGAGGCCGACCAGGAACACGATCGGGAACTCGAGGCCCTTGGCCGAATGCAGGGTCATGAGTTGCACGCAGTCCTCGCCCGCCGCAGCCTGCGCCTCGCCGGCTTCGAGCGCGGCATGCGACAGGAACGCGGCGAGTTCGGACAGGCCCGCGTCGATGTCGTCGGGCGTGCGCTCGAAGCGACTTGCGACATTGACGAGCTCGTCGAGGTTTTCGACGCGGGACTCCGCGTTGCCGCGCGTGTCGCGTTCGTAATAGTCGCGCAAGCCCGAATACGCGATCGCGTGTTCGACCTGTTCCGCCAGTCCGAGCGGTTCGCCGGGATCTCCCGGCGGCGCCATGCCGCAATCGCGCGCAAGCGTTTCGACCAGGGTGAGGAACGAGCGCAGCGCGCCTTTCGCGCGATTCGCCAGGGTTTCCGCGCCGAGTTCCGCAAGCGTCGCCTCCCACAGCGACACGTCGTCGGCGCGCGCACGCCTGCGCAGCACGTCGAGGGTCCGATCGCCGATGCCGCGCGGCGGCGTGTTGACCGCGCGCTCGAACGCGGCATCGTCGTGCCGGTTCGCGACGAGGCGCAGGTACGCGAGCGCATCCTTGACTTCGGCGCGGTCGAAATAGCGCAACCCGCCATGGATGCGATACGCGATCGCGTGGCGCACGAGTTCTTCCTCGAAGTTGCGCGACTGCGCGTTCGAGCGGTACAGCACGGCGATGTCGGTCGCGCGGCCGCCGTTGTCGAGGTGCGTGCGCACGCGCTCGATGACGTGGCGCGCCTCGTCCTGTTCGTTGTACGCCGCATACACCTCGATCGGCGCACCCGCATCGTCCGCGGTCCACAGCTGCTTGCCGAGCCGGTCCGGATTGTTCGCGATGACGGCGTTCGCCGCGGCGAGGATGTTCGCGCTGGAGCGGTAGTTCTGTTCGAGGCGGATGGTCTGTGCGGTCGGGAAGTCGCGCAGGAAATACTGCACGTTCTCGACCCGTGCGCCGCGCCAGCCGTAGATCGCCTGGTCGTCGTCGCCGACCACGAACACCTGGCCGGTCGAGCCCGCGAGCACGCGGATCCACGCGTATTGCAGCGTGTTGGTGTCCTGGAATTCGTCGATGAGCAGGTGCCGGTAGCGCTCGCGATAATGCGCGAGCAGTGCTTCGTCGCGCAGCCACAACTCGTGCGCGCGCAGCAGCAGCTCGGCGAAATCCACGAGGCCGCCGCGCCGGCATGCAGCTTCGTAGGCGCGATACACGTCGACGAGCACGCGATGCACCGGATTCGCGCCGGGATCGAGCGCATCGGGCCGCTTGCCCTCGTCCTTGGCCGCGTTGATGAACCAGGTCGCCTGGCGCGGAGGGAAGCGTGCCTCGTCGAGGTTGAGTCCCTGGATCGTGCGCTTGACCAGGCGTTGCTGGTCGTCCGCGTCGAGGATCTGGAACGTCTCGGGGAGTCCCGCCTCGTGCCAGTGCCGGCGCAACAAGCGATGCGCGATGCCATGGAACGTGCCGATCGTCAGGCCGCGCGTGCCGGTTGGAACCAGCGCCTGCGCGCGGCCACGCATCTCGCCGGCGGCCTTGTTGGTGAACGTCACGGCGAGGATCGACCACGGCGACGCACGTTCGACCTCGAGCAGCCACGCGATGCGATGGGTCAGTACACGGGTCTTGCCGGATCCGGCGCCGGCCAGGATGAGGTAATGGCCCGGCGGTGCGCTGACCGCCGCGCGCTGGGCCGGGTTCAGGTCATCGAGCAGATACGAAACATCCATGCCGCGAGTGTACCTGCGCTGCGCGGCAGGTCTGCGTGCTCAATGCGCGTGTCGCGCGTGCGCGCCGCCGTTCATGATCCGGTCGGTCCACGCGATACCGATCGCGGACAGGATGAATACGCAATGGATGATCGTCTGCCACATCACGCCGGTCGGGGTCGCGGTCGCGCAGCGCACCCCGGCCTGGACTTCCGAACACGGCGGAAACGCCCCGAGCGTACCGGCTTCGATGAAGGTCTTGAGCAGGTGGATCGAGGAGATGCCGATGATCGCCATCGCGAGCTTGACCTTGAGCACCGAGGCATTCACGTGGCTCAGCCATTCGGGCTGGTCCGGATGCGTTTCCAGGCGCAGGCGCGACACGAAGGTCTCGTAGCCGCCGACGATGACCATGACCAGGAGATTCGAGATCATGACCACGTCGATCAGGCCGAGCACGATCAGCATGATCGACTGCTCGGTCAGCGCAAACGCGCCGTGGATCAGGTGCCACAGCTCCTTGACGAACAACACCACGTACACGCCCTGCGCGACGATCAGGCCGAGGTACAGCGGCAGCTGCAGCCAGCGCGAGGAGAAGATCAGGGATGGCAGGGGCTTGATGGGACTCGGAATTCGGGTCATGCGGGGAAATCCGGCGCGGAAAGGGCGCGAATTCTAGCAGGCCCTTTCCGCGCCGCCGCAATACAACCCGGAGGCCCGAAAGGTAGGCAGCAGGAGCAGCCGTAATCCATGGCGGCTTTCAATGGATGCCCGCTTTCGCGGGCATGACGTCGAGGTATGCGGGGAACCCACTCACGGCTTGCGTGTCACCCCGACCACGATGAGTCCGAGTCCGACCAGTACCGCCACGCCGCCGAGCCATTGCGGAACGGTGCGTTCGCGTTCGACCTTCGCCGACAGGTCGCCGATCTTCAATACCTCTTCCTGATCGTTGAAGTTGAGCTTGCCGAGGAATCCGGCCACGCCGAGCGCGGCGATGAGGATGCCCGCGATGATCAGACTGGTGCGCATGATGCGGTTCCTTTGTATGGGAGTCGTCGCCCGCACGGAACAGGCGGCGCCAAGGTGGCACGATCGCGGCGCCGCGGCAAGCGGACGAGCGCGGTTCCGGGCGCCAGCGTGATCCCCGCTTCCATGCCACAATGACCGGCCCAGGATTTCGACGAGGTGCGGGTGCGTCCCTTCGGCCTGACGGAGACGGCGGAATCGCGACTGCGCATGGCATTGCTCATGGCCGCGGTCGTGGCCAGCATCTGGCTGCCGGCGATGGTCGGTCGCCATGCGATGCGGGAGAGCATCACCGCCTCGCAGTGGGTCGCGCACAGCGCCGACGTGCGCTCGACGATCTTCGAGTTGCTGCTGAGCGCGCGTTCGATCCAGAGTGCGGCCTGGGTCGCGTACGCGGGCGTCGAAAATGTCGCGGATACCGAACGGATTTTCCGTACGCAACAGGAGCAGCTCGACGACGCCTTCGAGCGGTTGCGACGGCTCAGCAAGGACAATGCCGAACAACTGGGTCGGATCGGCGGTTTGCAGTCGGTGATCGATGGCCGCTTGCAGCACTACGAGGGCGCGTTGCGCGCGCTCGAGGAAGGGAACCGCCCGGCTGCGCTGGACATCCTCGTCCAGGGACAGGTCCTGTTTCCGTTCTCCGGTACGGCCCAGGAAATCGTCGACGTGGAAGCGGACCTGTTCCGGGAACGCGAAAAGGCGGCGGAGTCCAGTCGCCAACGCGCCCGCTGGATCAGTTTCGGCGCAACAGTAGCCCAGTTGCTGTTGCTCGGCGTGCTGATCGTGCTTTCCGAACAGCAGGTGCGTCGCCGCCTGCAGGCCGAGCAATCGGCGCAGCGCGCGGTCGCACGCGCGCAGCGCATCCTGCAAACCGTACGCGAACCGATCGCGGTGCTCGATGCCGAGTTGCGCCTGATCATGGCGAACACGTCGTTCGCGCAACTCTACGCGGGCGGCGAGGATGCTGCGAACGCGACCGAAGACGGCGTGGACGCCGGCGATTCCTCCGATGCGCGTCCGCTGACCGCGGTGGGCGACGGTGCATGGACCGATCCGGCCCTGCTGCAACGTCTCAGGGATGTCGCCGCGCGCGACCGCGAGTTGTGGGACTTCGAACTCGCCCAGCGCACCGCCGACGGCGTCGATCGCATCGTCGTCATTAACGCGTGCGGCATGAGCCTGCCCGAACACGAAGCCGATGCGATCCTGCTCACGGTCAGCGACGTGACCGCGCGCAAGCGCAGCGAGGAGCAGGTCGCGCAATTGAACAGTGACCTCGAGCGGCGCATCGAGGAAGTGTCCGAGATCAATCGCGAGCTGGAGGCATTCAGCTATTCGGTGTCGCACGACTTGCGCGCGCCGCTGCGCCATATCGCGGGTTTCAGCGACAAGCTTGCGGCGCGCCTGGACGGCAGCGACGAAACCGCGAACCACTACCTGGAAGTGATGGGCGAAGCCGCGCGGCGCATGTCGCAGCTCATCGAGGGGTTGCTCGCGTACTCGCGCCTCGGCCGCCACGCCATGCGCCTGCAACCGGTCGACATGGGTGCGCTGGTCGAGGATCTTCGTCGCACGCTCACCGTCCCCGGCGGGCGCCGTATCGAATGGTCGATCGCGCCGCTGCCCGACGTCGTCGCCGACGAGCACATGATGCGCCAGGTCTGGCAGAACCTGATCGAGAACGCGATCAAGTACACGGCCAATGTCGACCCGGCTCGCATCACGATCGAGGGCCGGCGTACCGAGCGCGGTGAAAGCGTCTACAGCGTCGCCGACAACGGCGCGGGTTTCGACATGGAATACGCGGCCAACCTGTTCGGCGTGTTCCAGCGCATGCACAAGGCGTCGGAATTCCCCGGTACGGGTATCGGCCTGGCCAACGTGCGGCGTATCATCACCCGGCACGGTGGCCGCGTCTGGGCGGAAGCCGCGATCGACGAAGGCGCCACGTTCCATTTTTCCCTGCCGGCGACGGCATCCGTCGGTGCGACGAGGAGCCAGGCATGAACCGCGAAATCCGCACCATCCTGCTGGTCGAGGACAGTCCGGCCGATGCCGAGATGTCGATCGATGCGTTGCGCGAGGCCAAGCTCGCCAATCCGGTCGTGCACGTCGAGGACGGCGTCGAGGCGATCGAATACCTGTTCCGCCGCGGCAGCTTCTCCGATCGACCGGATGAACTGCCGGCCGTGGTCCTGCTCGACATCAAGATGCCGCGCATGGACGGACTCGAAGTGCTGCGGCGCATGCGCGAGGACGAGCACCTGAAGCGCGTACCGGTCGTGATCCTGTCGTCCTCGCGCGAGGAAACCGATCTCGCGCGGAGCTGGGATCTCGGCGTCAACGCCTACGTCGTCAAACCGGTCGACGTCAACCAGTTCTTCCAGGCGGTGCGTACGCTCGGCCAATTCTGGGCGGTCCTCAATGAAGCCCCCGAAAGCTGATCCGCAGGAGGTCGTGCCGGCCGAGCACCGCGTGGTGCGCCTGCTGCTGGTCGAGGACGACCCACTCGACGCAGAGCTTGCGATCGGGGAATTGCGCGGCCACGGCTTCGAGTTCGAGGTTCGCATCGTCGATGACGAAGCGACGTTTCGCACGGCGCTGGACAGGTTCGAGCCCCACCTCGTGCTTTCCGACCTTTCGCTGCCCGGCTTCACCGGCTATCGCGCGCTCGACATCCTGCGCGAGGTCGCACCCGCGACGCCGTTCATCCTGTTGTCGGGGACGATCGGCGAGGAAGTCGCGGTCGAATCGTTGCAGCGCGGCGCGGCCGACTACATCCTGAAGGGCAACATGACGCGGCTCGGGCCGGCCGTCGCGCGCGCGCTGCGCGAGGCCCGGGAAGCGGCCGCGCACGAACTTGCCGAACAGCGCCTGCTGCGCTCGCAGCGTTACGAGAGCCTCGCCCTGCTCGCGGCCGGCCTGAGCCATGACCTGCGCAACATCCTGCAACCGTTGCTGATCGCCTCGAGCGTGATCGAGGAGCGCAACGACCCGGCCCTCAAGCGGCTCGGTGAGCTGGTGCGCGATTGCGCGCAACGCGGGCTCGACATGGTCCAGACCATGCTGTCGTTCGCGCGCGGCGCGGGATCGGCGCGCGAACAGGTCCGGGTCGCGACCTTGTTCGACAGCCTGGCCCTGCTCCTGCAGGGCAGCCTGCCGCGTGGCATCGAATTGCACATCGAACGCGGTCCGGGCGACCTCGTCCTCGAGGGCAACCACACGGAAATGCAGCAGTGCGTGCTCAACCTGTGCCTGAATGCGTTGCAGGCGATGCCCGATGGCGGCCGCCTGACCTTGTCGTGCGAACCGGTCGAACTGGACGCAGACTTCTTTCGCGAAGACGAGGTCGCGGCGCCCGGCAGCCACATCCGGATCTCGGTCGTCGATACCGGGGTCGGCATGGACGAAGCCGCGCTCGGCAACCTGTTCAGGCCGTTCTACACGACCAAGAGCAGCGGTACCGGTCTCGGCCTCGTCTCCTGCAAGCGCATCGTGGTCAATAATGCGGGCGTGCTGCGTGTGTCGAGCCAGCCCGGCGTGGGGACCCGCTTCGACCTGTATCTGCCGGTGCGCCAGCCGCGCGCGGCGAGTGAGCCGGTCATCGTCCGCGGTGCGGGCCGCCGCGTCCTCATCCTCAGCGAACGCGAGAGCAAGCTCGCGATCCTGCGTGATCTGCTCGAGCGCCACGATTACGTGGTGAAGGCGGCCCAGGGCGGCGCCGAGGCGCTACTGTCGATGCAGGGCACGGAATTGCCCGACGCCGTGATCATGGAAGCGGAAATGAACCTGATGAGCGGCGTGCGAACGCTCGCCGAACTGGTCGATCGTGAGTATCCGGGTGTCGTCGTCCTGCTCGCCAAGCCGGATGCGCGCCCCGATCCGGACGAGCTGCCGCCGCTGCGCCATATCCGCATCGTCGATCGGCCAGTCATTCCCGGGGAGCTCCTGCACGCGCTGGGCGAGGCGCTCGATGCGGCACGGAAGTCGGCACCGGGCGCGGAACCCGCCGAAGAGGACGATTCCCTCGCCTGACGCCGAAGGCCAGCGGATCGGCAGCGGCGCCGTGATGTGCGCTCAGCCCCGCGGAACGGGCTTCGGCGAGTACAGTTTTTCGGCGGTCTGGAACAGCACCCAGGAGGTCGCGATGTACTTGTCGGCACCGCGCGGCATGTTGCCGCGGTGCGTGTGCGTGAATCCGCCCGGCGCGATCAGCAGGTCGCCGGGATGCGGCACGATCTTGCGCTGCTGGTGGAAGAACTCGGTCTCACCTTCGCCGAACCCGTCATTCAGGTAGATCGACCACAGCAGTACGCGGTGCAGGTTGTCGTCGGTGTCGGTCTTCGGTGAGATCTCGCTGTGCCAGTACGGATAGCCGCCCTGGTCCGCGATGTACTTCTGCAGGTTGATGCGGCCGGGCCGGAACAACTGGATGATGAGCGATTGCAGGCGGCCATCGTCCATTGCGAGGATCGCTGCCTCGTCGAGCATGCGCAGCTCGCCGGTTTCCGGATCGGAATTGCCGAGCGCGACCGGGGCGAGGATCAGGAACGGATACTTGCGGATGTAGGCGATGAGCCCGCGCAGCATCACGGTATTCAGCAGGTTCTCGGCGTTCTTCCATTCCGCGTGCGCGCTGATGCAGATATCCCAGCTGTCCTTGAGCCGCGTATTGACGCCGGCGCCGGTTTCGCCGCGCGCCTGCTTGTCGCTCGCGTCGAAGTGCTCGATGAGTTCGCGGCACACGGTCGCATCCAGTGCGCCTTCGTAGACTTCGATGAAATCGTTCATGGGACGGGGATTGGGAATCGGGATTTGGGAATCGGGGGGAGCTTGCAGGAACCGGCTTCAGCCGTGATGCCGTTTCCCCGGCGACAACATCGGGAAAGCATCGCGGCGGAAGCCGGTTCCCGCATCCGGGGGTCTGCATTGTCGCGTGTTGCCGGTTTTTGCGCCACGGTGTGGCCTTTCGGCACTCCCCGGGATCGTGTGGCGTGGCATCATCCGGGCTTTGCGTTCGGGAGGATGGCGATGAAGTTCCTGCTCGGTGGAATGCTGGTTTGCGGATGGGTTCTCGCCGCGGCCGCAACGGCGGCGCCTGCGGCGTCGAACGACGCGACCAGCGCGGACGATCGCTTCCGTGCGATCTACGAACAGGAGTGGGAGTGGCGCCAGGCGCAGTTCCCGGGCATGGACGACGAGGACGACACGCAAGGCAGCAAGCAGCCGCCGGATCGCCTGCCCGCGGTCGATGCGACCACCCAGAAGACGCGTCTTGCGTATTGGGACGAGGTGTTGCGCAAGCTCGATGCGATCGATCCGGAAGCGCTGTCGGCCGAGAACCAGGTCAACTACGCGGTCTATAGGCCGCAGATCGAGAACCTCGCGGCCGACCTGCGCTTCCGTGGCTACGAGATGCCGTTCAATGCCGATTCCTCGTTCTGGGCGAATCTCGGCTTCATGACCCAGCGCACGATGCGTGACGTGGAGGATTATCGCGCCTACATCGCGACCCTCGCCGACATCCCGCGTTACTTCGACGAGCAGATCGCGAACATGCGCGCCGGCCTCGAGCGTGGCTTCAGCGTGCCGCGCGCGGTGCTCGACGGGCGTGACGTTTCGATCGCGACGTACGCCGAGGTCGACAAGCCCGAGGACAGCACGTTCTATGCGCCGTTCAAGGATCTGCCGACGACGATCCCCGCCGACCAGCAGGCCGTATTGCGCGCCGACGCGGTGCGCACCTTGCGCGACGAGGTGATTCCGGCCTATGCGAACCTGTTGACGTTCTTCCGCGAAACCTACGTGCCGAATGCGCGCACCACGCTCGCGGCAGAGGCGCTGCCGGACGGCAAGGCGTACTACCGCCAGCAGATTCGCGAGTACACCACGCTCGACCTCGATCCCGCGGCGATCCACGAGATCGGCCTTGCGGAAGTCGCGCGCATCGACGAGGAGATGCAGGCGACGATGCGCAAGACCGGGTTCGACGGCGACTTCGCCGAGTTCCTGCATTTCCTGCGCACCGATCCGCAGTTCTACGCGAAAACGCCGCAGGAACTGCTCAATCGTGCGGCGTGGATCGCGAAGGAAGTCGATCGCCAGATCGCCGATTACTTCGGCCTGGTTCCGCGCGGCCGCTTCGGCATCGTGCCGGTGCCGCCCGCGATCGCGCCGTTCTGGACCGCGGGCCGCGGTGGCGCGCATACCTACTGGCTCAATACCTATGATCTTCCCTCGCGGCCGCTGTACAACCTGCCCGCGCTGACCCTGCACGAATCCTCGCCCGGTCATTCCTTCCAGGGTTCGCTGGTCGAGGAACAGGAGGACAAGCCGCCGTTTCGCGGCCAGTACATTTCCGCGTATGGCGAGGGCTGGGGTCTGTACGCCGAAGATCTCGGCGAGGAAATGGGCATCTACACGACGCCGTACGAGGAGTTCGGCCGCCTGACCTACGCGATGTGGCGTGCCTGCCGCCTCGTCATCGATACCGGCGTGCACCATTTCGGCTGGAGCCGCGACCGCGCACTCGCGTACCTTCGCGACCACACCGCGCTCAGCGAACACGAAGTCACGACCGAGGTCGATCGCTACATCTCGTGGCCCGGCCAGGCGCTTTCCTACAAGCTCGGCGAGATGAAGATCCTCGAACTGCGCCGCTACGCCGAACACGAACTCGGCACGAAATTCGACATCCGCGCGTTCCACGACGCGGTCCTCGAACTCGACTCGGTGCCACTGCCGGTGCTGGAGAAGCACATCCATGCGTTCGTGGCGGATGCGAAGACGAAGGCAACGGAAGCCGGTGCCGGCTAGGGAAATATCCCACGCACTTGTGTCGGCGCACTACTTGTAGCCCGGGTAAGCGGAGCGCACCCGGGGATCCGATCCTGGCATCATCGCTCAAGCCCCCGGGTGCGGCCTTTGGCCTTACCCGGGCTACGCACTGGCGATCCCCCGCATCCGGCGGCTGATGCCGAGCATCCCGCGATCGATACGTCGGATCAGCGAAGCTGTTGCTCCTCCAGCCAGAATGCGTTGACCAACTCGCCATGCGGGTCGATCAGCCACCATTCGATTCCGGTACGGGTCTGTGTGCGGTGCAAGGTACATCCGGCGGCGCAATAGGGCTCGGACGCTTCTCGAATCTCGTCCGGGACCAGTGGGTGGCATGGCGGAATGGGAATCTCATCCTCCCACAAATCGTCGGGCGGACGTTCCCGCGTGCGCTTGCCGATCCCGATGTGCGACATCAGTGCGGATATCGCGACTGCGGTGCAGAGAATCCAGAGCCATTCCATCACGACCCCTTCCGGAAATGGAATACGAGCGGCAGATTGACTTCCGGAGGTCGCAGGGAATGAGACGGGAGCGTGCCATCTGGTTGTGCGGGTTCGAACGTGCTTCAATGCTGACCTGAAGCGGGGGTGCCGGGCGACCGGCTGAGAGAGTCCCTTCGAACCTGATCCGGTTGGCACCGGCGTAGGGAGCTTCGCGGCACAGCCGCCAGGTTGCGCCTCGACAACCGCTTCGTCCCACGAATGCGCGTCCCGTTGCGGGCGCGGGTCGATCCCGAACAGGACGAAAGCCGATGAATGCCCAACCTTCCGATCTCCTGCGCCGCACCGCGGAATTGTCCGAAGCCGTGACCCGACCGATTCCGGGGTCGCGCAAGATCCACGTCGAAGGCAGTCGCGCGGACCTTCGCGTGCCGATGCGCGAGATCGTGCTCGCCGACACGCCGACGGCGACCGGCGTCGAGAAGAATGCGCCGTTCGTCGTCTACGATACCTCGGGGCCATACACCGATCCGGAGTATCGCGTCGATCTGTCGGCCGGCCTGCCGCCGCTCCGCGCGGCGTGGATCGCCGAGCGCGGCGACACCGAACAACTCGCGGATTTCAGTTCGCCGTTCACGCGCCGCCATGCGAGCGCGCGGGAGCTGGCCGACGTGCGCTTTCCGGAATTGCCGAGACCGCGCCGTGCACTGCCCGGCCGCAACGTCACCCAGATGCACTACGCGCGGCGCGGCATCGTGACGCCGGAAATGGAGTACATCGCGATACGCGAAAATACGCTGCGCGCAAGCGCGCAGCGCGGCGAGAACCAGCGCCTCGAAGCACTCGCCGACGCCGGGCTCGCGGCCCAGCATCCCGGCCAGTCGTTCGGCGCCGCGATTCCACGCGCAATCACGCCGGAATTCGTGCGCGACGAAGTCGCACGCGGCCGCGCGATCATTCCGGCCAACATCAACCATCCGGAATCGGAGCCGATGATCATCGGCCGCAACTTCCTCGTGAAGATCAATGCAAACATCGGCAACTCCGCTGTGTCGAGTTCGATCGCCGAGGAAGTCGAGAAGATGGTCTGGTCGATCCGCTGGGGTGGCGACACGGTCATGGACCTTTCGACCGGCAAGCACATCCACGAGACGCGCGAGTGGATCATCCGCAACTCACCGGTGCCGATCGGCACGGTGCCGATCTACCAAGCGCTGGAGAAGGTCGGCGGCGTCGCCGAGGATCTGACCTGGGAGCTGTTTCGCGACACCCTGGTCGAACAGGCCGAGCAGGGCGTGGACTACTTCACGATCCACGCCGGAGTGCGCCTGTCATTCGTGCCACTGACCGCGAAGCGCGTGACCGGCATCGTGTCGCGCGGCGGTTCGATCATGGCCAAGTGGTGCCTTGCGCACCATCGCGAATCGTTCCTCTACGAACGCTTCGAGGACATCTGCGAAATCATGAAGGCGTACGACGTGTCGTTCTCGCTCGGCGACGGCCTGCGCCCCGGCTCGATCGCGGACGCGAACGACGCCGCGCAGTTCGCCGAACTCGATACGCTCGGCGAACTGACCCGGATCGCCTGGAAGCACGACGTGCAGACCATGATCGAGGGCCCCGGCCACGTGCCGATGCAGCTCATCAAGGAGAACATGGATCGCCAGCTCGAGAAGTGCGGCGAGGCGCCGTTCTACACGCTCGGCCCGCTGACCACCGACATCGCGCCCGGCTACGACCACATCACCAGCGCGATCGGCGCGGCGATGATCGGCTGGTTCGGCACCGCGATGCTGTGTTACGTGACCCCGAAGGAGCATCTCGGCCTGCCGAACAAGCAGGACGTGCGCGACGGCATCGTGACCTACAAGATCGCCGCGCACGCGGCCGACCTCGGCAAGGGCCATCCCGGCGCGCAGGCGCGCGACAACGCACTCAGCAAGGCGCGCTTCGAGTTCCGCTGGGCCGACCAGTTCAACCTCGGCCTCGACCCGGAAAAGGCCCAGGAATTCCACGACGAAACCCTGCCCAAGGATGCGCACAAGAGCGCGCACTTCTGCTCGATGTGCGGCCCGAAGTTCTGTTCGATGAAGATCACCCAGGACGTGCGCGATTACGCGAAGGAGCACGGTGTCGGCGAGGGCGAGGCACTCGTCGAAGGCATGGCCGGGAAAGCGAAGGAATTCCGCGAGCAGGGCGGGGAGGTTTATCGGGCGGAATAAGCTGCGCGGCTCAACGAGCAGCAGAAATGCCCCGTCGCTGAACCGGCATGGCCCACGCTGCTACCCCCGAGGCTGTCCCGACCCGGAAGCATCGTGAACGAGTGGAAGCGTGGCGGGGTGCGGGACGGCGGGTCCGGCTTCGTTGATATGAGGAAGAGTGCTTTTGACTCTCAATCCCGACCCTTGGCCTTTTCCAGCAACGCCAACCCGCGCTTCTGCTTGTCTTGTCCACGTTGCGCGCGCAGCAGGAAATGCGTTTCCGCATCCGCTTCGGCCAACAGCAGTGTGTGAACTTGCCGCGGGCACCGGGATCGGAGCCGCTCGCCGCATCGGCCCGAACTCGACCTCTTCTGGCCCGGCGCGGCCGAATCCATCGAAGGATGGGACAATGGCGGCATGGTCCGCCCGCGGAGATTCGCTCGCCATGAAGTTGCAGGTTCCGTTCGTCCAGTTGCCGTTGCGTTTCGATGCCGAACGCATGGCGGCCGAGATCGGCGCGCTCGATGACGCGGTGTGGTTGCCGCATCCGACCGGTTTCGCCGGGAACTCGGCGTTGTCGCTGATCTCAGTCGGTGGCGATCCGCTCAACGAGGACGTCATGGGGGTGATGCGGCCGACACCGTGGCTGGAGCGCTGCCCGTACCTGATGCAGGTGCTCGACAGCATCGGTGCGGTGTGGGGCCGGTCGCGCCTGATGCGCCTGTCCGGCAATGCGGAAGTCTCGCCGCACGTCGATCTCAACTACTACTGGCGCGAGCGCGTGCGCGTGCACGTACCGATCCTGACCCAGCCGACCGTGCGCTTCCTGTGCGACGACGCCGAGGTCAACATGGCCGCGGGCGAATGCTGGATCTTCGACACCTGGCGTCGTCACTGCGTGTACAACGACGCGACCCGCGAGCGCATCCATCTGGTCGCCGACACGGTCGGTGGCGAACGCTTTTTCGACCTCGTCGCACGCGGCAAGACGCCCGGGCGTTCCTCGCTCGGCTGGCAGGCGAAGCGGATCGAACCCTCGGACAGGGCCGTTCCGGCGTTGCGTTGTGAGGCGACCAATGCGCCGGTCGTGATGACGCCGTGGGAGCTGCGCGAGCATCTGAATTTCCTGCTCGGCGAAGCCGCACCGCATCCGCAACTCGCGGCGGCGGCCGAGGTCTGCGGCCGTTTCGGGCTGACCTGGCAATCGCTGTGGGCGAACCACGGCGAAGCCGAATCGGGCTGGCCGGAATACCGTGCTGCACTGGATGGCTTCGCGCAGCGCCTCGAACGCGCCGCGAACCAGGTCATGTTGCGCAACGGCAGCGTGTTCCTGAAGGCGGTCAATGCGATCGTGCTGCATGCGGCGCTCGCCGATCGCAAGCGCGAACTCGGCGGACGCGAGACGCGCGACGCGGCCGGATCGACCACGGCGCAGGATGCGGGTGCGGGAGCTGCGTTCGACCGGCCGGTATTCATCGTGTCGTCGCCGCGTTCCGGCTCGTCCCTGCTGTTCGAAACGCTCGCGCGCGCCCCCGGCCTGTACACGCTCGGCGGCGAGAACCACGTGCAGTTCGAGGCGATCGAGGAACTGCGCCCGGCCGCGCGCGGGTACGATTCGAACCGGCTCGAAGCAGCCGACGCGACCCCCGACGTGGTCGCGCGCCTGCGCCGCAGCTTCCACGACGCCCTGCGCGATCGCGAGCGCACCCGGCCCGGATGCGGTCCGGTGCGCCTGCTCGAGAAGACGCCGAAGAACTCGTTGCGCGTCCCGTTCCTGGCGCAGGCGTTCCCGGACGCACGCTTCGTGTACCTGTACCGTGATCCGCGCGAGGTGCTGTCGAGCATGATCGAGGCGTGGACCTCGGGGCGCTATCGCACGTATCCGGGACTGCCGGGCTGGCGCGGGCCGGAATGGTCCCTGCTGCTGGTGCCCGGCTGGCGAGAACTGGCCGGGCGCAGCGTCGCGGAGATCGTCGCCGCGCAATGGGAAACGACCACGCGCATCCTGCTCGACGACCTTGCCGAATTGCCGGGCGAGCGCATCGTGCGCGTGCGCTACGATCGCTTCCTCGCTGACCCGCAGGCGGAATCGCAGCGTCTCGCCGCGGCGCTCGACCTGCGCTGGGATGTCGAACTGGATCGCGACCTGCCGCTGTCGCGGCACACGATTTCGGCGCCCGGTGCGGACAAATGGCGGCGCCACGAAGCGGAAATCGAGGCGGTGTGGCCATCGATCGTGGCGACCGCGGAACGCGCGGCGGCGTTTGCCGGCGACGCCTGATCCGCTGCGGCCGCGTCAGTCCGGGTTCACCCGTGCCAGCGGCGGTCCCCGTAAGATGCACGGATGCGCGCGCGGCCCGGGCGGGCCGGTGGACACGCGCAATGACCGCGGCAAGGAGTCCAGCATGGCGAAGAAACCGTTCCTCACCGATATCCAGACGATCCGCAAGCGTGCGCGGCAACATCTCTCGCGCGGCGCGGTGACCGAGGGCTACAGCGGCGATCGCAACGTGGTGCTCAAGCTGCTCAACGAGGCGCTCGCGACCGAGATCGTGTGCACCCTGCGCTATCGCTACCACTACAACATGGCATCCGGCATCCACGCGACCAGCGTCGCCGCCGAATTCCTCGAGCACGCAAACGAGGAACAAGGCCACGCCGATCGCATCGCCGAACGCATCACCCAGCTCGACGGCAAGCCGAACTGGTCGCCGGAAGGCATCCTCTCGCGCAGCCATTCCGAATATGTCGAGGGCGACAGCCTCGTCGAGATGATCGAGGAAGACCTCGTCGCCGAGCGCATCGCGATCGACAGCTACCGCGAGATCGTCCAGTATCTCGGCAACGACGATCCGACCACGCGACGCATGATGGAAGACATCCTCGCGAACGAGGAAGAACATGCCGAGGATCTCAAGACCATGCTCGAGGATCTCGGCCGGGCGATCGAACCGGCACGGCCCACGCGCGCGGCCGCGAAGAATCGGCGCTGACCACGGCAACATCGGGGAGAGACCATGAACGACGCCGTGCAAACGGGATTCCTCGGGCGACTGTCGCGCGTGTTCGCGGCAGCCCTCGCGCTGCTCGTCCTGGTCGTGCTCGCGCTCATGTGGTGGTGGGACCACGAGCCGCCGCGACTCGACATCGCGAATGTCGCCGAGCAGCGTGCCGCCGCGCACAAGCAACCGCTGGTGACCGGCTCGATGACGACCACGGCGCTGATCGCGAGCGTCGAGACCCTGCTCGACAAGCGCGGCGGCTATCTCAGCAACGACAAGTTGCCGCCCGGCGTGTTCATGGACAACGTGCCGAACTGGGAATTCGGCGTGCTCGTCGCGAGCCGCGACCTGGCGCGCCAGTTGCGCAACGACTTCAGCCGTTCACAAACCCAGTCGACCGAGGATCGCGACCTGCAGGAAGCCGATCCGCTGTTCAGCTCGCCGAACGACCGCTGGCTGCTGCCGAGTTCCGAGAGCCAGTTCCGCAAGGGCATCGGTCGCGTCGATGCGTATCTCACGCGCCTGACCGATGCGGATCCGGACAATGCGCGCTTCTTCGCGCGCGCGGACAATCTCGCCGATTACCTGCAACTGGTTTCGACCCGGCTCGGCTCGCTGTCGCAACGCCTGTCCGCGAGCGTGGGCCAGGTGCGCCTCGACACCGACCTTGCCGGCGACAGCAGCGCGGAACAGTCCGCACCCGGCGCGAGTCCGCGCATGGTCAAGACGCCGTGGCTCGAGATCGACGACAACTTCTACGAGGCGCGCGGCTACACCTGGGCCTTGCGCGCCCAACTGGAGGCGATCCGGATCGACTTCGCGTCGGTCCTGCGCGACAAGAACGCGCTGGTCAGCCTCGACCAGGTGCTGCGCGAGATCGACGAATCGCAGAAGCCGCTGCACAGTCCGATCGTGCTCAACGGCTCGCCTTTCGGCTTCTTCGCGAACCATTCGCTGGTCATGGCGAACTACATCTCGCGCGCCAACGCGGCGACCATCGAATTGCGCGAGCTGCTGCGGCGGGGGTGAGTTCGTTCGCGGCGACCGGGCGGAAACGACGATCCACCGGTCGCTTGCGCTTCAACCGGTTCGGGTCCGACTCAACCCCGAATGCACGAACTCGTCTCGCGGTGAGCCATCAGAACGCCGGCTTGTCCGGCGCCTGCCGGTACCGCTCGATGCAGGCCAGGATCTCGGCGCGCGCGCGATCCGCGCCATGCCAGCCTTGGACCTTGACCCACTTGCCGCTTTCGAGATCCTTGTAGTGCTCGAAGAAGTGCGCGATGCGGTCGCGCCAGTGCTGCGGCACGTCGTCGATGTCCCCGATGTGCTTGTAGCCGGCGAACACCTCCGGCACCGGCACGGCGACGATCTTGGTGTCCTCGCCGGCCTCGTCGGCCATGTTCAACATGCCGACCGGACGGCAGCGGATCACCGAACCCGGCAACAGCGGCAGCGGCATGACCACGAGGACATCGACCGGATCGCCGTCGCCGCACAGGCTGTGCGGCACGTAGCCGTAGTTGCACGGATAGCGCATGGGCGTCGACAGCACGCGATCGACGAAGATCGCACCGGTCGTCTTGTCGACCTCGTACTTGACCGGCTCCGCATCCTTCGGGATCTCGATGATCACGTTGATTTCGTCCGGCACCGCGCGGCCGGCGGGAACGAGGTCGAGGCCCATGGGGAACTCCTGCGAGGCAAGGCGAAAGGGCGCGCAGGATACGGCAAAAATTGTTGCGACGCAGCAACATGCGCCGGGCGGATCGTTCTGCGTCCGACGCCGCAGACAAGGACCCGCGTCAGCGGCGACAATGACCGCCTGCTGACGGAGTCCGCATGCCCGCATTCGCATACCAGGCACTCGATGCGACCGGCAGGACCCAGCGCGGGGTCCTGCAGGGCGACACGCCGCGCGCGGTGCGCGGGGTGCTGCGCGAGCGCGGGCTGTCGCCGCTGTCGGTCGATGAGGTCAGGGATGCGCGAACCGGCGCGCGGGGATTCGGCGGCGCGCGCGGCATTTCCACTGCGGCGCTGGCCCTCCTGACCCGCCAGCTCGCGACCCTGATCGCGGCCGGGCTGCCGATCGACGAGGCGCTCGGCGCGTTGTCCGAGCAGGCCGAGAACGAACGCCAGCGCGCGTTGACCGTTGCGTTGCGCGCGCGGGTCATGGAGGGCGCGAGCCTCGCACACGCGATGGACGGCTTTCCGGAACTCTTTCCCGACATCTTTCGCGCGACGGTCGCGGCCGGCGAACAATCCGGGCGCCTCGACGAAGTGCTGGACAAGCTCGCCGACTATGCCGAGGCGCGCGACGCGCTGAAGCAGAAGATCCTTGCCGCACTCGCGTATCCGTTGCTGCTCAGCCTGGTCGCGTTCGCGGTCGTCGCGGGCCTGCTGACCTGGGTCGTGCCGCAGATCGTCGGCGTGTTCCAGAACATGCACCAGACCCTGCCGCTCGCGACCCGTGCGCTGATGGCGATCTCGGCCTTCCTGCGTGAATGGGGCTGGTTGATCCTCGTTGCGCTCGCGCTGGCCGTGCTCGCGGCGCGGATCGCGTTGCGCCAGGACGCGACGCGCCATGCGTGGCACCGAACCCTGTTGCGCCTGCCATTGATCGGACGATTGTCGCGCGCGGCCAACACCGCGCGCGCGACGCGCACGCTCGCCCTGCTCGCAGGCAGCGCGGTGCCGTTGCTCGACGCCTTGCGCATCGCGGCCGACGTGGTCCCCAACCTGCCGATGCGCGAGGCGCTGCGCCGCGCCGCGATCAAGGTGCGTGAGGGCGGCGCGTTCTCGCGCGCGCTCGGCGACAGTGGTCTGTTCCCACCGGTCGCGCTGCGCCTCATCGCGAGCGGCGAACGCTCCGGCGCGCTGCCGCGCATGCTCGACGAAGCCGCCGCCCAGCAGCAACGCGAACTGGATCGCTGGATGACCGCGCTGACCGCGATCCTCGGCCCGGCCGTGATCCTGCTCGTCGGGGCGATGGTCCTGTTCATCGTCCTCGCGATCCTGCTGCCGATTTTCAACCTCAACCAGATGGTGAAGTAGGCCGGACGTGCAATGCACGGCCGGCGCTTTAGCTCCGGCGCACCGAATGGCCCGGAGCCGGCCGCGACGAGCGCGTCCGGCCTACAATTCCCGAATCCCGAATCCCGAATCCCGAATCCCAGCTCCAAGATGATCCGCTTCGACAACGTCAGCAAACGCTACGCTTCCGGGCATGACGCGCTGGCCGAGCTCACCTTCGGCATCGAGGCGGGCGAGATGGTGTTCGTGACCGGGCATTCCGGCGCGGGCAAGAGCACGTTGCTGAAGCTCGTCGCGCTGATGCAGCGGCCGACGCGCGGGCAGATCACGGTCAACGGCAGCGTGCTCGCACGATTGCGCCGCGGCCAGGTGCCGCGCCTGCGCCGCTCGATCGGCATGGTGTTCCAGGACCACCGCTTGCTGCTCGACCGCAGCGTGTTCGACAACGTCGCACTGCCACTGGTGATCGCGGGCCTGCGTCGCGAGGAAATCGGCAAGCGCGTGCGCGCCGCGCTCGACAAGGTCGGCTTGCTTGCGCGCGAGAAGGCCGCGCCGCAAACCCTGTCCACCGGCGAACAGCAGCGCGTCGGCATTGCGCGCGCGATCGTGGCCAAGCCGCCGCTGATCATCGCGGACGAGCCGACCGGCAATCTCGATCCGGGCCTGTCGACGGAAATCATGGGCCTGTTCGCGGAGTTCGGCCGGGCCGGCGCGACCGTGGTCGTCGCGAGCCACGACCTGCATCTGATCCGGCGCCTCGGCAAGCGCGTGCTGGTCCTCGACCACGGTCGCCTGATCGACGACTTCCGGCCGGACGCCGCATGAGGATGCGGCGCGCGGCCAACACGCGCAACGTGCCGGCGCGCACCGGCAAGGTGCCCGTCGCCACGCCGGTCGCATGGCGCGAGCGGCCGCGTGCGTGGCGCGACCAGCATTTGTACAGCCTGTTCTCGAGCCTCGGCCGGCTCGCCGCGCGGCCGTGGGCGAGCGCGTTGACCGTGCTCGTGCTCGGCGTCGCCTTGGCCCTGCCGCTGCTGTTGCACGTCGCGCTGGACCAGGTGCGCGGCTTGTCGGAGGGCCTGCGCGAGGCGCGTGAAATCACCGTGTTTCTCGAACCCGCTGCGACGCCGGAAGCAAGCGCCGCATTCGCCGCGGAATTGCGTGCGCGCAACGACGTGGCGCAGGTCACGCTGCGCACGCCGGACGAGGGCATGGCCGAGTTCCGCCGCCTGTCCGGGTTCGACAATGCGCTCGACGTGCTCGGCGCGAATCCGTTGCCGATGATGCTGATCATCACGCCGGTGGAGGCGGACGACGATGCGGAGGAACCACCGCTGGTCGCCGACCTGCGTGCCGACAAACGGGTGGACCTGGTCCAGTACGACGCGCTGTGGCGCCAGCGTCTCGGCGCGATCCTCGATTTCGGCGCGCGCTCGGTCGGGGTGCTCGCCGCGCTGCTCGCGCTCGCGGCCCTGCTCGTGATCGGCAACACGGTGCGTCTCGACATCCAGGGACGCCGCGAGGAAATCGTGGTCATGCAACTGCTCGGCGCCAGCAACGGTTTCGTGCGACGTCCGTTCCTGTACACCGGTTTCTGGTACGGTTTGGGTGGCGGCGTGGTCGCGGTCGCGACCGTCGCCGCGATCGGCCTCGCGCTGGACGGGCCCTTGCAGCGCCTGCTTGCAAGCTACGACGAGCCGGCCGGCTTGCACGGGTTCGGCCTGCACGCCGGCCTCGCGCTGGCCGTGGTCGGATCGAGCGCGCTGCTCGGCTGGCTCGGTGCGTGGCTCGTCGCGAGCGGCCATCTCGAAGGAGGAAGTCCGGAAGCATGAACAATCCGGCCCTGACCCGGCATCTTTCGGTCGCCGATCCGAAGGTCCTCGTCGTCGACGGCTCGAAGGTCGTGCGTCGGCTCATCGAGCGCGTGCTCGAAACCCAGTTGCCGCAGGTCACGGTGCTGTCCTGCGACAGCGGTGAAGCCGCGTGCCGCGAGCTGGACACGCACAGCGTCGATTTCGTGACCACCGCGCTGCGCCTGCCGGACATGGACGGCCTCGAGTTCGCGCGCCGCGTGCGCGAGCATCCGGCCCAGGCATACATCCCGATCGTGCTGGTGTCCGGCGACGTGCAGGAACGCCTGGTCGCGCGCGCGATCAGTGACGACGTGACCGACTACTTCGACAAGTCGCTCGGCTTCGAGGCGCTCGCCGAGTTCATCCGCGGCTACGTGAGTCCCGCGGAAGGCGCGCAAGGCACGGTGTTGTATGTCGAGGACAGCCAGGTCGTCGCGCTCGCGACGCGGCGCATGCTCGAACGGCACGGCTTCGAGGTGTTGCGCGTCGCGACCGCGGAAGACGCGATCACCCATCTGGCCGAGGCGCGCGAACGCAGCGATCCCGGCGCCGACGTCGTCCTCACCGACCTGACCCTGCGTGGCGACCTGACCGGCGCGGACCTGCTCGCGCGCATTCGTGGCGAATTCGGCTATCCGAAGGGCGAATTGCCGGTGCTGGTGATGACCGGCGACGACAACCCGCACAACCAGGCCGCGCTCCTGCGCGCCGGCGCCAACGACCTGGTCAGCAAACCGGTCGAGGAACACCTGCTCGCGACCAAGCTCGGCTTCCAGCTGCGCGTCGCGCGGCACCTGCGCGATCGACGCGATGGCGCGGACACCGAAGCGGTTCCGCCGCCATGAGCGACGCGCCGGCCACGACCGTGGGCGATCGGGTGACCCTCGATGCGTCCTGGAAGGCGCGGGTCGGGCACTGGTTCGAACGCGAGGACATGCGCGCATTGTCTGCGTTCCTGCGCGCCGAAAAGGCCGCCGGCAAGACGATCTATCCGCCCGGCTCGCGCATCTTCGCCGCGCTCGACACCACGCCGTTCGACGCGGTCAAGGTCGTGATCCTCGGTCAGGATCCGTACCACGGTCCGGGCCAGGCGCACGGCCTTTGCTTCTCGGTGCTGCCCGGCGTGCCGGTGCCACCATCGCTGGACAACATCTTCAAGGAAATCGAGAACGACCTCCGCATCGCGCGGCCCGACCACGGCTGCCTGATCCCGTGGGCGCGGCAGGGCGTGCTGTTGCTGAACGCGGTGCTGACGGTCGAACGCGGTCGCGCCGGCTCGCACCAGGGCAAGGGCTGGGAAGGTTTCACCGACGCCTGCGTCGATGCACTCAACCGCGAACGCGAAGGCCTCGTGTTCCTGCTCTGGGGCAGCTACGCGCAGGCCAAGGGCAAGCTCATCGACCCGCGCCGCCACCGCATCCTGAAAGCGCCACACCCTTCGCCGCTGTCCGCTCACCGCGGCTTCCTCGGCTGCGGGCATTTTTCCAAGGCCAACGACTGGCTGCGCGGCCGCGGCGAGGCCCCGATCGAGTGGGGCCTGCCGCCGCGTGCGGAACTCGTCGTGGAGTGAGGAGTCGAAACCGGACTCGACACCGAACAACCCTGCCGTTCCGGGATACTGAATCCCGTGAAAAGGCGGTTTGCTAAGCCCCGCTTCACCCGATTTGGTGTACTATACCCGCCAGTACAGTTAATCCGTCCGCGCGACCCCTATGTCCCCGCGCGGTGGAACTTTCTCCTTCGATTGGCACTCTCATGCGGGGAGTGCCAATCGACCGAATCCGGAGACGAAGCCCCATGAGCCAGGCCCTGATCGCGAGCAATCTACCCATCCCCAGTGCGCTGGGCAGCCTCGACGCCTATGTGTCGGCGGTGCACCGCATCCCGATGCTGACCGTCGAGGAAGAACAGGACCTCGCGCGCCGCTACACCGAAGACAGCGACCTCGACGCGGCCAAGCAATTGGTCATGTCGCACCTGCGTTTCGTCGTGCACGTCGCGCGTGGCTATTCCGGCTACGGCCTGCAGATCGGTGACCTGATCCAGGAAGGCAACATCGGCCTCATGAAGGCGGTCAAGCGCTTCGATCCGGATCACGGCGTGCGCCTCGTGTCGTTCGCGGTGCACTGGATCCGTGCCGAGATGCACGAGTTCATCCTGCGCAACTGGCGCATCGTCAAGGTCGCGACGACCAAGGCGCAGCGCAAGCTGTTCTTCAACCTGCGCAAATCCAAGAAGCGCCTCGGCTGGATGAATGCGGACGAAGTCGACACGGTCGCGCGCGAACTCGGCGTGCCCGCATCGACGGTGCTGGAAATGGAATCGCGCCTCAGCGGCCGCGACGTCGCGTTCGACCTGCCGGTCGATGCCGACGAGGACGTGCGTCCCGCGCCGGCCGCGTATCTCGTCGATCACGGCGCCGATCCGTATCTGGAAGCGGAGACCGAATCGGAGGATTCGGCGAAGCTCGACACCCTGCACCAGGGCCTGGTCAAGCTCGACGAGCGTTCGCGCGACATCATCGCGCGGCGCTGGCTGGTCGACGACAACAAGGCGACCCTGCAGGAACTCGCCGACGAATACGGCGTGTCCGCCGAGCGCATCCGCCAGATCGAGGCGAACGCGATGAAGAAGATGCGCGCGCTGTTCGTCGCCTGATCGATACGGCATCCACGGTTACGAAAAACCCCGCCTCGGCGGGGTTTTTCCGTTCGGTGGAATGCGATCGGCTCAGCGACCCGCAGCTCCGGAATACGCGCGCGGCAGTCCGCCTTGTTCGCGCGGCACCGCCTTGTGCAGGTAGCGGTCGCGGAGTTCGGTCTGGCGGCTCGTCATCGGGATCGCGCGGCCGTCGAACCAGACCCGGGTCGCAACGCTGTTGACCTCGAGCGGATCACCGCTCCACAGCACGAGATCCGCGCGCCGGCCCGGTGCGACGCGGCCGATGTCGGCGCCGACCCCGAACGCATCGGCCGGTACCGAGGTCAGTCCCGCGAACGCGTCGTTCCAGGCCATGCCGGCCGCGACCGCATTGCCCGCGAGCTGGCGGATCTTGCGCGCGTTGTGCGAAGCGTCGCCGACTTGGCTGAAGCCGACCGCGACGCCCGCGGCACGCAGGCGTGCGGCGTTCTCCATCGTTGCGCCGATGCTGTCGAAGTTGTCGGGCAGGTTCGCGAGCGGATCGACGAACACCGGCACCTTCGCGGCGGCGAGCGCCGCACCGACCTTCCATGCTTCGGCGCCGCCGACGACCGCCACCGAGGCGCGGTGACGCGCGGACCAGCGCAGCAACTGGAGGATGTCGGCCGCGCGATCGACATGGACCATGATGCGGCCGTCGCCGCCGTCGACGTAACCGAGCAGGGTGCGCCGACCGGCCGGGGTCAGCCGGGCCGCGTTCGCTTCGGGACCGATGCGGCCGTGCGCCTCGTCGATGAACTGGTCGAGCAGCATCCATTGCGCCGCGCGCGATTCGCCGCTCAACGACTTGGCGCCGCCGCCGAGATCGAGGAACAGCATGCGCGCGCCGAGTGGATCGAGGCCGCCGTCGAGCCGCATCACGCCGCCGAGTCCGGCGACGATCGATCCGCCCTCGTCGGTGCCGGGGCCGAGCATCGTCCAGCCGATGCCCTCGATGCGCGTCACCGGCACCACGACGGATGCCGGGTTGTAGGCGAGGGTCACGTCGAACTCGGGCCGCACCACCATGCGGTGGCTGCCGGCGCCGAGCGCGAGCGTGGCGTCCACGGTCGGCTCCTCGGCCGAAACCTCTTCGAGGCCGATGCCGGTGACGCCGCCGAACAGGGTCGGGGTCAGGCGGTGGCCGCCCGCATCGACGACTTCGGCGCCGCTCGGCGCCGCGAGTCCGGTGCCGACCTTCGCGATGCGCCCGTCGTGCACCAGCACGTCGGCGCCTTGCAGGGTGCCGCGCTCGCCGGCCGTGTGCACGGTCGCATTGCGGATCAGCAAGTCACGGGCCGGGGTAGAGCCCGCCGCGCACAACAAGGCGCCGCCGAATACCACCGCGCCCAGCGACCGCGCGACGGCGGAACGTGCGGAATGGATGAGGATCCCGGTTTCTGTCGAATGCCGTTTCATCGCATGGCCTCCGCGTCGTCGCCCTGTCCGAGCAGGAAATCCGAGCGCGGCTGCCGCGCCGGGTCGTTGCGGTCATAGACGCGCGCACCGTCGATCCAGACCTTTTCCGCACGCGCGTACACGCTGAACGGGTTGACGTTCCACAACACCACGTCGGCCATCTTGCCGGGTTCGAGGCTGCCGGTCTGTGTCTCGATGCCGAGCGCCTTCGCGGCGTTCGAGGTCAGCCAGCGGATCGCGCGTTCGGGCGGGATGTCGATATCGACGAGCGCCGCGTGCGCCATGACCTTGGCCGCTTCCTGGTTGAGGCGCTGGATGCCCTCGGCGGAATCCGAATGCACGATCGCGCAACTGTTCGGCGGGCGGTCGACCAGTGCAATGTTCTCCTGGATGCCGTCGAACGCCTCCATCTTGAAGCCCCACCAGTCGGCCCACAGCGCGCCGCACACGCCTTCGGCGGCGAGCCGGTCGGCGAGCTTGTACGCTTCGACGCCGTGGTGGAACGCGGCGACGTGGAAACCGAATTCGTCGGCGAGATCGAGCATCGTCGCCATCTCGTCGGCGCGGTAGCAATGGATGTGGACGCGGATGTCGCCTTCGAGCACGCCGGCCAGCGTCTCCATTTCGAGGTCGCGCTTGCCCGCGTCCTTGCCTTCCGTGCCGTTGTCGCCCTCGTGCTTGCGCAGGTATTCCGTCGCCTCGATGAACGCGGCGCGGTAGCCGGCGACATTGCCCATGCGCGTGGAGGGCGCGCGTCCCTTGCTGCCGTAGACCCGCTTCGGATTCTCGCCGCAGGCCATCTTGAGGCCCCACGGCGCGCCCGGAAACTTCATGCCCTGGTAGGTCACCGATGGCACGTTCTTGAGCGTCACGCCGCGGCCACCGAACAGGTTCGCGGAACCGGGCAGGACTTGCAGGCTGGTCACGCCGCCCGCGAGCGCGGCGAGGAAACCCGGATCCTGCGGCCAGATCGAATGTTCGGCCCAGACGTCCGCGGTCACCGGGTCGGTCATCTCGTTGCCGTCGCTGTTGCCGTGCGTGCCCGGGCTCGGATACACGCCGAGATGCGAATGCACGTCGATGATGCCCGGCGTGACCCACTTGCCGTGGCCGTCGACGCGCAGCGCGTTCGCGGGCACGTCGGTCACCCGGCCGACCGCTACGATGCGTCCGTCACGCAGCAGCACGTCGGCGCCGTCGAAACGCTCGCCGGTGCCGGTCAGCACGGTGGCGCCCTCGATCAGGACCGGCGGCGAGGCAATCGGCTCGTAGGTGCTCGGATACGGGTCGTCGGGAGCCGATGTGGAGGGCGCCTCGGCAACGCCCGAACCGGTCGCCATGGCGGCGCACGAAGCAAGGAACGGAAACAGCAGGGCCGGCAACAACGCGGACGCAGCGCGTTGCAGGCGCATGCTGCGCAGGCGGTTTTGCAATCGGAACACGGCATCTCTCCCCGGAAAGGCGCGGAATCCCGGACGGTACCGGCATCCCGCAGGCTTGCCAAGCATGCCGCAGGTCATGGATGCGCGGAGCTGGACCGGCCGTTCGCAAGGCGTCGCCGGGGCATCCTGCTAACCTTGCCGCATGTCGGGCCCGACCTTCGAATTCGGCGCGTTTCGCTTCCTTCCCTCGGCACGTGAACTGTGGCGCGGGGAACGGCGCGTGGATTTGCCGCGGCATACGTTCGAGTGCCTGGATCTGCTGATTGCGCACCGCGACCGGGCGGTCGGCCGCGACGAACTCGTGCAGGCGATTTTCCGGCGCACCAACGTCTCGGATGCGCAACTCGGCCAGGTCATCCTGCGCACGCGCCGCGCGGTCGATGACGACGGCAACAGCCAGCACGCGATCCGCACGATCGTCGGCTTCGGCTACCGCTGGGTCGCGGAAACGCGGGTCGTGGACGAGAACGAGGCACCGGATGCCCTCGTGCGTCCCGTCATCGCGACGTCCGACGAGCCGCCGGCTTCGCGGTCGGCAACGAATGCGCAGGCCGGACGCATGCAGGGCGGTCGTGGCGTGGCCACGCGGCGCGTCGCGATCGTGTTCGGCGCGGTGGTGCTCGCGGCGATCGCGGTCGGGACCTGGTTCGCAGGGCGCGCCGATCGGGGCGAGGCAAGCTCCGTGCAGCACGCCCCCGCGGTCCGGACGGACGGTGCGGTGATCCTGCCGATCGAAGTGGATGGCCTGCGCGAGGACGCGTGGGTGCGGCTCGGCGGGATGGATCTCGTCGCCGGTCGCCTGCGCGAGGCCGGTTTCCGCGTTCCGCCCAGCGAGAACGTGCTCGGCCTGCTGTCGACTTCGCCGCCCGGCGATGCGGCGAGCGCCCTGCGCCGCGGGACCGGGGCCGACCTCGTGGTGCGCGGCAAGGCGTTGCGCGATGCGTCCGGCTGGCATGTGCGACTCGTCGCGTCGCCCGCGCAGGGAGTCGAGGTGCCTGCCGAATTTTCCGCACCCGATGCGGTGCCGGCGGCGCGCGGCGCGGCTGACCTGCTGCTCGCCGCGCTCGGCCGCGATGTCCCGGTCGGTGCCGAGCACGACGTCGCGCTCGACGAAACCCTGCAACGCTCACGCGCCGCGCTGCTCGCGAACGAACTCGATACGGCGCGCACGATCCTCGACGCCTCGCCGCAACTCGCGAGGCAACCGGCGCGGCTCGCATACCGGCTCGCGCAGGTCGATTTCCGCGCGGGGCACCTGGATCGCGCCGAGGCGGCACTGGACCAGGTCCTGCAGGAGCCGGACACGCGCGCCGATCCCCGCTTCCATGCGCAGGTGCTGAACGCACGCGGCGCGACGCGCATGCGACGCGGCGAGTTCGCGAAGAGCGGGCGCGATTTCGAGGCCGCGCTCGGCATCCTCGGCGAACACGGCGATCCGCTCGAACGTGGTCACGCACGCATGGGCCGCGCCAACAGCCGCGTCGCCGCACACCGCTTCGACGAGGCGCTCGCGGATTTCGGCGCCGCGCGCGTCGACCTGGAATCGGCCGGCGACGGCCTCGGCGTGACCCGCGTCGATGCGAACCTCGGCATGCTCGAACTGTACCGGGGCCGACCGGCCGCGGCCTTGGGTTACCTGCCCGGCGCGGCCGACCGCTTCCAGTCGTTCGGCGCGCTGCATGAACTGCTGATCACCCTGACCGGCCTCGTCGAGGCGCAGCTTGCGATGCTGCAACGCGATGCCGCATGGGCCACGGTCGAACGCGGCTGGGCGCTGCGTGGGCGCATTACCGATCCGGACCAGCGGGTCGATCTGCTGTTGAATCGCGCCCAGGTCCTGTTCGGCGCCGGTCGCCTGCGCGAAGCCGGCGACGCACTCGCCGAGGCGCAGACGATCGAGACGTCCGGCAACCGCGGCCTGCTCGCGCGTTCGCGCTGGCTGCAGGCGCAATTCGCTGCGCGGCAGGGCCGCTGGCGCGACGCGGCGACGGCGAGCGAAGCGGCGCTCGCGGACTGGCCGGAAGAAGGTGCGGACGGCGACCGCGCCGCGGTGGTCCTCGTACGCCAGCGCGCATTGCTCGCGCTCGGCGAGATCGATCCGGCGCGCGCGCTGCTGGATCGCTCGCGGAGCGCGCCGGAAGAGGCCGCCGAACAGCCCGGGCGTGTCGCCGAGGCGCTGGCGATGGCGGAATGGCACGTGCACGAGCACGATCCTTCCGCCGCCGCGGCATGGTTCCGCTTCGCTGCGGCGAGCGCGGACCGGCGTGGCGTGCCCGCGGAAATCGTCGCGGTCGTCGAGGCGCAGGCGCCGCGCCTGCTCGCGTCCGGGAACCGGGATGCGGCGGCCGCGCTGATCGGTCGGGTCGCATCCTGGGCGAGCCGCGACTTCGACTGCGCGATGTTGCAGTTGCGCCTGTACCACGCGCTCGGCCAACGCGAGGCGTGGTTCGACGCATTGCGCCAGGCCCAGGCGCTCGCCGGCGAGCGGGAGATCCCCGGCGCGTTGCTGACCCCGAACGAGGCGGTGGACTCGACCCGCCTGCGTCTCGGCGCCGCGATTCCGTAACAGAGGGGGCTTCGGCGCTCGGCCGGCTCGCGGCGATCGGCCCGTCGGGTTCGCGCCAACTCCTTGATATTCTTCGTTTCAATGTGTTTGTCATGCGCTTGGAACGTGACTGGAGTGCGATGCGCGGCGGCTTGGGCCAGCGTGGCCGGACGCCTGCGCCTCGCTCGCGCACCCGTCCCGTCGTTTCCGGAGTCACCGATGAAAGCGAACCCCGCGCCACTGTCTTCCCCGATTCGTCTTGCCGTGTCCGCACTTCTTGCGGCCTGCCCGTTCGCCGCGGCAACTGCCGCACCCGCCGCGTCTCCCGCCGCGGTCCTCGCCGAACCGCCGCCGCTCGCCCCGGCCGCCCTGCGCTACGACCTGTGTTGCTTCACCACCACGATAACCACCGCCGATCTCAACGGCGATGGCGATGCGGATGTCATCGCCGGCAACGGCATGAGTTACGACGTCACGGTGCTGGTCAGCGACGGCAGCGGCGGATTCGCCGACGAGGTGAACTATCCGGTCGGCATGTTCTCGCTCGGTTACGTCGCGGTTGCGGCTGGTGACGTGACCGGCGACGGCAACGTCGACGTCATCGCGACCGGCTACGACGACGACGAAATCCTCGTGTATCCCGGCGACGGCAGCGGGGCGCTCGGCGCCACCCAGTCGCTGTCCTCGGGCGGCCAGTACGCGAACTGGGTCGAGGCGGTCGACATCAATGGTGACGCGGTGCTCGACATCGTCACTGCGAATGGCGACAGCGGCGACGTGTCGGTCCTGCTCGGCGACGGCGCGGGCGGTTTCGCGAGCGCGACGACCTGGCCGACCGGACCGTACCCGGTGTCGATGGCGGTTGCCGACGTGAATGGCGACGGCGCGCCCGACGTGGTCACCGCGAACGCGGGCACGTCCGACCTGTCGATCCTGCTCGGTGACGGCGCGGGCGGCTTCGCGGCGCCGGTCAGCATGGGCATCGGTCCGGATGCCGAGCCGTTCGGCGTCGCGATGGCCGACGTGAACGGCGATGGCAGCCCGGACATCGTGGTCGCGAACCGCGGCTTGGACGGCTCGCCATTTCCGCCGCCCGAGTTCCCCGGCAACGTTTCCGTGCTCATCAACGATGGCAGTGGTGGTTTCGCGGCCGCGGTCCAGCTCCCGCTCGGTCCCGGCGACGGCCGCGCGGACGCGGTCGCGCTCGGCGACGTCACCGGCGACGGCAATATCGACATCGTGATCAGCCGACCGATCGCGAACACCGCCGACGTGCTGGCCGGCGACGGCGCGGGTGGCTTTGCCGACGCCGTGTCCGTTCCGACCGGGGTCGGCCCGAACCCGATCACGATCGCGGACGTGACCGGCGACGGGCACCTCGACGTGCTGACCGGCAACGCGGTCGGCTCCAGCCTGTCGGTGCTGCCGGGTGACGGGGCCGGAAACGTCGGCTTCGAAGGCAATTTCCCGGTCGGCGTGTTTCCGCATGCGGTCGCGGCGGTCGACCTGAACGGCGATGACGCGCCCGACGTGGTCACGGTCAATGCGCAAGGCAACGACGCTTCGGTGCTGATCAACGACGGCGCGGGCGGATTCGCCGCGTCGGTCAGTTATCCGGTCGACATTTCGCCTACCGGCATGGCGAGCGGCGACGTGAACAACGACGGCAACGCGGACATCGTCAGCGCGAACCTCGGCGGCGGCACGGTCTCGATCCTGCTCGGCGACGGCGCGGGCGGCTTCGCGGCGGCGGCGAACTTCAGCGTCGCCGACGGCTTCGAGAGCCCGTACGCGGTGGCGCTCGGTGACGCGAACGGCGACGGCAACCTCGACGTCGCGACCGCGAACACGAACATCTCCAACCACAGCATCTCGTTCCTGCCGGGTGACGGCGCGGGCGGGTTCGGCCCGGCCGTCTCGTATCCGGTTGGCGTGGACGGGTATTCACAGCCGCAGGGTGTGGTCCTGACCGACGTGACCGGTGACGGAAACGCGGACATCGTCACCGCGAATACCGGCGGCGACAACCTGTCCCTGCTCGCCGGCGACGGCACCGGCGCGTTCGCCGCGGCCGTCCTGCTGCCGACCGGCCTCGGCCCGGTGGCCGTCGCGGCCGGCGACGTGGACGGTGACGGCAATCCGGATCTGGTCAGCCTCAACACGACGACCCAGGACGTGTCGGTCCTGATCAGTGATGGCGCGGGCGGGTTCGCGCCTTCGATGCAGTACCTCATCTATCCGTTCGAGAGCGTGGTCGACTTCAATCCGTGGCCGTGGGGTCTCGCGCTGGGCGACGTGGATGGCGACGGCAGTCTCGACATCGTCACCGCGAATACCCAGAACGACAGCATCTCGGTGCTGCCGAACGACGGTGCGGGCGGGTTCGGCGAGTTCTTCAACTACGGCACCGGTGCACACCCGGGCTCGGCCGCGATCGCGGACATCGACGGCGACGGCAGCGCCGACGTCATCACCGCGAACCGGCAGAACAACAACGTCTCGGTGCTGTTCAACGGCGCCGGTGGCGGCGACACGATCTTCGCGAACGGTTTCGACGGCTGAGCCGGAGCTCAAGCCCCGTGGCCCGGAGGTCGAGCCTGGTTCGAGCCCATCGAACCGGGCTCGACCACAAACGCGCTCCTCCCCCAGAAGCGTGATACGAGCCGGGCCGCGGGCACTTCTTGTGCGGCATCATCGAACTCGCCGAGCCGGGAAAGCCGAGGACAAGCTTTTCCGAGCCTCGGGAGAATGACGCGGTGCAGGGATGCACCGCTCGCAAATCATCACGAAGGGGATGATTTGTCGGAGCCGAGTCCGGGCGTGTACCGGACTCGGCGAGCCGAAAAAGCCCATGATGGACTTTTTCGGCATCAAGTCAGCCCAAATCGATCGGATCCACGTCGATCGACCAGCGCACGCGGCGCTGCAACGGCAACGCACGGATCGCGGTGAGCCAGACCGGCAGGAACGCTTGCAGGACCGTGCGATCGCGCGCCTCGACGAGGATCTGGCCGCGGGTCGCGCCCGCGCGACGCGGCATCGGTGCGGGCAACGGGCCGTGCAGGGTGATGCCGGCGGGAGGTTTTGCGGCGCCCGTGGCCGCCGCGAGGAACCGCGACGCGAGATCCGCATCGCGGTGTTCGGCGCGCAACAGTGCGAGCGGTCCGAATGGCGGCAGGCCCGCGCCACGTCGTTCGTCGAGCAGCCTCCGGGCGAGTGCGGGATAGCCGCCATCGAGCAGGATGCCGAGCAATGCATGATCGGGATGATGGGTTTGCAGCAATACGCGCCCCGCGGTGCGTGCGCGACCCGCCCGGCCCGCGACCTGCACCACGAGCTGACCGAGTCGCTCCGGCGCGCGGAAATCGACGCTGAACAAGCCTTCGTCGACCCCGACCACGACGACCAGCGAGAGCCGCGGCAGATCGTGGCCCTTGGCGAGGACCTGCGTGCCGACCAGGATCTGCGCCGCATCCGCACCAAGCTGGGCGAACAGCGTTTCGCGCGCGCGACGCCCGCGCAGCGTGTCGCGGTCGATGCGCAGGATCGGAACCCGCGGGAAGCGCGCGCGTAGTTCTTCCTCCAGACGTTCCGTTCCGTGACCCTGTGGATGCAGGGCGAGGCCGCCGCAGTCCGGGCAGGCGTGCGGTGCCGCCTCGTGTGCGCCGCAGTGGTGGCAACGCAACCGACCGCGCCCGTGCAGGGTCAGCGGGCGATCGCAGTGCGGGCACTGCGCGCTCCATCCGCAATCGTGGCACAGCAACACCGGCGCATAGCCGCGCCGGTTGCGGAACACGAGCACCTGTTCATCGCGTTCGATCGTGGCCTCGATCGCGTCGATCGTGGCCGGCGCGAGTCCGTGGTGCAGTTTGCGTCCGCGCAGGTCGACGAGATCGATCCTTGGCGGCCGCGCGGTTCCCGCGCGGCGCGCCAGGCGCAGGCGCGTGTAGCGGCCCGCTTCGGCATTCGCGAGGGTCTCCAGCGACGGCGTCGCCGAGCCGAGCAGGACCGGCACGCCGAGCGCCTTCGCGCGCATCACGGCGAGATCGCGCGCGTGGTAGCGCAGGCCGTCCTGTTGCTTGTAGGACGCATCGTGTTCCTCGTCGACGACGAGAAGCCCGGCGCGCGGCAGCGGCACGAAGATCGCCGAGCGCGTGCCGAGGACGACATGCGCCTCGCCGCGCGCGGCCGCGAGCCACGCGCGCGCGCGCTCGGTCTCGCCGAGTCCCGAGTGCAGCGCCGCGACAGGCACTCCCAGCCGCGCGCGGAAGCGTTCGAGGGTCTGCATGGTCAAGGCGATCTCGGGCACCAGCACCAGCGCCTGGCGGCCGCGCGCAAGACAGTCGGCGACGAGCTGCAGGTACACCTCGGTCTTGCCGCTGCCGGTTACGCCGTCGAGCACGAACGGCGCATAGTGATCCCGCACGGCGAGCACGGCTTCGACGGCGCTGCGCTGCTCGTCGTTGAGTTCCGGACCCGGCGCGGGCCGCGCCGTCGTGGGTTGCGTGCAGTCCGCGACGAGGCCGCGCGTGCGAAGCCGCCGCGCGACCCCGCGCCAACCGGGCAGGCGGTCGTCGAGCCACTCGGTCGACCGCGCGCCTTCGGCGAGCGCCGCGAGCAGCTCGCGGCTGCGCGCGCCGCGTTGCGAACCGTCGGCGAGCGCGGCCCGACCGGCCGGGGTCAGTTCCAGGCCGGTGACATGGGGCTGCGGCAACGCGCGGGTCGAGCGCAACGCGGTCGGCAACGCATTCTGCACGACCTCGCCGAGCGGATGCTGGTAGTAGCGCGAGACCCAGGCGAGGGTGTCGAGCCATTCCGCGGTCGGCAACGGTTCGCGGTCGAGGATCCGGATCGGCATCTTGAGTTCCGGCGATTCCGCGTCCGCGGTTGCGTGGTCGATGACGACGCCGACCACTTCGCGCGCGCCGAACGGCACCAGTACGCGGCAGCCCGGCGCGGGCACGACGGGGTCGTCCGCGAGGCGGTAGTCGAACAATCGTTCGAGCGGCACCGGAATCGCGACACGCAGGATCGTGCTCATCGCAGCCGGATTACGTGGTTCGACACGCATCGCACGCGTGCATTGCGGTACCGGCGACCTTCCCTGGGCAGTTGCATATGGTTTCTGACGAAACCTTCATGAATGGTCACCAAGTTCGTATTCCTGCGGAGGTTTTCCGCTTATCCACAAGGAGGGTGGACAAGTCTGTGGACAAGCCGCGTCGCGGGGCCGTTCAGGGCGCATGGGAACGCGCCTGTCGTCGCCTTGGCGAAACTTTAACCAATCTGAAATATGGTTTCCGGACAGATAGTTGCGATCAGCCTGACGGCGTCGTTCACGCCCGGTTTGCATTTTGCGCGATGCGGGCGGCGATTGCTGCGGGCTGTGCACAACGCACTTGACAAACTCCTCACGCCGACAAATCCAGATGCCACGCGGACTTGCGGCCGTCTGCCGTGCTCAGGTCGTGGTCAGGCTGACCAGCAGTGCGCCGGCCAGGCCGAAACCGACCAGCACCGAATAGCAGTAACCAATGAAGCAATACTTGATCCCGGTCATCCACCAGCCCTGCCGATACACGCGTTTCTGCATCAGCAGCAGGTAGGTCGGCAGCCAGATCCACGCCGCGACGGTCAGGTAACCGAGCGCGCGGTACACCGCCGGTGCCGTGTCCGCGAGCAGGCCGCGTGAGGCCTCGATGAACACGATCAGGAGCAGCGACTGGAAGATGAAGGCGTGGCTGTGCACGGCGACGACGAGGTGCTCCATGTACAGGCGCCGCTTGAACACGTAAACGACCTTGAGCAGGACCGCGAACAGCGGCATGAGCACGAACAAGGTCTGCGGCAGCACGGAGAACAGGCCGGCGATGAGCGTCCCGGGATCCTTGCGTGCCGCCTGGATGTTCTCCTTGGCGCGAATGCCCATCGCGGTCAGCCGTGCATTGACGAAATCCGGCAGCCACGCGATGTGCACCGGATGCCTGGCGGTGTCCAGCGGCGTGCCTTCGAACGGGATCTCCGGGTTGTCCGGGTCCGGCTTCGGTACTTCGCCGGCCGCGAGCGCGGCATCGCGTTGTTCGAGCCATGCGATGCGCCGGGCCGCGTCGCCGCGCAATTCCTCCTCGGTCTTCGCGAGTTCCGCGGCGGCCTCGGCGGGTATCACAGGCAGGTTGCGACCGGTTTCCATCGCCGCGAGCGCGGCTTGCAGCCTTTCCTCGACCTCGGTCGCTGTCTGTGCGTCGGCGATCGCGCCGGAACCGGTCTCGATGTTGAAGTGGGTGTCTCCGAAGTACATCTGGATCGCGAGGAACGCGACGATGCACGACACGAAGAACAGGCGGAACGGCGACACGTAGCGCGCGCGGCGCCCGGCAAAGTACTCGGTGGTGAGGAATCCGGGCCGCAGGTACAGGTCCCACAGCGAACGGAAGATGCGCGAATCGACGTTGAATAGGAGGTCGGAAAGATCGTGCAGGACTTCCGGCAGGTAGCGGACCGGGCCTTTCACGGGCTGCCCGCACGTGTAGCAGTACGACCCGAGTTGCGGCGCGCCGCAATTGGGACAGACCGGCGGCGACTCCGGCAGTTCAACCGTGTGCGGGGTTGGCACTGTCTGGATGGCGGTGTCGTTCACGTTCGATCGTGAGACGCGGTTCCGTGGGAAGGATCGGCCCCGTTGGCTGGCGTGCCGGAAGCCGCGGGACGGAAGCCTCGTCCACGCTCTCCGCTACACTGGCACACGCCGAGGAATCCCGAATGTTTTCCATTGTACCCGCCAATCGCGCGCGCATCGCAGGCGAGTTGTCCGCGACCGCGCGCCTCGCGCTGCCGTTGGTGTTCGCCCAGCTCTCCGCGGTCGGCATGAACGTCATCGACACCGTGCTCGCGGGACATCTGGATGCGGTGACGCTCGGTGCGGTCGCGGTAGGCACCAGCGTCTGGACGCTCACGATCGTCGCCGCGATCGGGGTCATGATGGCGGTCCCGCCGTCGGTCGCGCAGTTGGTCGGCGGCGGGCGCCGCGAGGCGATCGCGCCGCTGTTTCGGCAAACGCTGTGGCTGGCGCTGTTGCTCGGGGTCGTGCTCGGGATCGTGGTCGCGGTACTCGGCCCGCTGCTGTTCGGCGCGATCGGGGTCGCCGAGGAGATCGTGCCGGACGCGCGCCGCTTCCTGCACGCGATCGCATTCGGCGCACCGGGGCTGGCGCTGTTCTTCGCCTTGCGCGGCCTGTGCGAGGGACTCGGATTGACCCGACCGAGCCTGTATTTCTCGTTTCTCGGCCTGGTCCTGCTCGGCCCGATCGGCTACGTGCTCATGTATGGGCGTTTCGGGGTGCCGCCGTTGCGCGCGCTGGGCAGCGGCATCGCGACGGCCTGCGTGCTGTGGATCCAGGCACTCGCGATGCTCGGTTACGTGCTCGGGCGGCGCCATTTCCGCGACCTCGGCCTGCTCGCACGGTTCGACCGGCCGGATTGGCGTGCGATCCGCGGGCTGTTGCGTCTCGGCGTGCCGATGGGGGTCACCGTGTTCATGGAGGCGAGCCTGTTCATCGCGGTTGCACTCGCGCTCGCCACGCTCGGCACGGACGTCATCGCGAGCCACCAGATCGCGGTCAATGTCGCGTCCGTCGCGTTCATGGTGCCGCTCGGCATCGCGATGGCGACCACGATCCGGGTCGGCCACGCAGCCGGCGGCGGCGACGCGGCGGGCGTGCGTCGCGCGGGCCTGGCGGGTTTCGGCCTGGTCCTCGGGACCCAGGCGCTATCGGCCGGCGTGATGATCGGCATGCCCGGACAGGTGGCGCTGTGGTACACGCGCGATCCCGCGGTGATCGCGCTGGCGGCCCAGTTGCTCGTGCTGGCCGGATTGTTCCAGTTTTCCGACGGTATCCAGGTCGCCGCCAACGGCGCATTGCGCGGACTGAAGGACACTCGCGTGCCGATGTTCCTGACCACGCTCGCGTATTGGGGCATCGGCATGCCGGTAGGATGGTGGCTCGCATTCCGCGGCGGATTCGGAGCGCGCGGCATGTGGATCGGCCTGATCGCGGGACTCAGTGTCGCCGCCTTGCTGCTGTCGTTGCGCTTCTGGCGCGTCGCGCGCCACGGCTACGCGACCTCGCACTGAGCGTCGGAAGCGGGCTGCTGGAACCGGTTGCACGACAGGTTGCAGGACCCGGCTTCCAGCCGTGATGTCTTGAACGCTTCATGCAAACCCGCGGTTTCCGCTGCGATGCGCCTCGCGATCCTGCGCCGGCTTCTGTGCCTTGGGTCGTTCGGCATGTGCCCGAATCATCGCAATCCGCTACGCTTCGTCATGGGAGCCTGGAGAAAGCCACATGACCGACAACAAACGCGGATTCATCGCCGGCCTGTTCGTGGGCTTGTGGAACACGGTGAATTTCGCGCGCCGGCTCGTGTTCAACGTGATCTTCGTCGTGATCGTGGTCGCGGTGCTGGTTGCGCTGTTCGCGGCGCGGCCGACGCTGGAGCCGCGTACCGCGCTGGTCCTCGATCCGGTCGGCGCGATCGTCGAACAGTACAGCATTGCGCCGAGCGAACGAGCGCTCGCGAGCCTCGGCGGCGAGGACATAGCCGAGGTGCAATTGCGCGATCTGCTCGAGGTCATCGACACGGCCGCGACCGACGCGCGCATCGAACGCATCGTGCTGGTACCCGACGACATCCGCGACGTGGGGCTCGCGGCCGCCCGCGAAATCGGACGCGCACTCGACCGCTTCCGCGCCGGCGGCAAGGAAGTCGTCGCCGTATCCAACGGCATGAACCAGAAGCAGTACCTGCTCGCCGCGCACGCGGACCGCATCCTGCTCGATCCCGAGGGCAGCGTATTGCTCGAAGGCCTGTCCAATTACCGCAGCTACTTCAAGGCCGCGCTCGACAAGCTCGGCGTCGACGTACATCTGATCAAGGTCGGCGCGTTCAAGTCCGCGGCCGAGCCGTTCGTGCTCGACCAGGCGTCCGATGCCGCGAAGCAGGCCGACCGCTACTGGATGGGCGGATTGTGGCAGGGCTATCTCGATGAAGTCGCGACGTTGCGCAAGCTCGATGCCGGTGCGCTCGCGGCCGACATCGCGCACTACGACGAACGCATCGCCGCGCACGGTGGCGATCTCGCCGCGCTCGCCCTCGAACAGAAACTCGTCGATGAACTCGCGACCCGCGGCGAGGCGCGCGCCCGGCTGCGCGAGCGCGGGGTCGCCGACGCGAGCGGCACCGGTTTTCGCCAGGTCGCATTCACCGAATACCTGGCGCAGATTTCGCGCGAGACGCTGCCGCAGCCGGGAACCGCGGCGGTCGCCGTGGTCGTCGCGCAGGGCGAAATCCTGCCCGGCGACCAGCCGCAGGGCGTCATCGGCGGCACCTCGACCGCGCAACTGCTGCGCGAGGCGCGCGAGGACGACGCGATCAAGGCCGTGGTCTTGCGCGTCGACTCGCCGGGCGGTGACGCGACCGCTTCCGAACTGATCCGCCGCGAGGTCGTCGAGACCCGGGCCGCGGGCAAGCCGGTCCTCGTGTCGATGGGCAATGTCGCCGCGAGCGGCGGCTATTGGATCGCGATGGACGGCGACCGCATCTTCGCCGAGCCCGACACGATCACCGGCTCGATCGGCATCTTCGGCCTGATCCCGACGATTCCCGAAGCGCTCGACAAGCTCGGCATCCACACCGACGGCATCGGCACCACGCCGCTGGCCGGCGCGCTCGACATCCGGCGGCCGCTGTCGCCGCAGGTCGAGTCGATCCTGACCAGCGTCATCGAACGCGGCTATCGCCAGTTCATCGGCAAGGTCGCCGCCGCGCGCAAGCAGACGCCGGAGCAGATCGACGCGATCGCGCAAGGTCGCGTGTGGACGGGTGAGCAGGCCCTGCAACGCGGCCTCGTCGATGAACTCGGCGGGCTGTCCGATGCGGTCGCCGCGGCGGCCGCGCGCGCGAAACTCGGCGACGACTATCGCGTGGAATACATCGAACCGGAACTGTCGATGCTGGAGACGCTCGCGTTCCGGCTCGGCAACAGCGAGGCGTTCGTGAACCTCGTGCGCCGGGTAGGGTTCACATGGCCGGCGAGTCTTGCCGGTCGCAACGCACTGCAGGAGATCGCGCCCTTGCTGCGCGCACTCGATGGCCGTCCGTACGGCGTGTTCGCACACTGCCTTTGCGGCGTGCGTTGAGCCGAACGATTTGTGGGGCCAGACACCGAACGGCCCGCTCTCGTCCGCTCCTCGCGCCGGTACGTCGGCAGTGGCGCGTCCGTTGCGGCTCCGACGAACCGTACCCAGGCATCGAACTGGCGAGCGAGTGATAACCCCCGTAATGGCTCCAATGTTCGGTGTGGTCGCATCGATCATGCGTGCGCCACCGCGCGGATCGCCGATTATCGAGGGAATGCGAGTTCCGGGATCGGCAAGTAAGCTCGGAAGCCCCGCGAACTCGCGCAGATCGCACGCGCGACGGTGGATTACATGGACGCCCATCCCGATGATTTCGGGACGACCAACGTCACGGTGTCCATTGCCACCCTGATCGGCGCCGGGCTCCTGCCCGCCAACTTCGGTAACCGCACGGGCGTGACGCCCGCAGCGTCGATCACGCCGTTCGGACAGCCCTATCTCGTGATCGCCAGGCGCCTCGCGGCCGACGACGACCGCGCCACTGCGATCATCCT
>CAYWZC010000020.1:0-3482 GCA_964462745.1 uncultured Rhodanobacteraceae bacterium
GCGGAACCGTTCCGCTTCTTCTTCATCGGCGCCGATCCGGGCGACCCGGACACGGCCGATTACACTTCGCCCGGCGCCGGGCGGCTGGAGTTGCGCGACCTCACGCTGCGCGGCGGCCAGGTGCTGGGCGGCGGCGCCTGGGAAGGCGATTCCGCGGAGGGCGAAGGCGTCGGCGGTGCCGGTGCCGGCATGGGCGGCGCGATCTTCAACCAGGGCGAGCTCGTCCTCGACGGCGTGACCATCACGGACAACGGCGCGTACGGCGGGAGCCCGAAGGAACTGGTCACCTCGGCACCCAGCGTCTCCGGCGGCGCCGGCATGGGCACGGATACCAGCCTCAGCGGCCGCGCGGGCCAGATGGCGCCGGGGATCGGATATGCGGGCGAAACGGGCTATCTCGATTACGGCGGTTCCGTGGGTGGCGCCGGCGCCGGAACGGGCTTCGGACCGAGCGGCGGCGGCGGCTTCGGAGTCGATGACGATGGCGGCGACGCGGACCAGGCCACCGGCCTCGGCGGCGCGGGCGGCGGTCCCGTCAGCGGCCTCGGCGGTTCCGGCAATCGGCAAATCTCGGGCCAGGACGAATACTACGCACCCGGCGGCAATGGCTCCGGCGGTGGCGGAAGCACCCCGCCCAACGGCACCAGCCTGACCCCGGGCGACGGCGGCGGCTTCGGACACGCCGGTATCGAACTGCCGAATTCCCATGGCGGTGGCGGTGGCGGCGTGGGCGCCGGGGGCGGCAGTGGCTCGGATGCCGCCGCCGGGGGCGGCTTCGGTGGCGGTGGCGGCAACGGCAGCATCCTGACCGGGGCCTCGGGCGGCTTCAGCGGTGGCGGCGGCGGCACCGGCAAGGCGCCCGACAAGGCCGGATATCCCGGATTCGGTGGCGGTCGCGGCACCGGCGGCGGCGGCGGCGCCGGCATGGGCGGCGCGATCTTCAACATGCAGGGCGAGGTCACCATCGTCAACTCGACCCTTTACGGAAACACGGCCGTGCCGGGTGGCACGCCGGGCGTGGTCTGCCCGCCGGAGCAACCTGTATGCGGTTATCCGATCCTGCTCGAGTCGGCCCAGGGGTTGGGCGGCGCCGTCTTCAACCTTTCCGGCGAGGTCGCGATCCACAGTTCGACGTTCGCGGACAACCACGCGGTCAATGGCGGCGGCGCGATCTACAGCATCGGCTACGACGCCGCCAACGAGCGCACCGCATCGGTCACGATGACGAACTCGGTGCTCGCCGATTCCACCCAGGGCGGCATCGGCGACCCGGTCCCCGGGCCGGACTTCATCGCCAACGTCCCGGCCGTGACCGGCAACGCCCACACGGTGACGACGGACTGGCCCGGCGGCTACGCAAACCTCAGCCATGCGACCTCCGACCTCGCCGCGTCCAATCTCGTCGAGTCGATGCAACTGCTCGGCGGCGCGACGTCGACGGGCACACCGCTCACCGACGACCCGGCCCTCGGCGCGCTCGCGGACAACGGCGGCCCGACCGCCACGATGCTCCCGCAAACCGGCAGTCCGCTCATCGACGCCGGCGACGCGGTGTCCTGCCCGACCTTCGACCAGCGCGGACTGCTGCGGCCGCAGGGCGCGGCCTGCGACATCGGTTCGGTCGAAGTGGGCGGCCTCACCGACCTCATCTTTGCCGACGGGTTCGAGGTGGCTGTGCCGTAACCGGACATCAGGCTTTGTCGTCCGCAAGCCCGGCCTGCGCCCCGCCTCCTTCTCGAACGAACGACATCCCATGGCCTCGAAATTCGACATCCCTAAGCTGGCCGCCGCACTCGCGACGGTCGCGCTGGCCGCGCTGTGCTGGTGGTTCGGCACGCGCCTGCATCCGGTCTGGTGGCTGGCCTGGCTCGCGCCGCTGCCGATCCTGTGCCTCGCGACGCGCGTGCGTGCGCGCTGGGCCGCCGCCGCGGCGTTCGCGGCGGTTGCGCTCGGCGGATTCAACTGGTGGTCGTACCTGCATGACCGCATCGAGGTGCCGGCGACCGTGCTCGTGCTTGCGATCTGCGGACCCGCGGCATTCTTCACCCTCGTCGTGCTGCTGTACCGGCGCCTCGCCCAGCGCGGCCGCCATCTCGCCGCGGCGTTGTCGGTGCCGGTACTGTGGACCGCGCTGTGGTTCGTCAATGCGATCACCTCGCCGAACGGTACGTTCAGCCACATCGCGTACACCCAGCTCGACGTGCTGGCGCTCGTCCAGGTCGCCGCCCTGACCGGATTGTGGGGCATCGGCTTCCTCGTGATGCTCGCGCCGGCATGCGCCGCCGTCGCATGCAACGGCGCCGCGCCGCGGAACGAGCGCATCCGCAGCCTGCTGGTCGGCGGCGGCATCGTGGCCTTGGCACTTTGTTTCGGCGCGTGGCGCCTGCACGCGGCGGATGCCGGCACGCCGATGAAGATCGGACTGGTGTCGCTGGACGCCCCGGTCCGGCCGGAACTGTCTTCGGCAAGCGGTTGGGACGTGGCGCAGCGCTATGCGGCCGCGGTGCGCGAGCTGGCCGCGCAGGGCGCGCGCATGGTGGTCCTGCCCGAGGTCGCCCTGACCGTGACCGAGCCGGATGTCCCGGTCCTGCGCACGCTCGCGCAGCAACTCGGCATCAGCGTGGTCATCGGCGTCGATTACCGGCCCGCGCAGGGGCCGGAACGCAACATGTCCCTGGCCTTCGCCGCGGACGGCTCGGCGCCGGCCGCCTACAACAAGCACCACCTGATGGTCGGTTTCGAGGCGCGTTTCACGCCCGGTACCGAACTCACGATGCTCGACGGCACGCCGCGCACCGGCCTGCTGATCTGCAAGGACATGGATTTTCCCGCGACCAGCCGCGCGTACGCGGCACTCGACGCCCAACTGCTGCCGGTGCCGGCCTGGGATTTCCGGGACGACGACTGGATGCACAGCCGCATGGCGATCCTGCGCGGCGTGGAAAGCGGTTTCGCGATCGCACGCTCGGCGCGCGACGGCCGCATCACGCTGAGCGACGATCGCGGCCGCGTGCTCGCCGAGGCGTCGAGCGTCGGCAAGGATGCGCAGGTGGTCGGCAGCTTGCCGCTGCGGCGGACGCATACCTTGTACGCACGTTGGGGCGACTGGTTCGCGTGGCTGGACCTGGTGGCGCTGCTGGCCTTGCTGGTGATGGCGTTCGTGCCGCTCAAGTTGCATACCCTGCCGCCGCTTCGCAGCGGTGGTCATGTCGTCGACGTCGCCAACCGCGACGCGTTGTCGCAGGCGATGGACGAACGCTGAGCGAGGCTCGCGGCAGCAAACCGGTAGCCCGGGTAACTCCGGACTTGATCCGGAGGTACCCGGGCACCGCTCGTACGCCATCGCGACGTGATTGACGGAACTGCAGAAACGCGAAATGCAGCCACAAGTGTAGGAGCCAGCTTCAGCTGCGATGCCCTTGTCGCGCCTTGCGGCTGACGCATCACGGCTGAAGCCGGTTCCTACGAAAAACGCGAAACGC
>CAYWZC010000020.1:3582-35126 GCA_964462745.1 uncultured Rhodanobacteraceae bacterium
TTGCGGCTGACGCATCACGGCTGAAGCCGGTTCCTGCAACGTGATTCCGCGACCTCAACTCATGATTCGCAGCCCACGCACTTTCGTGAAGTCGCGGTCATGCGTCACCAGCGCGGCAGCGTTGATCGACAACGCACTGGCGACCTGGATGGCATCGGGCAGTTTCAGGTTGTACTTGCCACGAATCCGGGCCGCGCTCTCGGCCACATCGCAGGTAAGACCGACGACCTGCCACGCCTCGAGAA
Source organism: uncultured Rhodanobacteraceae bacterium (assembly GCA_964462745.1). Taxonomy (GTDB): domain Bacteria; phylum Pseudomonadota; class Gammaproteobacteria; order Xanthomonadales; family Rhodanobacteraceae; genus Dokdonella_A. Next base: position 3,828 of record CAYWZC010000020.1, read on the forward strand.
CCGCGCGGTAGCGCCTGGCCAGTGCTTCTTCGCCGGCCCTCAGCGGACCGGTCAGGACTTCCGCGATGGTGACGGTGGTCACCGCGAGGGCGATCTCGCCATCGGCATGGCGCTGGAACAATGGCGCGAAGCGCGCGGCGAATCTCGCACGCGCTTCCAGCGTGTAGATGATCGGTGCGCTGTCGACCAGGATCAGCGCGCCTTCATCCAGCGCCGCCGCATCTAGCGGCTCCATTCGTCGCGCAGCCTGTCGATGGTCTTGCGGCTGTCCCTGCCCCACAGGCCGCGCCCGGTCCCGGCCAGGGATTGCAGCGAAACCGATTTGACCGGCCTCGCGGACGCGGCCGGCACCACCGCCGCCACCACCCGGCCATGGCGCGTGATGATCGTGGTCCGGCCCGCGGCCGCGTCAGCGAGGATGGCCGGCAATTGCTGGCGGGCTTCCTCGGCGCCTTTCGATTTTGGTTTAGGCGAAGAGTTCATCAGTCAACTGTACGGACTGTACGGAAATGGATCAAGGTTCATCGTGCGCAGGCAGTTCTGCCTGCTGTTTGCGGTTGGCCGGCGCGCACGGGATTCGCTGCGGGTTACCGGGTTGGTGCTTCGGTTGCAGCCGCTCGTGCGCCGCCGCCACGTGATTGCACGTCGTTGCACCGAACCCCCGGGTGCGGCCTTTGGCCTTGTCCGGGCTACGGAACGGCAGAACACGCGAAACGCCGCCGCAGATGTAGGAGCCAGCTTCAGCTGCGATGCCCTTGTCGTGCTTTGCGGCTGACGCATCACGGCTGAAGCCGGTTCCTACGAAAAACGCGAAACGCAGCCGCAGGTGCACGAGCCAGCTTCAGCTGCGATGCCCTTGTCGCGCCTTGCGGCGGCCTTTGGCCTCGTCCGGGCTACGGAACGGAACGAGGCCCGCGGCAGCGAAACTGCGCCTACGGGCGAAGCACACGCCTCGGGTTGACATCATATAGTTTGCAACGCAAACTGGTTTGCGTCCAAAGGAGAACCCAATGACCAGCCAGGCACTCAACGAACCCTTGTCCGACCTCACCGCGCGATACGCGCGTTACTCGCGCAGCGCCGGGGGCCTCAGCCTCGTCATCGGCGGCGTGCTGTGCCTGCTCGCATTCGTGATCGGCGCGACGCTCGAACTGACCCCGCCCCTGCGCTACGCGCTGGCCGGCGCGCCGCTGTTGTGGCTGCTGTCCAAGGAACTGCTGCGCGCATTCCTGTACCAGCGCCACGGCCACGTGACCGAACGCCTGCCGGCCAACCTGCGCCGGCAGCATCGCTGGATGGTGATCTACCTGGTCGCGATATGCGCGCTGATCATCGGCGGCGTCGTGTGGAGCGCCGGCGCGCGCGCAGCGCAATGGCCGGGCATTGCCTATGTGCTCTTCGTCGCCGCCCTGCCGCTGGTCGCGGCGCGCTGGTTCTGGTCGGTCGGCGACTTCCTGGTCGGCGTGCTGCTGTTCTGCCAGGCCGCGGTGGTCATCGCCGGCGGCCACTACCCATGGCAGTGGATTGTCATCGCGGCCGCATTCGCGGCGATCGCGATCCAGATCGGCTGGCGGGAACACCGCGATTTCCACGCCATCCGCGACGCCCTCGACACCCGCATGCACGCGTCACCCGACGGTACCAACGCATGAAGGCGAGTACCCAGAGCGCGATCGATGGCGTGCTCGCGGTGGATCGCCTCGTGCACGAACCCGCGCGCCTCGCGATCCTCACCGTGCTCGCGAGCGCCGAAGACGCCGAGTTCCGCTTCCTCGAAACCGTGTGCCGCCTCAGCAAGGGCAACCTGTCGAGCCACCTCTCGAAGCTGGAAGCCGGCGGCCTCGTCACGATCGAAAAGAGCTTCCGCGCCAAACGCCCGCTGACCCGCGCCGCGATCACCCCGGCAGGCCGCGCCGCGCTGGACACGTATCGGAGGCAGATCGCGGCGCTGGTGGGGTGATGTTGCGTCCCGATCAAGCAACGCAACCTTCGGTCGCCGCCGATTTGCTCCGGCACACCAACCGCAGAATACTCGACGCATCAACTTTCATGCCGATGTCTCAGGGGGAGCCATGACTGCATATCGTTGCGTTCCTGAATGCCGCATTGCGTTGGACGTCGATCGTTGCGGTTTTGCTCCTCGCTCGGCCTGGCTGCGCGCGCGCAGCATGGCTTCGTCGAAACCGCGCGTGTGGGTCGGCGCACGAAGCTTCTTCGCCTCGAGCACGAAGCAACCGCGCTTGTAGAGATCGATGCGGCCCGCCGAGGTGCTGCCGTCACCGTGGCGGAACGGGGTGCATGCTTCAGCTGCGATGCATTGGTCGCATTTTGCGGCTGGAGCATCACGGCTGAAGCCGGTTCCCGCAGAACACGCGAAACGCCGCCGCTGTAGGAGCAAGCTTCAGCTGCGATGCATTCCGCGGCAACATACCAGAAGCATCACGGCTGAAGCCGGTTCCTACATGACGCGCCAAGGGCATCACGGCTGCGGCCGGTTCCCGCAACACGACTCCGTGGCGTCGATCAAGGACCGTCCGCGACGACCTCGAACTCGGTCTTCACGCGCGTGCCGTCGGCGAGCAAGAACAGGATCTCGACCTTGTCACCGAGCGCGACCGGATTGCGCGGGTCCATGAGCATGAGGTGGCGGCCGCCGGGTTGCAGGGCGACGGTTTCGCCCGGCGCGATTTCGAGGTCGTGCAGTTCGCGCATGCGCGACATGCCGCCGCTGATGACGGTTTCATGGACCGAGGCGTTGCGGAACGCGGCACTCTGCACGGCAAGCAGTCGCACGGTTTCATCGCCGGTGTTGCGCAGGGTCGCGTAGCCGGCCATCGCGGTCGCGCCGGGCGGCGCCTCGCGGATCCACGCATCCTCGACGCGCAGCTTGCCCGCCGCGCTCGCGGCCGCGGACGCGGTCAGCAGCAGCATCCCCAGCATCCATCGTTGTATTCGATTCATCGGAACCTCCGTTCTTGGCGGCTATGATAGCCGGCCGACAACGCCAGCACGGAGCCGCGACCATGAACCGCAGCGTTTCGCGTACCTTTGCCTTCCTCGCCCTCACCGGAGTCGTCGCCATGCCCGCCAGCGCCGCGGATGCGGATCTTGCCCTGACCGTCTACCGGGCCGGCGATTCCGGACTGTTCGACGGCGGCAGCACTCCCGTGGGCCAGGGTTACACGGTGGTCCACGAGCGGCGCGCCGTGCAGCTTCGCGGCGGCCACGAAACCGTGGTCATCGGCGGCTTGCCCGCAACGCTCGACCCGCAGGCGGTCGCGGTCGATCTCGGCGGCGGAACGAAGATCCTCGCCCAGCGCGTGCTTTCGGCGGGCGACATCGGCCTGCTGCACGCGCATCGTGGCGAACGCATCGAGGTGCGCGGCAATGACGGCGCGACGCGCGCAATCGGCACCCTGGTCGATGTCGATGGCAACGGCATCGGCGTGCGCGGCGACGACGGCGGCATGACCTACCTGCGCGAGTTCGGCGCGGTGCGCTTCCTCGAAGGCAGCCATCTCGGCGGCAGTACCTTGCAGGTCGTGGTCGACGGCAGCGCCGGCAACGCCGATGCGGCGCTGACCTACGCGACTTCGGGCGTCGGCTGGCGCGCCGCGTATTCGGCGCTGCTCGACGACGCGAAGGGTTGCCGCATGCACCTCACGGCACTCGCGAGCATCGCGAACCGCAGCGGCCGCGATTATCCGGGCGCGCAGCTCAAGCTCGTCGCGGGCGAGCCGAACATCCAGTATCATCCGGGGCCGCGGCCGCGCATGGCCAAGGCGATGATGGCCGAGGCCGCACCGCCGCCGCAGTACATGCCCGAGGAATCCGGGCTCGGCGACTACCGCAGCTACGTGATCGGCGACGCGCTCGACCTGCCCGACGCAAGCGTGACCCAGGTGCCGCTGTATGCGCCGCGCGAAGTCGATTGCGAACGCAGCTGGGTGCATGAAACCGGCGGTTCGTGGTTCCCGTCGAAACCGAATTACGCGCCCGGCAACGACAGCGGCGGCGCCGGCGGCGTGGTCAGCCGCCTCGCGTTCACCGTCGACGACAACCTGCCGGCCGGCAACCTGCGCGTGCTGACCCGCGACCGGGACGGACGCACGGAACTGCTCGGCGAGAGCGGAATCGCCGACACCCCGAAGGGCCGCAAGGTCGATGTCGTGCTCGGCAATGCATTCGACCTGCGCGTCGAACGCGAGCGCACGGCGTTCGATGTCGATCGCGCCGGGCGCAGCATGACCGAATCGTTCCGCATCACGGTGACCAACAGCGGCGACAGTGCACGCACGCTGACCCTGCGCGAGCATCCGAACCGCTGGCGCGTGTGGGAGCTCGCGTCTTCCAGCATCGCGCCGAGCGTGTCGAAACCGGACCTGCTCGAATTCCGGCTCAAGGCGGACGCGAACGGCAAGGCCAGCGTGGAGTACACGGTGCGCTACCGCTGGACGCCGGCCGACGAATGAACCCGGCGTCCGTGATCGAACCGATCCGCCACGGCGGCATCCTCGAACTGCGCCTCGCGCGGCCGCCGGTGAATGCGCTCGATCCGCTGCTCGTGCGCTCGTTGCGCGAGGCGATCGAGGCCGCGCCCGCGCACGGCGCGCAGGCGTTGCTGCTGTCGGGTCGACCGGGCATGTTCTCGGCCGGGCTCGACGTGCCGGCCCTGATCGCGCTCGACCGCGATGCGATGAGCGGATTCTGGGGCGGCTTCTTCGATCTCTGCGCCGCGATCGCGCGCGCGCCGATCCCGGTCGCGGCCGCGGTCACCGGCCACGCTCCGGCCGGCGGCGCGGTGCTCGCGATGCTGTGCGACTACCGGGTCATGGCGCGCGGCGCGTATCGCATCGGGCTCAACGAGGTGCAGGTCGGCCTGACCGTGCCGGAATGCCTGCAAGCCGCGCTGCGCCGCCTGGTCGGTACGTATCGCGCGGAACGCCTGCTGGTATCGGGCACGATGCTCGAACCGGACGCGGCGCTCGCGGTCGGCCTCGTCGACGAGCTCGCCGAGCCGGATGCGGTGGTGTCGGCCGCGCTCGCGTGGCTCGACGGCCTGCTCGCCCTGCCGCACGGCGCGATGCAATCGACCCGCGCGCTCGCACGCGCCGATCTCGCCGCGATATTCGCCGATCCCGCCAGCCTGCCGATCGCGGATTTCCTCGACGGCTGGTTCTGCGCGGAAACGCAGGCGACCCTGCACGCCCTCGTCGCGCGCCTCAAGGGCCGGGATCGGGCATGAGTGCCGCGCGTTTCAATCGAGCTCCAGTTCCTCCCGCAATGGGTGTCCTCAAGCAAGCCGGCGTTACCATGGAGCAGTTCACGCAGGCACTCTGACGCGTTGCGTTTCGACCGCGCAACACAATCGTCATCGCGACGCAAATCGCGCGGAACATCGCTCGTTCATCGTGCGGGCCTCACCGACAACGAGGCCCGCCATGAAAACCGCCCGTCCGAAATTCCCGAATCCCGTCCTTTCCCGGCGCCGCTTCCTCGGCCATGCCGCGCTCGGCGCTGGCCTGTGCATGACGTTCGAGATCAGCGGGCCGTTCCCGGACCGGGACGTGGTCCTGCAATCGGGCTTCGACCCGCGCGCGACGGACGTCTGAATCCCGCGACAGACAAACGCCCGGCGTTCAACGCGCGCCGGGCAACGCCGCCTGCAACGCGCGCCAGGCGGGTTCGTCGAGTGGACCCACGTGGCGCCACGCGATGCGGCGCGCGGCATCGAGCAGCAGCAGGCAGGCCGCGTCCTCGCGCTGCGGCGAGAATCCGGCCAACGCTCTCCATTGCGCGGCTTCGTCGTCGGCGAGCAGGAAACGTGCATGCGCATCCTCGGGCACGCCCTTGCGCATGCCGCGCACGACCATGCCGCGCAGCAGGCCCGGCACGCCCTCGATCACCGCGACGCTGTAGGCGACGACATCGGCCGCGTCCGCAACGCGGCGCGCCCAGGCGCTGGTCTGCTCCCGCGAATCGCGCGTGAATCCGACGATCAGCAGCACCGGGCCCGGTGCGAGGTCGTCCGGTACCCGAACGGCGCTCCCGTCCAGGCTGCGTGTCGGCAATGTCGGGATCACGCCAACGGGTTCCGTGGCAAGAACCGTTTCCGCCATGCCGATCGCCAGCAACAGGAAGATTGCAGGAATCGCTCGCATACGTGTCATCGCTCGGGACGGTTCGCACACGATGCGCAAAGCGCGGCCCGATGGCGTCTGCCGAACGTCAGGGGCGCGCGGAGCGTTGTCGGCTCCGGCCCTTTCGGGCCTTGAGCCGACCTACCGACTTGCCGACCTGCGGGCGTGCACGAAATGTAGGTCGGTTCAAGCGGCGCAGCCGCGGAACCGACTGTGCGCAGGCGGGCGATTGCCTTGCACTGATGGTCGGACCTCGGGCGTTGTCGACTCCGGCCCTTCGGGCCTTGAGCCGACCTACGACGTCATTTGTTCCCGACCGCGACCGGATGCTCCGGATCCTCGATCCAGCCGCTCCACGACGGCGCGAACAGGCGCGAACCGGCGAGCCCCGCGTGTTCCATCGCGAGCAGGTTGTGGCATGCGGTGACGCCGGAACCGCACATGTGCACGACTGCGCCGGGATCGACGCGGCCGAGCAGGCCCGCGAATTCGCGCGCGAGTTCGGTTGCGGGCTTGAAGCGGCCGTCGGCCTGCAGGTTGTCGCCGAAGGGCCGGTTGCGCGCGCCGGGTACGTGGCCCGCGGCCGTGTCCAGCGGTTCGACATCGCCGCGGTAGCGCGGTGCGGCGCGTGCATCGAGCAGCAGCATTGCCGGATCCGTGCGCGCTCGAGCGGCTTCGTCGACGCTCGCGATCCGCTGCGGATCGAACGCGATGCGCACCTCCGTCGGTTCCGTTTCGACTCGACCGGATTCGAGCGGAAAACCTGCCGAGCGCCACGCATCGAGTCCGCCGTCGAGGACCGCGGCAGGCTGGCCCGCGAAGCGCAACAGCCACCACAGGCGTGCCGCGGCGAGCGCGCCGTCGGCCGCGTCGTACACGATGACGCGGCGATCCGGCTGCCAGCCCCAGCGCGACAGGGTCGCCGAAAACGCGGTCGCGTCGGGCAGCGGATGACGGCCGGCGCCGCGGCGATGCGGTCCCGACAGGTCATGATCGAGATGCGCGAAGACCGCGCCGGGAACATGCGCATCAGCGTAGTCGCGCGCGGCGCGATCCGGATCGGCCAGGTCGAAACGGCAATCGACGACGAGGACCCGCGGATCGCCGACCAAGGTGGCGAGTTGCTTCGCGGAAACGAGGTGCTGGGTTGCGGCGATCATGCGTGTCGTTCCAGGCGCCGGGCCAGGTTCGACAGCATCGCGGCGGTGGCGCCCCAGACCCGATGGCCGCACCACGAGAATTCCACGATCGGCCGCGGGCGTCCGCGCCACTGCACGCTGCCCGCCTGCAAGGTTCCCGGGGCGAGGACATGCGCGAGCGGCACTTCGAAGACCTCCGCGACTTCGATGCCATCGGGTTCGGCGCGGTGTCCCGCGTCGACGAACGCGACGACCGGCAGTACGCAGTAACCGGAAACCGTCGCGAGGCTGTCGAGGTAACCGAATGGTTCGACCGACGCGGCTTCGATGCCGGTTTCCTCGCGCGTCTCGCGCAGCGCGGCGGCCACCGCGTCCCGATCGCCCGCCTCGATGCGGCCACCCGGGAAGCTCACCTGGCCGGGATGGTTGCGCAGGTGATCGGTACGCCGCGTGAACAACACCTGCCATGCATCCGGACGGCGCACGATCGGCACCAGCACCGCGGCAGGGCAACGCGAGTCGGTGGCTTCGCCGGGGGTTTCGAGTTCGGCTGCGTTCCAGCCCGGCGGGCCGGGCGGTTCGGAAAGCGGTCGCACGGCACGGCGCAACCGTGCCTCGTCGATCCGGGCGGCGGTACGCGCAGCGCGGGCGCGTTGCGCGCGCAACGGCAATACCTCGGTCATGATGCGGCGACGCTCTTCCTCGGCCAGGGTCCGCCAGCTCGCGATTTCCCCGCCGCTGCGCAGGCAACCCACGCAATACCCGTCCATCGCAAGCCGGCATACGCCGGTGCACGGACTCGACACGGATTCGGCTGCTCGTTCATGGCTCATCGCAAATCGTTACGCCGGACGCCCGCCCAGCGCGACGCGGCGATGCGCCGTTCCCGGCAAGCCGCGCAACGCCAGCCGCAGGATAGGAAACCGCGGCTCGGTGCGCCGGCCGCGGTTTCGGCGGCCTTACTTGGCGTCGACGACCTTGAGATCGAACACCAGCGCCTGCTCCGGGCCGATGCGCGGCGGATTGCCGCGTTCGCCGTAGGCGAGGTCGGCCGGGACGAAGACCTGCCAGTGCGCACCGACGCGCATCTTCGGCAGGATCTCCTGCCAGCCCTTGATGACTTCGTTGACCTTGATCTTGATCGGCTCGCCGCGCGCAAACGAGCTGTCGAACTCGAGCATGTCGGGCGGGATCGAGCCGCGGTAATGCAGGGTGACCTCCGAGGTCGGCGTGACCTGCTTGCCGGTGCCGTCCTCGATGACGCGGTACTGCAGGCCCGAAGGCAGGGTCACGATGCCCTTCTTGGCCTTGTTCGCCGCGAGGAACTGCTGGCTCTTGCGCCGGTTCTCGCCCGCGACCTTGTCGTATTCGGCCTTGGCTTGGGTGACCATTTTCTGCTGGAACTTCGTCATCACTTCGACCATCGTCGCTTCCGGCACGGTCGGCGAGCGCTTCGCGTAACCGTCCTGGATCGCGCGAATCACGGTGTTGACGTCGATATCCATCTTGCGTTCGACGAAGCTCGTGCCGATGTCGTAGCCGATCGCGTACGAGAGCTTGCCCTTTTCCGACGTGGTGTCCTGCGCGACGGCCGAACCCGAAGCGAACAGCGCCACCAGCGCGAGTGTCAGAACTGACTTCATTGATTTGTCTCCAGGACCCATGCGGGAGTTGGCGGATGCCGGAGCCCGACGCGGACTTCCGGGTGCGCCGGACGCAATCCGGCAGGCGAAAAGCGGGCTAGTTTACCCGAGCCTCGCGCGGATTTCCCGTCGCTCGAGGGTCGGACCACCGGACCGGAACACCGCGCGAAACGCGCGACCCGGACGCCGGTTCCGCTTCAGAGTGCGGTTTCCGCGGAAAGTTTCGGCTCGGGACACGCTACCATGATGGCTGTTTCCTGAACACGAGGCAGACCATGGCGTTTCGCAATCTCACGAGCGAGGATCGCGGCGCGATCCGCACGCTCACGATCAACCGCCCCGACAAGCTGAATGCGCTCGATCGCGCGACGATCGGCGAATTGTCGATCGCATTCGAGCAGGCGCGCCACGACGACGCGATCCGCGTGGTGATCCTCGCGGGAAGCGGCGACAAGGCGTTCGTCGCCGGCGCCGACATCGGCGAGATCGCGAAACTTTCACCCGCCGCGGCGCTGGACTTCGCGCGCGCGGGCCAGCGCGTCATGCGCACGATCGAGACGCTCGGCAAGCCGGTCATCGCGCGCATCCAGGGATTCGCGCTCGGCGGTGGCATGGAACTCGCGATGAGCTGCCACCTGCGCATCGCGAGCGACAAGGCGCGCCTCGGCCAGCCGGAAATCAACCTCGGCCTGATCCCGGGTTTCGGCGGCACCCAGCGCCTGCTGCGCCTCGCCGGTCGCGGCGCGGCGCTGGAACTGTGCCTGCTCGGCCAGCCGATCGACGCGACGCGCGCGCATGCGCTCGGCCTCGTCAACCGGGTCATCGCCGCGGACCAACTCGACGCCGAAGTCGCCGCGATCGCGGACCAACTCGCCGCATCCGCGCCGCACGCCCTCGCACGCATCCTCGACGCGATCGTGACCGGCGGCGAATGTACGCTCGGCGAAGGCCTCGATTACGAGGCGCAGGCGTTCGGCCTCGCGTGCGCGACCGAAGACATGCGCGAGGGTACGTCGGCGTTCCTCGAACGGCGCAAGCCGGTGTTTACGGGCGGGTAAGCGGGAGGCGGGAGGCGGGAGGCGGGAGACGGGAGACGGGAAACGGGAAAGGACACCGAATCCGCGGCACCGACCTCGATTCCGCGCATCCACCGGACCCAATGGATTCCCGCTTTCGCGGGAATGACGGCAAGGTGGACGGAAATTTTGAGTCGAGGTTGCGGGTATCGACCGCCCAACGTCGCGCCGCAACGCTTCCAACGCCCACCAGCGAATTTATCCCGGACAGCAGTGCGCGAAAGCGGGAATGACGACTCGTTACGCTTCCCGCTTTCCGCTTTCCGCTTGTTGCGTTATCCCGGCGAAAACCGGGATCCAGTATCCACCGGCATGCACACGCTGGATCCCGGCTTTCGCCGGGATGACGGCAAGGACGGGCCGTCTCCCGATTCCCGATTCTCGGCTCACTCAATGATGCCCCCGGTACTTCTTCTCGCCCGCCGTGATCGCCAGATCGAGGCGATTCTCCGGCGGCGCGAGCGGACAGGTCGCGAACGGGGTGAATGCGCACGGCGGGTTGTAGGCCTTGTTGAAGTCGATGACGAGCTTGCCGTCCTTCGGCATGTCCGTGTACAGGAAGCGCGCGGCGCCGTAGGTCTGCTTGCCGCTGGTACGGTCGGCGAGGATGAAGAACAGGGAATCGGCGCCGGGCTCCTCGAGTACCGGCAGCAGTTCGAAGGTCTTGCCGTCGCGCTCGAACACGGCCTTGCCGGGCACCGGCATTTCGTCGATGTCGCCGAGTACGTTCGGGATCTCCAACTTGTGCACGGGCTCGAACGGCACCCACTTCGCAGTCACCCGCCAGGACGGGTCGATCGGGAAATAATCGATGCCGAGGAAGCCGGTACGCGTGGCGGCCTCGGTGTCCTTGACGCGCAGGCCGACGCGCTCGCCGCGACGGATGGCGTAGAAGCTCACCGTGCCGAACGCGACCGTGGTCGGTTTCGGGTGTGAGTCGTCGAGCAACGACGCCGAGGTCTTGCGGCGTCCGTCGATCGTCGCGCCCGCGGCCGGATCCAGCACGATCGACACCTTGCCGTCCTTCAGGGTCGCGACGCCGAGCTTCGCCGGCCCCTTCGCGAGCACGATCGCGTTGTCCTTGCCGCTGCCGATCGTGTTTGCGCCGTCCTTCAACCAATGCAAGCCGATCAGGCTGAGCCAGCCAGCCGGCGCCTCGAGGCGCGCGACGCGTTCGGCGCGCCAGGTTTCGATGTCCTTGGTGTAATCGCCGACGGCATCGGCAGACATGAGTTTCACCCCGGCGACGGTGGCGACGAGCAACAGGCTGGTCTTGAGCATGGTGGATTCCCGTGCAGGAAAGGGACGACGAACGACTCGATTATGACGGCATCAACGTCCACGCAGGAACAACCGGTCGAGTTCGGCAAGGCCGAGTTGCACCCAGGTCGGGCGGCCGTGGTTGCATTGCGCGGAGCGTTCGGTGGCTTCCATCTCGCGCAGCAGCGCGTTCATCTCGGCGATGCCGAGACGCCGGTTCGCACGCACCGAACCGTGGCAGGCCATCGTCGACAACAGGTCGTTGCCGGCTTCCTCGATGCGCCGCGAGCTGCCGTGCAGGGCGAGATCGGCGATCACGTCGCGCACCAGGGTTTCGACGTCGGTACCGTCGAGCAAGGTCGGCACGCGGCGCACGACGACACCGCCCGGACCGCTGCGCGCGACGTCGAAGCCGAGCGCGACCAGATCGACGGCATGTTCCTCGACCACGGCCGCCTCGCGTTCGCTGACGTCGAGCGCGAGCGGCACCAACAGGAGCTGCGAGCGGATGCCCTCGCCGGCCTGCGCCGCCTTGAGTTTCTCGTAGGTGATGCGTTCGTGCGCGGCATGCATGTCGACCAGCACGAGTCCGTGGCGGTTCTGCGCTAGCACGAAGATGCCGTGCAACTGCGCGAGCGCGTAGCCGAGCGGCGCGTCGTCGTCCGCATCCGCGCCGGGGTCGGCGTCGCCCGTACCGTTCGCGCCGGCTTGCGGCAGCGAGGCGCCACGCGCGACCCCGAGCAGGGCCGCATAATCGGCGAGTGGCTCTCCGACACGCAGGCCGAGACCGGTTTGGCGGCGCGGATCGTGCCAGGTCGCGGTCATCGACGCGGCCGCGCCATCGCCTGGCGCGATGCCCGGCTGCTCCAGTCCCGCGGGCGCGACGGCCGGCGCGCCGACGCCGCTGCCCGCGCGCGCGCCGGACAGCGCCTCGTTCAAGGTGCGATACAGGAAATCGTGGACCAGGCGCGACTCGCGGAAACGCACCTCGTGCTTGGCCGGATGCACGTTGACGTCGACCAGCACCGGATCGAGTTCGAGGAACAGCACGAAACGCGCATGGCGGCCGTGGTACAGCACGTCCGCATACGCCTGGCGGACCGCATGCGCCACCAGTCGGTCGCGGACCAGGCGGCCGTTGACGTGGAAATATTGCTGGTCGGCCTGCGCGCGCGACGCGGTCGGCAAGCCGACCCAGCCGGACAGCCGCAGGCCCGCGCCTTCGTGCTCGACGCGCAGGCTCTGGGTCGCGAAATCGGCGCCGAGCACGTCGCCGGCGCGACGGATCGCGTCATCACCGTCGCGCACCGGTTGCAGCACGCGCACCGCCTTGCCGTTGTGGCCGAGGCGGAATTCGATGTCGCGATGCGCAAGTGCGAGCGAGCGAACCAGGTCGTCGATGTGGCCGAACTCGGTGCGTTCGGCACGCAGGAACTTGCGCCGCGCGGGTACGTTGTAGAACAGGTCGCGCACCTCGACCGTGGTGCCGACCGGATGCTGCGCGGGCCGCAACTCACGCGCGATTCCGCCATCGACCTCGATGCGATTCGCGTGCGCCGCATCGGCGTTGCGCGAGGTCAGCGCGAAACGCGACACCGACGCGATCGACGGCAGCGCCTCGCCGCGAAACCCGAGCGTCGCGACGCGTTCCAGGTCCTCGAACGTCGCGATCTTGCTGGTCGCATGCGCGCTGACCGCGAGCGCGATGTCGTCCGCGTCGATGCCGTGGCCATCGTCGGCGACGCGGATCAGGCGCGCGCCGCCGGCTTCGATGTCGATGTCGATGCGCCGCGCGCCCGCGTCGAGGCTGTTCTCGACCAGTTCCTTGACCACCGACGCGGGCCGGTCGATGACCTCGCCGGCGGCAATCTGGTTGACGAGTTGGGGCGACAGGGCGTGGATGCGCATGGACGGGAACCCGGAAAGCGGTCCTCATTCTAGTTCGCGCGATGGAATGGCGCGAAGATCGGAGCGAGTTTCGGTCCAATTCCGGGGCCTTTCCGCGGTCCAGCCGAGCAAGCTCGGCTCTACGGGAGTGCCGCCTCGTAGAACGGAGCTTGCTCCGCTGCTCCTGCAAGATTTCGGCTGCGCGTCAGCCGATCAGGCCGCTCTCGCGCAATCGGTGGATCTCGTCGCGCACGCGGGCGGCGTCCTCGAATTCGAGGTCCTGGGCGTGCTTGTACATGCGCGCCTCGAGCTTGCGGAGCTGGCTCGCGACCTCCGCGGGACTGAGGTTCGCGTAATCCGCGCGAGTCTCGGCGATGCGCGCACCCCTGGCGGTGCGGCCGCGACCGCGGCGTTCGCTGTCCGCGTCCGAACGCGCGCCCTCCATGATGTCGGTGATCTTCCGGGTCACGCTGGTCGGGGTGATGCCGTGTTCCCGGTTGTATTCGACCTGCTTGTGGCGGCGCCGATCGGTCTCGTCGATCGCGGCCTGCATCGAGCGCGTCACGCGATCCGCGTACAGGATCGCCTTGCCGCGCAGGTTGCGCGCCGCGCGGCCGATGGTCTGGATCAGCGAACCGGTCGAACGCAGGAAACCTTCTTTGTCCGCGTCGAGGATCGCGACCAGCGACACCTCGGGCATGTCGAGGCCCTCGCGCAGCAGGTTGATGCCGACCAACACGTCGAAGTGGCCGAGGCGCAGGTCACGCAGGATCTCGACGCGTTCGACGGTCTCGATGTCCGAGTGCAGGTAGCGCACGCGCACGCCATGTTCCTCGAGGTATTCGGTCAGGTTCTCGGCCATGCGCTTGGTCAGGGTCGTGACCAGCACGCGGTCGCCGAGCGCGATGCGCGCGTTCGCCTCGGACAGCAGGTCGTCGACTTGGGTGCGTACCGGGCGCACCTCGACCTCCGGATCGACGAGCCCGGTCGGGCGGACCACGAGTTCGACCACGCTGCCCGCGGACTTCTCCTTCTCGTACGAGCCCGGCGTCGCCGACACGAAGATGCTGCGCGGCGCGCGTTCCTCCCACTCCTCGAAGCGCAGCGGCCGGTTGTCGAGCGCCGACGGCAGGCGAAAGCCGAATTCGACCAGGGTTTCCTTGCGCGAACGGTCGCCCTTGTACATCGCACCGAGCTGCGGAACCGTCACGTGCGATTCGTCGACCACGAGCAGCGCATCCGGCGGCAGGTAGTCGAACAGGGTCGGCGGCGGCTCGCCGGGCGAGCGTCGGGTCAGGTGGCGCGAGTAGTTCTCGATGCCCTGGCAGTAGCCGACCTCGTTCATCATCTCGAGGTCGAAACGCGTGCGCTGTTCGAGGCGCTGCGCCTCGACGAGGCGGTTGGCCGCGCGCAACTGTTCGAGCCGCTCACCGAGTTCGAGCTTGATCGTCTCGATCGCGTTGAGCACGCTCTGGCGCGTGGTCGCGTAATGCGTCTTCGGATAGATCGTGAAGCGCGGCACCTTGCGGATCGTCTCGCCGGTCAGCGGATCGAACAGGGTCAGGTTCTCGACATCGCCGTCGAACAGTTCGATGCGCAGCGCCTCGGTTTCGGATTCGGCCGGGAACACGTCGATGAGTTCGCCGCGCACCCGATACGTGCCGCGGCGCAGTTCGTAGTCGCCGCGCGTGTACTGGAGTTCGGTCAGATGACGGATCAACGCGCGCTGGTCGATGTGCTCGCCGCGCGACAGGATCAGGCGCATCGACAGGTAATCCTCGGGATCGCCGAGGCCGTAGATCGCGGACACGGTCGCGACGATCAGCGCATCCGGCCGCGACAGCAGGGTCTTGGTCGCGGCCAGGCGCATCTGCTCGATGTGGTCGTTGATCGACGCGTCCTTCTCGATGTAGGTGTCGCTGCCCGGCACATAGGCCTCGGGCTGGTAGTAGTCGTAGTAACTGACGAAATACTCGACCGCGTTGTGCGGGAAAAACTCGCGGAACTCGCCGTAGAGCTGCGCCGCGAGGGTCTTGTTCGGCGCGAGCACCAGGGTCGGTCGCTGCACGCGCTCGATGACGTTCGCGATCGTGTAGGTCTTGCCCGAACCGGTGACCCCGAGCAGGGTCTGGTGGGCCACGCCCGAATCGAAGCCCGCGACGAGCTGTTCGATCGCTTGCGGCTGGTCGCCGGCGGGCCGGTACGGGGCAACGAGCTGGAATCGGTCGGTCATGGGTTCTCGGTCGGGGGAAGACGGCGCGTGCGCGCAACATCGCATGGGTGCCACACCGCGCTACCGCGGGATTCGCGCGTGCATCATCGGCGATTTCCTACAGCAGGGCACGTCGCGACGCCATCGTGCGGACGAAGGCGCCTGCCTAGCATGGTGGGGTCATTCCGGCGAGGACCCAAGCATGTGCAAGCCACCCGTCACGATCCGCGGCATCACCCTGATCGAACTCATGATCGCACTGGCCATCCTGGCCGTCACGTTGAGCCTCGCGGCGCCTGCGTTCGGCTCGCTGATGGAGAAGACCCACGTGCGCAATGCGCGCAGCGAGCTGTCGGTCGCGCTCGGCACGGCTCGCATCGCGGCGGTATCGCGCACGGCCCATGTCGTGGTCTGCCCTTCGCGCGACCAGCACGCCTGCAGCGACGGCATCGAATGGCAGGCGGGCTGGATCGTGTTCGTCGACGAGAATCGCGATCGCGAGCGCCAGACGGACGAAACCGTGCTGTCGGTCGGCCAGGCACGACCTGCCGGTACCGCGATCATCAGCAGTGTCGGTCGGCCGCGCGCTGCCTACCGGCCCGACGGCAGCGCGACCGGATCGAACCTGACCCTGACCTTCTGCGAGCGCGACGGCCGGGTCGAAGCCTCGACCCTGGTCATCAACAACGCGGGCCGCGTGCGCAGCGGCAGCGCCTCGCCGGCACAGGCGGCCGCCTGTGCCGACGCCGCGGCCGGCTGACTTCGAGACGACATCGCCGCAACACGCTTGACGCTATCCGGCGGCGCGGAGACAATAGGCGGCTTGATCCCGAGTAGCTCAGCCGGTTAGAGCATCTGACTGTTAATCAGAGGGTCGTCAGTTCGAGTCTGACCTCGGGAGCCACGATTTCAAGGGCCGCAGCGATGCGGCCTTTTTCGTGCGTGTCCATTATCCGGGACGCGTCCATTATCGGGCCGGTTCGGCGCATTGCGGTGGTGCGATCGGGGCAACCGGAGCTCTTGACTGGGGGCCCGCGCCTCACTCCGCGACCCGCACCCGGTAGCACGGCACGTAGTGCGAACCGGGAAGCTTCATGCGCTGCTGCGCGACGAAGCTGGCGAGCACTGCATCCAGGGCGCGCATGATGTCGGGATCGCCGTCGATCACGAACGGCCCCCGCTCCTCGATCGCGCGCATGCCTTCTTCCTTGACATTGCCGGCGACGATGCCGGAGAACGCGCGGCGCAGATCCGCGGCGAGCCGATGCGGCTCGGCACCGCGATGCAGGTACAGCGCGGCCATCGCCTCGTGGGTCGGCCGGAATGGCTTCTGGAAATCCTCCTCGATGTGCAACGACCAGTTGAAGAAGAACGCGTCCTTGTGGTCGAGGCGGTGCTGGCGCACGCGCTCGACGCCGCGGCGCGCGGCGCGCGCGACCTCGGCCGGATCGCCGATCATGATGTCGTAATGTCGTGCGACCTCGTCGCCGAGCGCGATGCGCAGGAAGCGGTCGATCTGCTCGAAGTACTCGGCCGATTCCGGCTCTCCCGCGAAGATCAGCGGAAACGTCACGCCCTCGTTGGCCGGATGCAGCAGGATGCCGAGCAGGTAGAGGATTTCCTCGGCGGTGCCGACCCCGCCCGGGAACACGATGATCGTGTGGCCGACACGCACGAACGCCTCGAGGCGCTTCTCGATGTCCGGCATGATGACCAGCTTGTTGACGATCGGGTTCGGCGACTCGGCGGCCATGATGCCGGGCTCGGTGATGCCGAGATAGCGGTTGCTGCGGCGCCGCTGCTTGGCGTGGGCGATGGTCGCTCCCTTCATCGGGCCCTTCATCGCGCCCGGTCCGCAACCGGTGCAGATGTCGAATCCGCGCAGGCCGAGCTCGTAGCCGACCTGCTTGGTGTAGTCGTACTCGGAACGCGAGATCGAGTGGCCGCCCCAGCACACGATGAAATTGGGATCGAAGTTCGGCCGCAGCACGCGCGCATTGCGCAGGATCTCGAACACCGCGTGGGTGATGCCGGGCGAATCGGCGAGGTCGAAGCGCCCCGCTTCGATCTGGGTCGCGACATAGACGATGTCGCGCACGACCGCGAACAGCAACTCGTTGATGCCGCGGATCATGCGCCCGTCGACGAACGCGGCTGCCGGCGCATTGGTCAGTTCCAGTTTGACGCCGCGGTCCTGTTGCAGGATCTCGAGGTCGAAGTCGGGATAGCTGTCGAGCAGGGCGCGCGCGTCGTCGCTCGCCGTGCCCTGGGTCAGCACCGCGAGCGCGCAGCGGCGCAACAGTTCGTGCAGGCCACCGCTGCCTGCGTCGCGCAGGCGCGCCACCTCGTCGCGCGACAGCACATCGAGGCCCGCAACCGGGGCGATGTGCGCGTTGACCGTGGTCGGGTGGCGGGATCTGTCCTGCATGGTTTCATCCGGGTCGCGATCGAAAGCCGATTCTACGTCGATCGGCACGCCCACCGGACGAACCCGCGCGGGTAGCGGAGCAAGCTCCGCTCTACGGCAGGACTGGACGTGTAGAGCCGAGCTTGCTCGGCTCGGACGCGATAAGCGGAGCAAGCTCCGCTCTACGGAGAGACGGGACCCGTGGAGCCGAGCTTGCTCGGCTCGGACGCGAGTAGCGGGGCAAGCTCCGCTCCACGGTGGGACGTGCAGAGCGGAGCTTGCGGGGTATCGGCGCGTCCGTGCGCGTTCGATCCGTCAGAACGAGTAACGCAAGGTCAGCATGATCGACCAGCGTGACACGACGTTGGTCTTCGTGTTGCGACCCGCGTCGTAGATCAGCTTGTCGCCCGGATCGTAGTTGCCGTTCTCGTCGGTCGGCAGCGAGTAGATGTAGCGACCATCCTCGCCCACGCCCTCGAAATCGGCCAGCGTGCGCGTGTACGGGAAGCCGACGTAGCTCTGCTGGCCCCAGTCGTCGTTGAGCAGGTTCAGGAAATTGAAGATATCGACGCGGAACTCACCCTTCGCGCTGGACGGGAACAGGCCCGGCAATTCCTGGCGGAAGCTGAGGTCGAGCTGGTTGACCCACGCCGACTCGGCGCCATTGCGGTCGGCGATCGTGCCCGCGTTGCGACGCAGGTACGGATCGTCCTGGATGTAGGCGAAGAACGAATCGATCGCCTGCTGCGACGTGCCTTCGACGAAACTCACGTCGCCCGGACGCGGGATATACACGAGGTCCGAACCGCGATAGCTGTCGCCATTCGCGTCGTTGCCGAACGTCCAGCTGTACGGCGTGCCGGTGTGGCCGTCGTAGAACGCGCTGACCGCGGTCGCATAGTCGCCGAAGAAGCGGTGCTGCCAGGTCAGCGACGCATTGAGGCGCTGGCGGATCGAGTAATTCGAACGCGAAGCGACGTCCTCGTTCGGGTTGGCCCAGGTGTTGTTGGAGAAGTTCGAGCTGGCCTGGCTCGACGTACCCGGATTGACCTCGGTGGAACGGCCGAACGTCGCCGCGATGTTGCCGGACCAGTTGTTCGAGAACGCCTTGTTCAGTGACAGGGTGAGCGCATCGGCGCTGCCCTTGTTGGTGTTGCGGAGATACGTCACGGTACCGAAACGGGAATCGGCATTGGCCCGCGCGCGATTGCCGTTGTCACTGCCGGTCGGATCCTCGTAATAGGTGAAGCGACCGTCCGGCAACACGCCGGTCGGATCACCGAGGTTCAGGTGCTGGTACCAGATGCCGTTGTTGGTCTCGATGTGCTGCCACTCGGCGGAAAACACCGTTTCCCACCACGGCAGCTCGTGGTCGATCGCAAGCGTGTACTTCCACACCGACGGCAGTTCGAAGTCCGGCGCGATCGTGTCGACCGTCATCTGGCTGTTGCCCGGAGGCGGCAGGTTCTGGTTGAACGGATCGGCGCTGAATTCGGGCGGTTCGGTGCAATCGGTGTTGCTGTCGAACGGACGACAGCTGTAGGTGGCGGTCGTCATGCCGTTGTTCTGGTACGGGTTGGTCATCCACACGACCGGCGGGTTCGACTGGAACAGGCCGACGCCGCCGCGCATCTGGGTCATGCGTTCGGTGTCGAAGTTGTAGTTGAACGACAGGCGCGGCATCAGCAGCTTTTCGCCGTCGATGGTCGAGTCGTTGCGGAAGCCGTACGCTTCCTCGAACGTCGGGTTGTGGATCGGGTCGTCATCGGTGCTCGGCATGTCGAGACGCACGCCGTACTGCAGGGACAGGTTGTCGTTGACCTGCCAGGTATCCTGCAGGAACAGGTCGGTCTGCTCGAACGTCCACTGCGCGGCGACGTCGTCGATCGTGTAGCCGGGTGCCGGCTGGTAGATGTCGAACTGGTGGTAGATGCCGTTCGCGAAGTTGTCGATTCCCCAGAACGTGTACGCACCGAACTGGGTACGGCCGAACAGGTTGTAGATCTCGTTCCTCGTGTAGTCGAGACCACCCTTGATCGAGTGGTTGCCGACGTTCCAGGTGCCGGCGAGGAATGCGTTCCACGTCTTGGTGCCGATCACGTTGTAGTGACTGTACTGGTCCTCGCCGAGGTCGACGTACGGCGAGCGGCCGTTCGGCTCGCCGTTGCCGTCGGTGCCGAGGTTGACGAAGATCTGCGGCTGCTGCGCGTCGACGGTGCGGACCTGGTCGAACTTCGAGTACGACAGCGAGGTTTCGGTCGAGAAGCTGTCGGTCCAGTCGTCGTACAGATGCAGGGACAGGTTCTTCGTGTCGCTGTTCTTGGTGTACCAGTAGCTGCTGAGGCCGATGCCGGACGCGCTGTTGCCCTGCACGATCGGCTGGCTTTCCTTGGTGCGCTGGTAGCTCAGGCTCGCGCGGTGCATGTCGTTGATGTTCCAGTCGAGCTTGGCGAGCAGGCGCTTGTCGGTCAGGTCGGTGCCGCCGCCGCTGAACGTGCCCGGCTGCAGGCCGAGTCCGTTCGCGATGTCGATGATGCGTGCGAGGTCGCCGGGCGAGACGCCCTCCGAAGTCGACGGCCCGTCGCCGAGATCCTCGTTGAGCCCGTTGGCCGAATCCGCGCCGATGCCGGTGGTCTCCTGTTCCTCGTAGCCGAGGAAGAAAAACAGCGTGTCCTTGACGATCGGCCCACCGAGGGTGACGCCCGCGGTCCAGTCCTTGTCGTAGGCGCTGTACTCCTTGCCGAAATCACCGTCGTCGAGCCAGCCGGCGTCGCCAGTCAGGTGCTCGGCATCGCGGTACGCGTAGTACGCCGAACCGTGGAACTCGTTGGTGCCACTCTTGGTGACCGCATTGATGCTCGCGCCGACCACGTTGGAGGTCACGTCGAAGTTCGCTGTCGACAGGTTGTATTCCTCGATCGTGTCCACCGATACCGGCGAGCCGATGTACGGCATGCCGTTCGAATTGAGGCCGAACGGGTCGCCGATGTTGACCGAATCGACGCTGATCTTGTTGTAGCGGCTGTTCTGGCCCATCGCCGAGATCGAGCCGTCGCCGCGATCGGTCACGGTGATGCGCGGATCGAGGCGCGCGATGTCCTGGATCGAGCGGGTCGGCGCCGGGACGTTCTGCAGGTCGCGCCCGGAGATGTTCGTGCCGAGCCCCTTGTTGTCGGGCTGGAACACCTCGTTCAGCGCGGTTGCGGTGACGACCACGCCTTCGAGCGTCATCGCCGTGCTCGCCATGCTCAGGTTGAGGGTGGTTTCCTCGGCAAGCTTGAGGTAGACGTCGCGCTGCTCGGCGCTCTGGTCGTCCTTCGTCGCGGAAACATAGAACGGTCCGCCGACACGCAGGCCCTGCGCGCTGTAGCGGCCATTCGCATCGGTCGTGACCGTCTTGGTCGTTCCCGACGGGACGTGCAGGATCTCGACCGACGCCCCGGCGACGGGCGCACCCGCGGAGTCGACGATGTGTCCGCTCAGGGACGAGGAAGTGTTCTGCGCATGAGCCGTCGACAACGCGAACAGCGCAGCGACCACCCACAGCAACGCACGCATGCGAAATAGCTGAGTCATCCGATCAAACCCTTTGGGGAGTTATTGAAATCTCGAAAAACCGCCATCCGGGCGGCTTCTCGAGTCGGCGAGACCGGAACAAGTCCGGTCTCGCCTCCGCGATCCGGCGCTTGCGCGCCAGATCGCGAGCGGCACATCCCTGTGCCGCGGGAATCTCGAAAAACCGGCCTGCGACATCGAACGGACATCGGCGATACGACATTGCACGGGAATCCCGCACCGACCGGTCTGCCCGGCCCGGATAACCGTATTTTAACAGTACTGTGAGGCGGATTTGTGACAACGGCGGCCATTCGCACCGTTTCCGGACTAGGCCTTGCGTCAGCCGGCGCTCCTGATGTAGGCGACGACGCCATCGAGGAACATCTGCACCGACAGCGCGACCAGCAACATGCCCATGAGGCGCTCGATCGCGATCAGCGCGCTGCGCCCGAGCAGGCGGAACAGGTAGGTCGAGGAGAACAGGATCACCGCGGTCGCGAGCCACGCGCCGCCGAGGGCGAGACTCCAGTCCGCGGCGCGGCCGGGTTCGCTGTTCGCGAGCAGCATGACCGCGGCCATCGTCGATGGGCCGGCCACGGCCGGCACCGCGAGCGGCACGATGAACGGTTCGGAGTCCGGCCCACCGTGGCCGAAGATACCCTCCTTCGGCGGAAAGATCATGCGCACGCCGATCAGGAACAGCACGATGCCGCCGGCGATGCTGACCGACTCCTGCTTCAGTTGCAGCGCATGCAGGACATACTGGCCGCCGAACAGGAACGCGAACAGCACGACCAGCGCGAGGATGAGTTCGCGCACCAGCACCAGGCGCCGCCGTTCCGGCGCGACATTGCCGAGCACGGACAGGAACAACGGGATGTTGCCGAGCGGATCCATGATGAGGAACAGCAGGATGCCGGCCGAAAGGGTACTCATGCCCGTTTCCATCGGTACGCTAAATCCTCGTCAGTCCGACGCCGTCACGCATCGTCGCGCGCGGACGGTCGCAAGTCGAGCACCTTGCCACGCAGCGCGATCGCGTCGGGGCCGAGCAACCAGGCGGCGGCCTCGCCGGCGGCATCCGGCGGCGGCAGGTTCATGGTGTTCTCGCCGAAATACGCCATCCTGCGCAAGGCCGTGCGCATCGGCGCAGGCAGCAACGCATGCGCGCGGATGCTGCCGCGTTCGGTCTCTTCGTGGACGATTTCGGCGAGGCCGGCGAGGCCGTGCTTGGCGACGCCGTAACCACCCCAGAACGACTTGCCGGTGCGCTGCGGGTCGTCGAGCACGAACACGATCGCCGCATCCGGTGCGGCGCGCAGCAGCGGCATGCACGCGCGGGTCAGCAGGAACGGCGCGGTCAGGTTGACCTGCAACGCGCGCGCCCATTCTTCCGGCGGCATCTGTTCGAGCGGACGCAAGCCGTCGAATTGCGCGGCCGCGTGCACGATGCCATCCAGGCGCCCGCATTCGCGCTCGATCGTCACGGCCAGCTCGGCATGATGTTCCGGCTTGGCACCGTCGAGGTTCATCGGATAGATCGCGGGTTTGGCTGCGCCGATCGATTCGACCTCGTCATACAGGCTTTCGAGCCCGCGCACCTTGCGTCCGAGCAGGATCACGCCCGCGCCGGCGCGTGCGCAGGCCAGCGCGGTGGCGCGACCGAGCCCGCCGCAGGCGCCGGTGACCAGCACGACGCGTCCGCGCAGGCTACCCGGCGCCGGCGCCGGGTCGGCGATCGTCGCGAACGGCAGCATGCCGGTCAGCCTTGCCGCGCGTCCTGCACGAGCCGCGCCAGTTCACCCGACTCGTACAACTCGAGCGCGATGTCGCAGCCGCCGATGAGCTCGCCGTTCACGAACAGTTGCGGGAACGTCGGCCAATCGGAAAAACGCGGCAGGTTCGCGCGGATCTCCGGATCTTCGAGCACGTTGACCGAATGGTATTCCGCGTTGACCGCCTTCAGGACCTGCGCCGTGCGACTGGAGAAGCCGCACATCGGGAACTGCGGCGTTCCCTTCATGAACAGCACGACGGGGTGGCTCTCCACCGTCTGCCGGATACGTTCGATGACATCCATGATGATGCGTTGACCATGTGGGGCGCGTTGCGCCGATTGCATCATTCTACCAGCGCGGCCACCGGTTGATTTGCACGAGCACGCCTCCATAGACTCGGGGAGTTCCAACGGCAGCCCCGCGGCATCCGATTCCCCCGGAAACCATGCCGGACCTGCGCGTTGCCCATGCTCATCAGAGCAGGTTTCATCCCACCCACCGGCAAGGAGAATCCGCATGGCGATCGAACTACCACCGCTTCCCTGGTCCCGCGACGCACTCACACCGCATATTTCCGCGGAAACCATCGACTACCACTACGGCAAGCACCACAAGACCTACGTGGACAAGCTCAACGGCATGATCGAGGGCACCGAATTCGCCGACAAGCCGTTGGAGGACATCGTGAAATCCTCGAGCGGCGGCATGTTCAACAACGCCGCGCAGGCGTGGAACCACGCGTTCTACTGGAACTGCCTGTCGCCTTCCGGCGGCGGTGAACCGTCCGGGCGCCTCGCCGACGGCATCAAGAAGGCATTCGGCGATTTCGCCGCGTTCAAGGAGCAGTTCACCGAAACCGCGGTCGGCACGTTCGGTTCCGGCTGGGCGTGGCTCGTGCAGCGCGGCGACGGTTCGCTCGGCCTCGTCAGCACGTCGAACGCGGCGACGCCACTGACCGGCAGCGATCGGCCGCTGCTGACCTGCGACGTGTGGGAGCACGCCTACTACATCGACTATCGCAACGCGCGGCCGAAGTACATCGAGGCGTTCTGGAATCTCGCGAACTGGGACTTCGTCGCGGACCAGATGGGCTGAACCGGCGGCACTCAGCCGCGCAATGAGGCGAGCAGGTCGAGCACCGGCGCGACCTGCTCCGTGCGATCGAGCATGCCGCCGACGCGCCGCAAGCGCTCGTCCAGTTCGCTCGCGGATGTTGCGCAGATCGTGGCGTGGCCGACCTTGCGGCCCGGACGCGGCGACTTGCCGTAATCGTGCCAGTGCACGCGTGGTTCGGTGAGCGCGGCGCGCGCATCCGGCAGTTCCCCGACCCAGTTGAGCATCACGCTCGGTGCGAGCGCACGGGTATCGCCGAGCGGCAGGTCGAGAATCGCGCGGACGTGGTTCTCGAACTGGCTGCATGCGCAACCCTCGATCGTCCAGTGGCCGGAGTTGTGCACGCGCGGCGCAATCTCGTTGCCGAGGATGCGCTCGCCGACACGGAACAATTCGAGCGCGAACACCCCGACATACTCGAGCCGCTCGGCCAGCGCGCGCGCATGCGCGACCGCACCCGCCTCCGCCGCGTCCGTGTCGCCCGGCAAGGCGAGGCTCGCCGACAGGATGCCGTCCGCATGCCAGTTGCGGGTGACCGGGTAGTGGCGGAATTCACCGCCGCGCGTGCGCACCGCGATCACCGACAACTCGGCATCGAACGCGACGAACTGCTCGAGGATCAGCGGCGCCGCGCCGAGATCGGCCCACGCCGGATTGAGGTCGGCGGCATCACGCAGCACGCGCTGGCCCTTGCCGTCGTAACCGAGTCGACGCGTCTTGAGCACCGCGGGCAGGCCGACCGCGGCGACCGCGCGGTCGAGATCCTCGCGCGTGTCGACCGCCGCGAACGCCGGCGTGTCGAGGCCGATTTCGCGAAACAGGTTCTTTTCCGCCAGCCGGTCCTGGGCGACGGCCAGCGCCGCAGGCGGCGGGAAAACCCGCGTGTGTGCGGTCAACAGCCGTGCGGTTTCCGCCGGCACGTTCTCGAAATCGAAAGTGGCCACGTCGACGCGGCGCGCGAATTCCGCGAGTCCAGCGGCATCGTCCCAGCCGGTTTGCACCAGTGGTGCGACATTACCGGCACATGCGTCCGCGGCGCTGTCGACGACGAGGAAACGCTGTCCCAGCGGCGTACCGGCCAGCGCCAGCATGCGCGCCAACTGCCCGCCCCCCAGGATGCCGACCGTACTCATGGAACGCACCGCGAACGCGCGCCGATCCAGGACCATGCTTCCACCCGTATGGCACCAACACCGGCGCTTGCGGGAGAGGCCTGAGGTGAGGGGGCGGTTCGCGCGCAACGCGCGCGGTCCGTGTTGCTGATCGTGCTCATGCGCGGTTACGACCGGCGCGGATCGGGCTCATCGAGCACGCCTTGCGTCTGTTCGCGGCGGAAGGCTTCGAGGCGTTCCGCGACGCCGGGGTTGTCGTTCGCGAGGACGGCTGCGGCGAACAGCGCCGCATTGATCGCGCCCGATCGCCCGATCGCGAAGGTCGCGACCGGCACTCCAGCCGGCATCTGCACGATCGAAAGCAGCGAATCCAGCCCGTTCAGCGCCTGCGACGGTACCGGCACGCCGAGCACTGGAACCCGGGTCTTGGCGGCCAGCATGCCCGGCAGGTGCGCCGCGCCGCCCGCGCCCGCGATGATCGCCGCGAGGCCGCGCTCGTGCGCCTGCGCCGCGTACTCGAACAACAGGTCGGGGGTTCGATGCGCGGACACGACCCGCGCCTCGTGCGCGATGCCGAGCCGGTCGAGCATCGCGACCGCGTGTTGCATGGTCTCCCAGTCGGACCGGGAACCCATCACGACACCAACTTGCGGGCGCCGCGCCTCGGCGCTGGCGGATTCGTGGCCTGTCATGGTCGCTGCATCGAAAAGCCGCTATTGTACGCACAAAGCCCAGCCCGGCACCGTGACGACCGATGGACCAACGCCTGCTCGATATCCTGTGCTGCCCGACGACCCGGCAGCCTTTGCGCCTGTTGAATCCCGAGGAACTCGCCGTACTGGCGCGCGAAATCGATGCCGGGCACGTCACGACGGCCGTCGGACGGGCGGTCACCGATGCGCCCGGCGGCGCCCTGATCACGACCAACGGGCGCACCATCTACCGGATCGAAGACGACATTCCGGTCCTGCTCGCGGATGAGGCGATTGCCGCCGCGGGCATCAGCGGCCTCGCCCGCTGAAGCCCCAACCTGTCCGTAGCTGAACGAAGGCCCGGGGACTACCGGATATGTCCATTCCATTGACAATTGCATCACGTTTTATTCTATTCTGTGCCCATTGCCACGAATCGATAACAGGGAAAGGTCGGGGAACGGATTCCCATACCAGGGGAATGCTCCCGTGACCACGTCAGGCGAGTCCCAGAAGGTCGTCCAGCTCGCACAGAGGCAAGGTGACCTGCAAGCGGATGCGCAACGCCCGGGCGAACTGCTCAGGCGCGTTCGCAGCATCGCGCAGAACCGCATCAACGGCCTCGTCAGCGCGCTGTTCGAGAACGTCGACGATGCGTTGTTCGATCTCGCGGAAAAGGCCGAGAGCAATGCCGCGCAAACCCAGTTTTTCGACGGCATGCGCGAAGTGCGCAAGAAGCGGCCGCTCGTGGAACGGCTGTTCCAGGAACGCATCGGCAGGAACTTCGCCGAGTTCGCGACCGGCGAACTGAAACCGATCGAATCGGCCCAGGCCACACCGGACGGCAGCACGCTGAGCCTGGTTGACGATCAGGAACTCGAGGAATCCCTCGCGATTTCCAGCATGGTCGCGAAGGCCGAGAGCCGGCTCGTGCGCCCGCTCTACCAGATCAACCAGCGACTTGCAGCGATCACCGGCGGCAAGTCCGAGGAACGCGCCTCCCCGGTCGGCCCGGCCATGCTGTGCGACGCTTTCCGTGGTGCGGTCCGCGAATTCGACCTGAACGTCCAGGTCAAGCTCATCATCTACAAACTGTTCGACCGCTACGTCATGGCAGGCCTGAACGCGCTGTATGACGAGATCAACATCGAGCTGATCCGCGCGGGCGTGTTGCCGCAGATCCGCCATGAGGTGCCACGCGGCACGCGCCATCCGCCTGCGTCGCCAGCGGGAACCCCTGCCCGCGGCCACGCGGCCGATATCGATGGCGGTCATGCCGAAGCCGCCGCCGGGCACGGCGCGAGCGCATTGCATGCCGAGGTTTACGAGACCCTGCGTTCCCTGCTGGCGGGACGCCGCGGGCATTCCGGGAGCCACACCGGCAGTTTTGCGGCCGCGGATGGGGAGCCGGCCGACGCGGGCCTCGACGCGGCGACCCTGCTGAATGCGCTGAGCGTGCTGCAGGGCCAGGCCGTTTCCGACGACCGCTTCGTCATGAGCGCCGACGCCACGCGCGAGATCAAGCAGGAACTGCTCGCCCAGGTGCGCCGGTTCGGCAACGATGCCCAGGCGCGCCACGTATCGAGCGCCGACGAGGACACCATCGACCTCGTCGGCATGCTGTTCGAGTTTATCCTGCGCGACCGCAACCTGCCTGCCATGATCCAGGCATTGCTCGGGCGTCTGCAGATCCCGTACCTCAAGGTCGCGATCGTGGATCGCCACCTGTTCGCACAAAAGGCCCACCCTGCCAGGCGTCTGCTCGATGCGCTGGCCGAAGCCGGAATGGGCTGGTCGCCGGAATCCGATCGCGACAATCGCCTGCACGACCGGATTCGCCAGTCGGTCGACACGATCCTGCAGAAGTTCGATGACGACCTGCGCGTGTTCGACGAGGAACTCGCCGAATTCAACCGCTTCATGGAAGAACATCGGCGCCGCGCCGAACACGCCGAGCAACGTGTCGCCGAGGCGACACGCGGCCGCGAGAAGCTCAACGAGGCCCGGCGCGTGACCGCGCGCGAAGTCCTGCATCGGATCGGCAACCGCAAGCTGCCGCCTGTCGCGCACACGATCCTGTCGCGACCCTGGGCCAACTTCATGGTGTTGACCCTGTTGCGCAAGGGCGAGGATTCGGAGGAATGGAAGAAGGCGCTGCGATTCGCCGACGAATTCATTTGGAGCACCACGCCCAAGCGCAGCGAAGCCGGCCGCAACCGCCTGCGCCTGCTGATCCCGCAGATCGAGGCCGCCTTGCGCCACGGCCTCGCAACCGTGGCCTATCACGAGAGTGACATCACCGCGCAAATCGACGAGCTCGGCCGGTTCTATGCGCGCCTGCTCGAAGGCGAAACTCCCGAGCTGAAGACGGCGCGCGAGGTGATCGCCGCGAGCAACGCGCCCTATGGAATGGACGAGGCTGCGGTCGCGGATCCGCCGGCGGCACCAGCCGTACCGGAGGAACCCGGGGAGACCGCATCCGGCGAGGCATCCGCGGAACCGCAGGCCGCCGCCCGGCCGGCCGCGAATCCCGCGATGCCGCAAAGTCCGGTCGAGGAAATCATCCTGAGTTCGGTCGAACCGGAACCGGCTGCGGAAGACTCGGAACCGACCGCTGCGGACGACGACGAGTTTCTCGCCGCCGCACGCGCGATGAAACCCGGAACCTGGTTCGAAATGGTGGCGGAGGACGGCCAGCGCGAGCGGGCCAAGCTGTCGTGGATCAGTCCGATCAGCGGCAAGTTCCTGTTCGTCAATCGGCGCGGACTCAAGGTCTGCGACAAGACCGTGTACGCGCTCGCGGCGGAACTGCGCCGCGGAAGCATGACCGCATTGCTCGACGTGCCCCTGTTCGACCGGGCACTCGATGCGATCGTCGCTCGCCTGCGTGCCGCTTCCCCGGCCGGCGATGCCGAACCCGCCGGCAAGGAACCATCCGGCGAATGACGGCAACCACCGCCGCATTCGCCGGCCTCGATCGCGAGCCGCGCCGGATGACGGGAACTGCGCCCGCCAACGGCCACGCGGGCGCCATTCGGATCCCCCGCCCATGAATCTCGTGCCGCCCGACCGTTCCGTGATCGAGGCAGACGTGCGTCGCGCACTCGACGAGGACATCGGCCGTGGCGATGTCACCGCCGACCTGCTGCCCGTCGAACGCGAGGCGCGCGCGCGGGTCGTCGCGCGCGACCCGGCCGTGATCTGCGGTCGCCCCTGGTTCGACGCCTGCTTTCGCGCGCTCGATCCGGACGCAATGATCGAGTGGCACGTCGGCGAAGGCGAACCCGTCGGTGCCGGCACGATCCTGTGCGACATTTCCGGGGCTGCGCGCGCACTGGTCAGCGCGGAGCGGACCGCGCTCAATTTCCTTCAAACCCTGTCCGCTACCGCGACCACGACCGCGCAGTTCGTCGACGCCGTGCGCGGCACGCGCGCGACGATCCTCGATACGCGCAAGACGCTTCCGGGTCTGCGCCAGGCGCAGAAGTACGCGGTCCGCGCCGGTGGCGGTTCGAACCATCGCATGGGCCTGTACGACGCCGTCCTGATCAAGGAAAACCACGTCGCGGCCGCCGGTTCGATCGGCGCTGCGACCAGCGCTGCGCGCTCGGCGCACCCGGACCTGCCGATCGAGGTGGAAGTGGAAAGCTTCGCCGAGCTGCGCGAAGCGCTCGCCGCCGGGGCCGACCGCATCCTGCTCGACGACTTCGAGCGGGAGGAACTCGCGCGCGCGGTTGCGGCGGTCGCGGGTACCGTCCCTCTCGAGATTTCCGGGAACGTGTCGCTCGAAAACGTGCGCGCTTGCGCCGAAACCGGAGTCGACTTCATCTCGATCGGCGCGCTGACCAAGCACATCGAGGCCATCGACCTGTCGATGCGCATCCGGCTCGGCCCGGCCGCAGCCTCCTAGCGCGTTCCAGGGTCAGAGCACCCCGAGGTAGTGCAGAACGCCGACCGCGACGATCGCCGCGGCGACGACACCGATCGCGATCCACAACGCGAATCGCCCACGGTCGGGTCGTGGCGCCTCGACCGGCGCACCCACCGCAGCCGGCTTCGCGGCGGATACCGCCGAACCCGGCGTGGTCAACTGGAAACGGACGGTGTCCAGGCGCAGTTCATCGCCGGACCGGAGCACCGCGCTCTGCACGCGCTTGTCGTTCACGAAGGTACCGTTCGCGGAACCGAGGTCGTCCACGGCCACGCCATCGGTGCGCACGGTCAGCCGCGCATGCCGGCGCGACACTTCGTCCGATGCGATCGCGATGTCGCAGTCGGGTTGGCGGCCCATGATCATGCTGCCGGTGAGCGCGAAGGTCTTGCCGAACGTCGCACCGGATACGCCGCGCAACAGGTATTTCGGCATCGCCATGCGCAGCACGGTATGCCCATCCTTTTCGTCCGCTGCGCCCGTTTCAGGTGCAGGCTGCGGGGCTGCCGACCCGATGCGGCAGCCCACGCGACCGAACAGCAACAGGTCGCCGGGGGCAAGCTCGGTCGGTTCGGTGATCTGGCGCCCGTTGAACACGGTCGCTGCGGCCGGGTCCACGGCACGCACCGTCGCACTACCCTCGCGCGTTTCGATTTCGCAATGATGGGCCGCGACGCCCGTTCCCTCGATACGCAGATCGCAATCGACCGCCGAGCCGATACGCACGACTCCCTCGGCCAGATCGTATGGCGCGTGTTCCCCTTGCGGAAAGATCAGCTTCATGGCTTCCCCGACAATCCCCGACCCACTCCCGGGCTCCGATTGTAGCCAAAACGGTGCCGCGTGCCTGCACATCCCCGGCAGGCTTGCGCGATGGGCGCCCGCCACCCACACTGTCCGGCATGACTGCCAGCCTGCTCGGCCTGCTCCTGATCGGCGCCCTCGTCTGGCTGTGGATGGGTGCGCTGGCCTGGCGTGAATTCGCGATCCTGACCGGGCAACGGCTATGCCGCGAAGCCGGGGTGCAACTGCTCGACCAGAGCGTCGCGCTCGAACGCCTGCGCATGCGGCGTACGTCCGGCGGATTCGCGATCGAGCGACGCTACCACTTCGATGTCAGCGTCGATGGCACCGATCGCGGTCGTGGCCATATCGACCTGACCGGCCGCCAGTTGCGCGCGTGGAGCGTGCCGATGCGGGTCACGCAACCGGCCGCGGAGAGTCAGGCGTGCGGCAAGGTCACGCCACGCTGGCCCATGTACTTGCCGCCGCGGTCCTTGTAGCTGGTCTCGCATTCCTCGTCCGATTCGAGAAACAGCATCTGCGCGACGCCCTCGTTCGCGTAGATCTT